>PARB01000107.1 GCA_002709505.1 Paracoccaceae bacterium | reverse complement strand
TTTTGTGTCTTGTCCCTGGCGCGCATCGTCCCTGATCGCCAATTCGGCACAACAGCCAAAAATTGATCTTGACCATGTGGTCAAGCCTTCCTAGGCTCATTTTGACCATTTGGTCAGGTTTTTTGGCCTGACGCAATGGATAACATGCGACGGACCGCCGGCACAAAACAACAAGACCGACGGCCGCGACCTTCCAGATTTCAGCCCTCGCGCTTCGGTGCGGGAGCTGCCTGTGCGGCGCGCAAGCTGCCATGATGCGCAAGATCGCGACGCGCGGGAAGACGGGGAACGATGGGCGGTGCTAGGCTTCGTGCCGGCACCAGGCGGCCGTGCGCGCGGGATTTGTCCCGCGCCCTGTCGCGAAGCCGATCGCATCACAGACAACAGGGCGCCCGCCGGGAACAAAGCGCGGGCGATCGGAGGACCCATGTCGCAGCCGGCGCTGACCAGCAACAATCTCGACGCCTTCTGGATGCCGTTTACGGCAAACCGCCAGTTCAAGAAGAACCCGCGCCTCTTCGTCGGCGCGGAGGGCATGTACTACAAGACCGCCGACGGTCGTCAGGTGCTGGACGGTACGGCCGGGCTGTGGTGCTGCAACGCCGGCCACGCGCGGCCCCGCATCACCGAGGCGGTGCAGCGCCAGATCGCCGAGCTCGACTATGCGCCGGCCTTCCAGATGGGTCATCCGCATGCCTTCGAGCTGGCCGCGCGCCTTTCGGCGCTAATGCCCTCGCCGCTCGACCATGTGTTTTTCACCAATTCCGGCTCCGAATCCGTCGAGACGGCGCTGAAGATGGCGATTGCCTATCACCGCGTCCGCGGCGAGGGCTCCCGCACCCGGCTGATCGGCCGCGAGCGCGGCTATCACGGCGTCAACTTCGGCGGCATCTCCGTCGGCGGTATCGTTGCCAACCGCAAGATGTTCGGGACGCTGCTCGGCGGCGTCGACCACATCCGCCACACCCACGATCTGGAGCGCAACGCCTTCTCGCGCGGTCAGCCGGAAAACGGCGCGGAATATGCCGAGGAGCTGATCCGTCTCGTCCAGCTGCATGACCCCTCGACCATCGCCGCCGTGATCGTCGAGCCCGTGGCCGGCTCCACCGGCGTTCTGATCCCGCCGAAGGGCTATCTCAAGCGGTTGCGCGAGATCTGCGACCAGCATGGCATCTTGCTGATCTTCGACGAGGTGATCACCGGGTTCGGACGCCTGGGCTCGCCCTTCGCGGTCGATCATTTCGGGGTCGTGCCCGATCTGGTCACCACTGCCAAGGGCATCACCAACGGCGTCATTCCGATGGGCGCGGTGTTCTGTTCCAGCGACGTGCATCAGGCCTTCATGACCGGACCCGAGCACCTCATCGAGTTCTTCCACGGCTACACCTATTCCGGTCATCCGGTCGCCTGCGCGGCCGCGCTCGGCACGCTCGACACCTATGAGGAAGAGGGGCTCCTGACCCGCGCCGCCGAGCTTGACGACTATTGGGCCGATGCGCTGCATTCGCTGAAAGGCACGCGCCACGTCATCGACATCCGCAACATCGGCCTGATCGGCGCGATCGAGCTGGAGCCGATGGCGGGCGAGCCGACGAAGCGGGCCTTCACTGCCTTCCTCAATGCCTATGAGGCCGGCGTCCTGATCCGCACCACCGGCGACATCATCGCGCTGTCGCCGCCGCTGATCATCGAGAAGAGCGAGATCGACCGGCTGGTCGACACCCTCCGCACCGTTCTGGAAGCTCTGGACTAGATCCCGGACCGCAGGCCGCACCGGTCACCGGTGCGGTCTGCGCAAGCTCACACGAAACGATGGCGGGGCGGCAGATTTCGGCCCGGCCACGGACCTGGAACCGAACATGACAGTCATTGAAAATGCCATCGGCGGCACACGTGCCCCCTCCCGTTCCGCCCGCACGGCCGCGATCTACAATCCCGCGACCGGCGAACAGAGCGCGACGCTTCACCTGTCGACCGCCGACGAAGTCGCCGAGGCGATTGCCGCAGCGAAAGCGGCCTTCCCGGCCTGGCGTGACACGCCTCCGGCGAAGCGGGCGCGCTGCATGTTCCGCTTCAAGGAGCTTCTGTCCGCCCATGCCGATGACATCGCCCGCGCGATTTCCGCCGAACACGGCAAGACCCATGACGATGCGCTGGGCGAAGTGGCGCGCGGCATCGAGGTGGTGGAATTCGCCTGTGGCATCCCGCATCTGCTGAAGGGCGATTTCGCCCGCAACGTCGGTCCGGCCATCGACAGTTATTCCGACCGCCAGCCGCTCGGCGTCGTCGCCGGCATCACGCCGTTCAACTTTCCGGCGATGGTGCCGCTTTGGATGTATCCGATCTCGGTTGCCTGCGGGAACACCTTCGTCCTCAAGCCGTCCGAGCGCGATCCCTCCGCCGTGATGGTGGTCTACGATCTCTTCCAGAAGGCCGGGTTTCCCGATGGCGTGCTGAACGTCGTGCATGGCGACAAGGAAGCCGTCGATGTGCTCCTGACCCACCCGGACGTGAAGGCGCTCTCCTTCGTCGGCTCCACGCCGATTGCCGAATACGTCTATTCCACCGGTACGGCGCACGGAAAGCGGGTCCAGGCGCTGGGCGGCGCCAAGAACCACATGGTGGTGATGCCCGATGCCGACATGGACCAGGCCGCCGATGCCCTGATGGGCGCGGGCTATGGCTCCGCCGGCGAGCGCTGCATGGCGATCTCGGTCGCCGTTCCCATCGGCGAGGAAACTGCCGACCGGCTGGTGGAAAAGCTGATCCCGCGCGTGCAGGCGCTGAAGATCGGCCCGGCAACCGACAAGGATGCCGAAATGGGCCCGGTCGTCACCGAACAGCACATGCGCAAGGTGCTCGGCTATATCGACCAGGGCGAGAAGGAAGGCGCGGAGCTTCTGGTCGACGGGCGTGGTTTCACGCTTCAGGGCTATGAGAACGGCTATTTCGTCGGCGGCACGCTGTTCGACCGGGTCACGAAGGACATGACGATCTACAAGGAAGAGATCTTCGGTCCGGTGCTCTCGGTGGTGCGCGCCAAGGGCTACGAGGAAGCCCTGTCGCTGATCAACGAGCATGAATACGGCAACGGCACGGCGATCTTCACCCGCGACGGCGATGCCGCCCGCGCCTTCGCCGACGGCATCGAGGTCGGCATGGTCGGCATCAACGTGCCGATCCCGGTGCCGGTCGCTTACTTTTCCTTCGGCGGCTGGAAGCGCTCGCTGTTCGGCGATCATTCGATCTACGGCGAGGAGGGCGTGCGCTTCAACACCCGGCTCAAGACGGTCACGACCCGCTGGCCTGCCGGCATCAAGGACGGGGCGGTATATACCTTCCCGAACATGGATTGACGGCAGCGATGACACGTCCTTCCGCCACATCTGAGGTGCTGGTCGACGACGAGCGGGTGCGCGTCACCCGCTGGGACTTCGCGCCAGGCGCGGAAACCGGCTGGCACCGTCACGACATGGACTATGTCGTGACGCCCGTGACGGACTGTCATTTCCTGCTGGAGGAGCCCGGCGGCGAGGCCCGCCGGGTGGAGATGCCGGCAGGGGCGGCCTACCGCCGTCCCGCCGGGGTCGAACACAATGTCGTCAACGGCGGCGATGCTCCAATGAGCTTCGTCGAAGTCGAACTCAAGAGTTAGGAGAGGCGTGATGAGCGCACCTGGAAAGAACATCCGCATCGACGGCGACCGGCTGTGGGACAGCCTGATGGAGATGGCGAAGATCGGACCGGGTGTTGCCGGCGGCAACAACCGCCAGACGCTGACCGATGCCGACAACGAGGGCCGCAAGCTCTTCCAGTCCTGGTGCGACGCGGCCGGCATGTCGATGGGCGTCGACACGATGGGCAACATGTTTGCCCGCCGCGAGGGAACGGATCCCGACGCAAAGCCCGTCTATGTCGGTTCGCATCTCGACACCCAGCCGACGGGCGGCAAATACGATGGCGTCCTCGGCGTTCTCGGCGGGCTGGAGCTGATCCGCACGCTCAACGACCTCAACATCAAGACCAAACGGCCGATCGTCGTCGTCAACTGGACCAACGAGGAAGGCACGCGGTTTGCGCCTGCCATGCTTGCCTCCGGCGTTTTCGCCGGCATGCACGAGCAGGACTGGGCCTACGACCGGGTCGATGCGGACGGCAAGAAGTTCGGCGACGAGCTGAAGCGGATCGGCTGGGTCGGCGACGAGCCGGTCGGATCGCGCAAGGACGAGATCCACGCCATGTTCGAGCTGCACATCGAGCAGGGGCCTATCCTGGAAGCGGAGGAAAAGGACATCGGCGTCGTCACCCACGGCCAGGGCCTGTGGTGGTTGCAGGTGACGGTGACCGGCAAGGACAGCCACACCGGCTCCACGCCGATGCCGATGCGCAGAAACGCCGGTCTCGGCATGGCGCGCATGACCGAGCTGGTGCATGAGATCGCGATGAAGAACCAGCCGCGCGCGGTCGGCGCCATCGGCCATTGCGACGTTCATCCCAACTCGCGCAACGTCATTCCGGGCAAGGTGGTCTTCACCATCGACTTCCGCTCGCCCGACCAGAACACGCTCGACGGCATGAAGGCGGAGTTCGAGGCCAAGGCCCCGAAGATCGCCGAGGAACTGGGGCTCAGCGTCGAGATCGAATCCGTTGGCCATTTCGATCCCGTCACCTTCGACGAGACCTGCGTCAAGGCCGTGCGCAACGCCGCCGAGCGGCTCGGCTATTCGCACCGGGACATCATCTCGGGTGCCGGTCACGACGCCTGCTGGATCAACCGCGTCGCGCCGACGGCGATGATCATGTGCCCCTGTGTCGACGGCCTGTCGCACAACGAGGCGGAGGAGATTTCCAAGGACTGGGCCACCGCCGGCGCCGACGTGCTGCTGCATGCGGTGCTCGATGCGGCCGAGATCGCGGAGTGAACATCATTTGGCGCGCCGATTGGCGCGCCGCCCCCTAGACAACCGAAAGGTCCGACAAGAGGCCTCGCGGACACACCAGACAGAGGGATCAAGCCATGACCAGCAAAGTGATCAAGGGCGGAACGGTCGTCACGGCAGACCTGACCTATGAGGCGGACGTCAAGGTCGAGGGCGGCAAGATCGTCGAGATCGGCCCGAACCTTTCCGGCGACGAGGTTCTGGATGCCACCGGCTGCTACGTGATGCCGGGCGGCATCGACCCGCATGTGCATCTGGAAATGCCCTTCATGGGCACCTATTCGACCGACAATTTCGACAGTGGCACCAAGGCGGCCCTTGCCGGCGGCACGTCGATGGTCGTCGACTTCTGCCTACCCGCGCCGCAGCAGTCCCTGCTGGAAGCCATCCAGATGTGGGACAACAAGTCGACGATGGCCCATTGCGACTACTCCTTCCACATGGCGATCACCTGGTGGAGCGAACAGGTCTTCAACGAGATGGAGACCGTCGTTCACGAGCGCGGCATCAATACCTTCAAGCACTTCATGGCCTACAAGGGCGCGCTGATGATCGAGGACGATGAGATGTTCGCCTCCTTCCAGCGCTGTGCGGCGCTCGGCGCGCTGCCGATGGTGCATGCCGAAAACGGCGATGTCGTCGCCGATCTCTCCGCCCGGCTTCTGGCGGAAGGCAACAACGGCCCCGAGGCGCATGCCTATTCCCGGCCCCCCGAGGTCGAGGGCGAAGCCACCAACCGCGCGATCATGATCGCCGACATGGCCGGCGTGCCGCTCTATGTGGTGCACACCTCCTCGGAACAGGCGCATGAGGCGATCCGCCGGGCCAAGCAGAACGGCATCCGCTGCTACGGCGAGCCTCTGATCCAGCACCTGACGCTGGACGACAGCGAATACCGCCATCCCGATTGGGACCACGCCGCGCGACGCGTGATGTCGCCGCCGTTCCGCGACAAGAAGCACCAGGACAGCCTCTGGGCCGGCCTGCAGGCGGGCACGCTGCAGGTGGTCGCGACCGACCACTGCGCCTTCTCCACCGAACAGAAGCGCTACGGCGTCGGCGACTTCACCAAGATCCCCAACGGCACCGGCGGTCTGGAAGACCGCATGCCGATGCTGTGGACCCATGGCGTCGCCACCGGCCGCCTGACGATGAACGAATTCGTCGCGGTCACCTCGACCAACATCGCCAAGATCCTCAACATCTACCCGCGGAAGGGCGCGATCTTGGTCGGTGCCGACGCCGATATCGTGGTGTGGGATCCGGCGAAGGAAAAGACGATTCAAGCCGCCAACCAGGTTTCGGCTATCGACTACAACGTCTTCGAGGGCAAGCATGTGAAGGGCCTGCCGCGCTTCACGCTGACCCGTGGTCGTGTCGGTTTCGAGGACGGCAAGGTTATCGAGAAACAGGGCCACGGCCAGTTCGTCAAGCGCACGCCGTTCCAGGCGGTCAACAGGGCGCTGTCGACCTGGAAGGAACTAACCGCGCCGCGCAAGGTGGAGCGCACCGGCATTCCGGCAACCGGCGTTTGATGCAGGGCGGCAGTCTTCCAAACGGGAGGCTGCCGTTTTCGCGATCATCGACGTGTTTGCCCCAACAGGCCCCGAACGAGGGATAGGCGACCAACATGCAACCTCAGCCAGCGGAAGAGACGGTCCGCTCCGTCATCGACATCGCCAAGCTTTCCCTGACCTTTGAGACCAACGACGGTCCCGTCCATGCGCTCTCCGACATCGATCTCGCCATCGGCGAGGGCGAGTTTGTCTCCTTCATCGGCCCGTCGGGCTGTGGCAAGACCACGCTCTTGCGCGTGATCGCCGATCTGGAGCAGCCGACCGGCGGGTCGATCTCGGTCAACGGCATGACGCCGGACGAGGCGCGGCTGAAGCGCGCCTACGGCTACGTCTTTCAGGCCGCCGCCCTTTATCCCTGGCGTACCATCTCCGACAATATCGCTCTGCCGCTCGAGATCATGGGCATGGGAAAGGCGGAGCGCGAGGAGCGCATCAGGAAGAACATGGAGCTGGTCAATCTCGCCGGCTTCGAGCGCAAGTACCCGTGGCAACTTTCCGGCGGCATGCAGCAGCGCGCCTCCATCGCCCGCGCGCTCTCCTTCGACCCCGACCTGCTCCTGATGGACGAGCCCTTCGGCGCATTGGACGAAATCGTCCGCGATCATCTCAACGAGCAGCTCCTGAAGCTGTGGGACAAGACCAACAAGACGGTGGTCTTCGTGACCCACTCGATTCCCGAGGCGGTGTTTCTCTCGACCAAGATCGTCGTGCTGTGTCCGCGACCCGGCCGTATCTACGACGTGATCGAAAGCGACCTGCCGCGCGACCGCACGCTCGACATCCGCGAAACGCCGGAGTTCCTGAAGATCGCCCACCGGGTGCGCGAAGGCCTCAGGGCGGGGCATTCCTATGATGACTGAGACCATGCGGTTCGGCATTGGCTGGCGGGCGACGGACCTGACGCGCACGCGCGACGGCGAGGTCGACCGCTTCACCATCGCCTCGCGGCAAAAGCCGATCGCCACCGTGGTGGCCGGCATTCCCGTCGTCTTTCTCGCCGTCGCGACGGCGGCCTATGCCGCGTCGCATCTCGATATCGTGACCCTCGCGATGGCCGGTCTGCTCGGCTATATGCTCTACGAGATCGCGCGCGCGAATTTCGGAAGGGTTCTGCTGAAGATCCGGCAATCGGACGTCGAGGCAACCTCGATGCTGGTGCTCCCCGGCCTTGGCGCCGTGCCGCTCGCTCCGACGCGGCGGTGGCCCTTCACCGAGCTCGCCAGTGTGTCGATGGGCCAGACGGAATACGGCAAGGCCAAGACGAAACCGGTCGACTGGCCGGGTTATGGTCTCGACGTGAAGACAGTCGACGGGGAGTCCCGGCGTCTGGTGTCCGGCATCACGCTGGAGCAGGCAGGAGTCTTGCGCGCCGCGATCCTTCAGCGGATGGAACAGGGGGCTGACGCATGAGCTCGACATCACTTGCCGTACCGGTCCGCTCGCCCTTCGCCGGACTGATGTCGGGCACCGCCGGACCTGTCCTTGTCGTGGTCGCCGTGCTGCTGGCGGTCTGGTATCTGGCTGCGGTTTTGCTCAACACGCCGTTCCAGCGCGACATCTACAAGCGCGGCGGCGTCGAGGATGTTTCCATCGTCCAGCTCGTCACCGACACGCTGGCGCAGGACCGCCCGGTGCTGCCGTCGCCGCATCAGGTTGCGGTCGAGATCTGGGAGACCACGGCAGAAAAGAGCATCACATCCAAGCGCAGCCTCGTCTATCACAGCTCGATCACGCTTTCCTCCACGCTGCTCGGTTTCCTGATGGGGACGGTGCTCGGCATCCTGCTCGCCATCGGGATCGTGCACAGCCGCGTGCTCGACAAGAGCCTGATGCCCTGGGTGATTGCATCGCAAACGATCCCGATCCTCGCCATCGCGCCGATGATCATCGTGGTGCTGAATGCCATCGGGATTTCGGGTCTTCTGCCCAAGGCGCTGATCTCGACCTATCTGTCGTTCTTTCCGGTCACCGTCGGCATGGTGAAGGGCCTGCGGTCCCCGGAAATCATTCAGCTCGACCTGATGAAGACCTATTCGGCATCGGCGTCGCAGACGTTGTGGAAGCTGCGGGTCCCCTCGGCTGCGCCCTATCTCTTCGCCTCGATGAAGGTCGGCGTCGCGGCGAGCCTTGTCGGCGCCATCGTCGGCGAACTGCCGACCGGCGCGGTCGCCGGTCTCGGCGCGCGCCTGCTCGCCGGCTCCTACTACGGGCAGACCGTACAGATCTGGTCGGCGCTGATCGTCGCTGCGGTTCTCGCCGCCACGCTGGTGTCGCTGATCGGGCTGGCCGAGCGGAGTGTTCTCAAGCGGATGGGGATGGCGCAATGACATCTGTTGCACAACGCGCAAGCGCGAAGAGCCCCGTCGCCGGGATCCTGTCGACCGGCGCGCTCGGCCTCGCCGTGGTGGCGACCCTGCTTCCGGTTATCCGCGGCGAAAGCCTCCGGCTCGACCTGATCGACACGCCATCGCTCGTGCTGGCGGTGGGGGCGGCCATCGTGCTGCTTGCGGCCTACCGGTTTGCCCGGGTCGGTCGCGTCTACGCCTGCATCGGGCTCGGCGGCGTGTCCTATGCGCTCGCCTTTGCCCTGATCGGGCTGATCACACCGCACGCGGGCGATGCGGGAGCGGGGTTCTGGGCCTATCTGGTCGTCGCCTGGGCGATGGCCTGGTTGAGCGTGGAGGAAATGGCGGCGCTCGAGCCGCGCGATCCGGCGTTGCGGCGGCTCGTGGCGCTGGCGATCCCGCTCACCTTCGGCATCTGGCTGTTGATCCTGTGGCAGTTGCTGGTCGTCGGCTTCGCCGTGCCGCGCGTGCTCCTGCCGCCACCCTCCGAGGTCTGGGTCCGCCTGCTGGCCTCTCCCGATATTCTCTGGAAGGACTTCCAGCAAACCTTCCTCAAGGGCGTGCTGATCGGATACGCCATCGGCTGCGGCTCGGGCTTCGTGGTCGCCATTCTGGTTGACCGGGTTCCGTTCCTGCGGCGCGGGCTGCTACCCATCGGAAATCTGGTCTCGGCCCTACCGATCATCGGCGTGGCGCCGATCATGGTGATGTGGTTCGGCTTCGACTGGCCGTCGAAGGCCGCCGTCGTCATCATCATGACGTTCTTTCCGATGCTGGTGAACACGGTGACGGGTCTTGCCGCAGCGGATCGCATCCAGCACGACTTGATGCACACATATGCGGCAGACTACCGCCAGACGTTGATCAAGATGCGGCTGCCGATGGCGATGCCCTTCATCTTCAATGCCTTGAAAATCAACTCGACGCTTGCGCTCATCGGGGCCATTGTTGCGGAGTTCTTCGGCACGCCCATCGTCGGAATGGGATTCCGCATTTCCACCGAGGTCGGGCGCATGAATGTCGACATGGTCTGGGCGTCGATTGCCGTTGCGGCGCTCGCCGGATCGCTTTTCTACGGCTTGGTGGCGCTCGTGGAACGAGTCGTCACCTTCTGGCATCCGTCAGTCCGGGGATAACGGACGGCGGGGCCGAAACCAGAGGGAGTAGGACATGAGAAAGACTTTGCTAGCCGCGGCCGCTATGGCCCTGGTCCTCGGGCCGGCTCAGGCGGCCGACGAGGTCACGCTGCAGCTTAAGTGGGTCACGCAGGGCCAGTTCGCCGGCTATTACGTGGCGCAGGACAAGGGCTTCTACGAAGAGGAAGGTCTCGACGTCACGATCAAGCCGGGCGGACCGGACATCGCTCCGCCGCAGGTGATCGCCGGCGGTGGCGCCGACGTCATCGTCGACTGGATGCCCTCGGCCCTTGCCAGCCGCGAACGCGGCGTGCCGCTGGTCAACATTGCCCAGCCGTTCAAGAAGTCCGGCATGATGCTGACCTGCCTGAAGGAAACCGGCATCACCACGCCGGAGGATTTCCGCGGGCGCACGCTGGGCGTCTGGTTCTTCGGCAACGAGTATCCGTTCCTGTCGTGGATGAGCCAGCTCGGCATTCCGACCGACGGCAGCGACAACGGCGTGACCGTGCTCAAGCAGGGCTTCAACGTCGATCCGCTCCTGCAGAAGCAGGCCGACTGTATCTCGACGATGACCTACAACGAATACTGGCAGGTGATCGATGCCGGCATTCCCGAGGAGGAGCTGATCGTCTTCAAGTATGAGGAGCAGGGGTCCGCAACGCTGGAGGACGGGCTCTACGTTCTGGAGGAGAACCTCGAGGATCCGGCCTTCGTCGACAAGATGGCCCGCTTCGTGCGCGCCTCGATGAAGGGCTGGAACTATGCCCGCGAGAACCCGGACGAAGCCGCCGATATCGTGCTGGAAAACGATGCGACCGGCGCCCAGACCGAAAAGCACCAGCGGCGCATGGTGCGCGAGATCAACAAGCTGACCGAAGGCACCGACGGAACCCTCGATCTGGAGGATTACCAGCGCACGGTGATGACGCTTCTCAGCGGCGGGTCCGATCCGGTGATCACCAAGGAGCCGGAAGGCGCCACCACCACGGTGGTGACCGACAAGATGTAATCCGCGACTGCGGACAGACCGCGAGACGAGAAAAGGGCGCGACCGGATGGCCGCGCCCTTATTGTTGGTGCGTGGGGAGGGCGAACCGGGCCTCGTCAGCCGCCTTCGCCGGCCGCCTCGCGGCGCCGCGCCAGGCTGCGCTTCACGAATGGCGACAGCATCGGCACGAAGAGGATCAGTGCCGCCGTGACCAGGATCGCGAAGGTCAGCGGCCGCGTCCATAGGAACGCCCAGCTGTCGTTGTTGATGATCAGCGCCCGGCGCAGGTTTTCCTCCATCATGCCGCCCAGAATGAAGCCGAGCAGCATCGGCGCCATCGGCATGTCCAGGAGCCGCAGCACCAGGGCGCCGGCGGCGAAGATCACCATCAGCTGGATGTCGAAGGTGTTGAACGACACGAAATAGACGCCGATCAGCGAGAAGAACAGGATCATCGGCACCAGCACCGTGTGCGGCAGCGCCAGCACGCGGGCGATATAGGGGATCAGCGGCAGGTTCAGCACCAGCAGGATCACATTGCCGAGATACATCGAAATGATCACCGACCAGAACACCTCGGGGTTTTCCACGAAGAGCCGCGGCCCCGGCTGGATGCCGTAGGAGATCAGCGCGCCCAGCATGATCGCGGTTGTGCCCGACCCCGGAATGCCAAGGGTGAGCAGCGGCACGAAGGAACCGGAGCAGGCGGCATTGTTGGCCGTCTCCGGCGCCGCGAGGCCGCGAACGGAGCCTTTTCCGAACTCGCGGCCCTTTTCCGGTCCGGCAATGCGCTGTTCCATGCCGTAGGCGAGAAAGGAGGCGATGGTCGCGCCCGCGCCCGGCAGCACGCCGACGAGGAAGCCGAGCACGGAGGAGCGCCCGATCACCGGCACCATCTCCTTGACCTCATCGCGCGACAGTTTCATCGAGCCGAGATTGGCGTTCGCGTCCTTCTCGCGGATCTTCTCTTCCTCGGTCTTGGGCTTCAGAACCGACATCAGCGCCTCCGACAGCGCGAAGGTCGCCATCGCCAGCAGCAGGAAGGAGATGCCGTCGATCAGGTCGATCATGCCGAAGGTGAAGCGCTGGATCCCTTGGGTTTCATCGGTTCCAACCGTGGAGAGCATGAGTCCGAACACGGTCATCAGCAGTGCCTTTATGACATTGCCGCGCCCGGCGAAGGCGGCCACCGCCGTCAGCCCGAGCACCATCAGCGCGAAATAGTCGGTCGACTGGAAGGCAAGCGAGACGACGGCGAGCGACGGCGCCGCGATCAGCAGGAACACTGCGGCGATGGTTCCGCCGGAAAACGACGAATAGGCCGCGATCGCGAGCGCCTTGCCGGCATGGCCCTTCTTGGCCATCGGATAGCCGTCGAAGGCGGTCGCGACGGTGCCGGCGACGCCCGGCGCGTTGATCAGGATGGACGAGGTCGAGCCGCCGAAGATTGCGCCGTAATAGACGCCGGCCATCAGGATCAGGCCGGTGGCCGGATCGAAGCCGTAGGTGATCGGGATCATCAGCGCGATGGCCGAGATCGGCCCGAGGCCCGGCAGCATGCCGATGAAGGTGCCGGCGAAACAGCCGACGGCGACCATCAGGATGTTCAGCGGGGAGGCGGCGGTGCTGAGACCGGTAAGAATGCCGTCAAGCATGGTCTATCTCCCGATGAACGTGGGCAGGGGCGCGATATAGACGTCGAGAAACTGCGTCATCAGCACCCAGAAGAAGACGGTCACGCCGACCGAGACGCTGAGCGCCATCACATGGCGGCGTTCGCCGAGAATGAGCATCGAGGTGACCAGGAACAGCGTGGTGGCGAGCAGGAAGCCGAGGGGGCGCACGGCGAGGCCGTAGAGAACCATCACCACGCAGAGCATGGCCACCTTGCCGAGCGGAAATCCCAGTCCCGGCACCCGCGTGAGCAGGCGCTTCATGTTGGCCCGCCACGCCGCGTCATCGTCGCGGGCGGTTCCGCGAAGCGGCTTGAGCAACAGCGCCAGCGACAACAGGACGCCGAGGATGGAGAGCGCTTGCGGCAAGGTGCGGGCGGTGAAGGCCTGGTTGGCCTGGAACGGCAGCAGCGGGATGTTGAAGATCATCGCGCCGTAGCCGAGCGAAAAGGCGAGCATGATCAGCGCGCCGATACGATCGCGGGTCAGCATGACGGAAAGGGCCGATCGGTTGGATGTGGGCTGTCGGTCGAAAAAAGGGCGCGGACCGTGATCCGCGCCCTGTCCCGGTTGATCAGAGGAAACCGAGTTCGGTCATCAGATCGGAGATTTCCTTTTCCTGCTTTTCCAGGAAGGCGGAGAAATCCTCGCCCGGGTTGAAGATGTTCACCCAGCCGTTGCGGGCGCGCACGGCTTCCCACTCCTCGGTCTTGTACATCGCCTCGAAGGCATCGATATACGCCTGCTGCTTCTCCGCGCTGAGACCCGGAGCCGCGAAGAACCCGCGCCAGTTGACGAACTCGGTGCCGGTCGCGCCGGCCTCGTCGCAGGTCGGGACGTCCTTGGCGACATCGAGGCGCGCCTTGGCGGTCACGCAGAGAATGCGCACCTGATCCTGCTTGGCAAGCTCGACCGCCTCGCCGAAGCCGGTGGACAGCGCCTGGATCTCGCCCGAAAGCAGGCCGGCCATCGCCTTGCCGCCGGCATCATAGGGGACGTATTTGACGTCGGTCGGGTTGCCGCCGGCGTTCTTCATCACCATTGCCACGACCACATGGTCCATGCCGCCGGCGACCGAGCCGCCGCCGATGGAGACCTTGGTCGGATCGGCCTTGAACGCGCTCGACAGCTGCGCAAAGTCGGCGATGTCGCTGTCGGTGTTCACGACAAGGGCCGCATAGTCGCCGATGGTGCTGGCGATCGGGGTCAGGTCGCGGAACGACTGCGGAAACACCTTCTGCAGCGAACGAATGACGATGGGCGTGGAATTGACCATCAGCGTGTCGTCGGCCGAGCCGGCGATCTCGATGAGATGGGCAATGGCCTTGCCGCCGCCGCCGCCGGACATGTTCTCATAGGAGGCCTGGCCGACGATGCCCGCCTTGGTCAGGGCCTCGCCCGTGCCGCGGGCCGTGCCGTCCCAGCCGCCGCCGGCGCCGCCGGGGATCAGGAAGTGGATGGATTCAATGTCTGCGGCCTGCGCGGAGCTTGCGCCGAAAGCAAGGCCGAGGGCTGCAACCGCGGCAACGAGGCCACGCCTGGTGGAAGTTGTCATGTGTCGTCCTCCCGTCGTCGCCCGCGCGCCGGGTGTCGGCCCGCTGCTGGCGACGATGTCTTGTCAGTGCGAGTGTGTGGCGCCGTGGCCGGGGGCGTTCCTCCCGTCCCGGCCGGGCGCGCGGAATGCCGTAGCGGCAATCGCGGGATGACAATGACACAGCTGTCTGACGCGAAGCTGTCGTTGCGGTGCAAAAATGTTTGTGCGCCGCACGCGCTTATTGCACGCGCAGGGCGCGGTTCCAGCGGTCGATCAAGCGTTGGCGCTTGACCTGGTCGAGATAGACGACCAGCGCCGGTCCGACCGGGATCGGCCGCAGCCTCGTGCCGTAGAGATCACGCATGCCGGCCGCGGTATTCGGCCCGTCGAGATCCGGGTGAAGCGCCGGAAGGCCGACATCGCGCGACAGGATCGTCTGTCCGGCGCGCGACAGCAGGAAATCGAGAAAGGCCGCGCCAAGGTCGGGAGACGCGGCGGATCTCGGCACCAGACCGGTACGCGACATCACGACGGTGTAGTCCTCGGGCAGCACGATGCCGAGGTCGGGCGCGGTCCGGGCCCAGGCCTGGGCGTAGGAGCCGAGAATGTTGTAGCCGAGGAGGAAGCGGCCGTCGGCGACCCGCTCCACGATCGCGGAGGAGTTGGAGTAGAGCTTCACGCCGGCCGCCCCCAGGGCGCTGAACAGCTCCCAGATCCCGCGATTGTGCTCGCCGTCGCGGGCGAGGAAGAACAGCCCGAGACCGGCGCGCTCGACGTCATAGGTGCCGACCCGGCCATAGATCTGGGCCTCGTTTTCCGTGAGATAGCGCGTCAGGTCGGCGCGCGTGCGCGGCGGCGCCTGTGTCGTGAACGAGGGCTTGTGGTAGAGGATCACCGCCGGCTCGAAGGTCACGCCGTAGACGCTGTGGCGCCATTGCGCCCAACTCGGGATCGCCTCGGCGCTGGGCAGGCGGACGGCTTGCGCATAGCCGTCATTGGCGAGTTTGACCTGGAGATCCATAGCCGAGGAAAAGGCGAGATCGGCGGTTTTCCCGTCCCTGTCCGATTCCGAGATAATGCGGGCGTAGATATTTTGGGTCTGCAGTTCGTGGAAATCGATGCGGATCGCCGGTCGTTCGGCCTGGAAGGCGGCAAGCAGCGGCAGCGCCATCTGGGAATCGAGCGAGGAGTAGATCGTGAGAACGCGCGCGTCCGGTGACGGGGTCAGCGGTTCCAGGCTGAGCGACGGAGGGTCGGTTTCAGCCAGGACCGGTGCCGTCAGGCAGAAAAGGACGAACAGGGGCAACAACCTTCGCAACATGGAAGCGAGTATTGCGGCAGTTGTCGCGGACATACAAGCGCCGCAGGGCTATCGTGATGCGACACGGCTTGCCCGCAGGCCTGTTGCTGCGGTTAAACTCGCCGCGGCGGTGCGTCGGGCGCTGCCGGCCGGAGCGGGGAGGCTGCGTGCGCATTCTGATCGTGGAGGACAACAAGACCCTGGCCGACGGGCTCGGGCGGATGCTGCGTGACGCCGGTTACGTGGTGGATGCCGTGCATGACCGCGAGGGCGCGGATGCGGCGCTCGCCGCCGGCGGGTTCGATCTCGTCGTCCTAGACCTGTCGCTGCCGGATGGCGACGGCCTTGAGGTTCTCGGCGGGATCCGCGCGAAGGGCACCCCTACGGCCGTTCTTGTGCTGACCGCGCGCGGCGCGCTGGACGAACGCATTCGCGGTCTCGACCACGGCGCGGACGACTATATGACCAAGCCGTTCGAGTTTCCCGAGCTGGAGGCGCGCATTCGCGCCGTGCTGCGGCGGCACGCGGGCGCACGCGGAGGGAGACTGGAATGCGGCCCGCTGGTGTTCGATCTCGATGCCCGCCAGGCGCTGATCGACGGTGTCGCCCTCGATCTCACCGCGCGGGAACTGAATGTTCTGCAGATCCTGATCGGGCGCAGCGAGCGGGTGGTCTCCAAGCAGCATATCGCCGAACGGCTGACCGCCTTCGACGCGGATATTTCGGAAAATGCGGTCGAGCAATATGTCTCGCGCCTGCGCAAGCGGCTCGAGCCGCATGGCTTGCGCATCCGCACCGCGCGGGGGCTGGGCTATGCGCTCGAGGTCGCCTGAAGGCATGCGGTCCTTTCGCAGGTTGCCCGGACGTCCCGTGCTGCGGTCCCTGTCGGCGCGCCTGTTGCTGTGGCTTCTGGTCCCCTTCAGCCTTCTGGCCGCCATCGGCCTTGTCGACACCTACCGGGAGGCCCGCGAGACCGCCAATGCGGTGCTCGACCGGGTGCTGACGGGCTCGGCCCTTGCCATTGCCGAAAGGGTTGCGGTCAACCGCGACGGCGAGATCGAGGTCGATGTGCCCTATGTCGCGCTGGAGATGCTGACGAGTGCGGCCGAGGACCGGGTGTTCTACCGGGTGGAGGGGCCGCCAGGCACCTTCGTTACCGGCTATCGCCAGCTTCCCGTTCTCCCGCCCGGCGAGGCGCCCGAGGTCGCCCGCCAGCCGCGCTTCGCCGATGCGGTGTATCGCGGCGAGCCGATCCGCATGGTCATTCTCACCGGGGCCGCCTCCACGGGAAACCGGTCGGTGGGCTACCGTGTCGCCGTCGCGGAGACGACATCGGCGCGCCGTGCCCTGGCCGAAGACATTCTCTTGCGTTCCGCCGCGCGCCAGACCCTGCTGATCCTGATCGCCGCGACGATTGTCTTCTTCGGCGTGCGCCGCGCGTTGCGTCCGCTGGCGCGCCTTGAGGAGGCGATCGACCGGCGAACCCCGGACGACCTGCGCCCGATCCGCCATGCGGTGCCGCGCGAAGTGGACCGGCTCGTCGGAGCGATCAACGGCTTCATGGGGCGGTTGGCGGATGCGCTGGCGGCGCTGCGCCGCTTCACCGGCAATGCCTCGCACCAGATCCGCACGCCGCTCGCCATCATCCGGACCCAGATCGAGCTGGCGCGTCGCGCGCGCGATCCGCAGGAAATGGCGGCAGCGCTCGATGTCGCCGATGCGGCTGTTGCCCAGAGCGAGCGAACGCTTGCGCAGCTCCTCCTTCTGGCGCGGGTGGACGAGGCCTCCGCCGACCGGCTGACGCTGGAAGAGCTCGATCTCTGCACGCTGGCGCGTACGGTCACGGCCGAACTGGAACCTGTCGCCGCCCGGGCCGGCCTCGACCTCGGCTTCGAGGTGGTGCCCGATGCGCAAGGCCGAGGCTGTCCGCTGGTGCGCGGCCAGCGGATGCTGTTCGCTGAACTCCTGCGCAACCTGATCGAGAACGCCATCGCCTATGCGGGGCGCGGCCGTTCTGCAACGGTGAGGGTCGGTCTCGCGGGCGACGCACGGGTCTTTCTGGAGGTCGAGGACGACGGTCCGGGCATTCCGGAGCGGGATCGTGCCCGCGCGCTGAAACGGTTCGAGCGCCTGACATCGGAAAACGGACCGCAGGGTGCGGGGCTCGGGCTTGCGATTGTCGACGAGATCGCCCGGCTGATGGGCGCCCGCCTCGACCTGCTCCCGAGCGACCCGATGGCGGCTGACGGTGCCATGGGCCTCACCGTTCGCATCGTCTTTCCGAGAGCTGCGAAAGCGCCGGCCTGATCGCACGATTGCCGGGGTTCAGGGTTTTCCGTCAGGTTCCTCGTAGGTCCAGCGGTGCGCCGGCGGCGTCGGCCCCTTGTTGCGCCCGCCCTGCTGCATCTGCTCCCAGGAATGCGCCAGAATGCCGACGGAGCGCGACAGGCAGAAGAACCCGCGCGCAAGCGGTGCCGGGCAGCCAAGTTCGGCATAGATCACCGCCGTGGCCCCGTCGATATTCATCGGCACGGGCCTGCCCTTTTCTTGGAAAAGCACCGCGTCGATCTCCCGTCCGATGGCAGCGAAGGCGCCGGAGACAGCCCCCTCCGCCGCTGCCTGGTCGACGAGTTCAAGCAGGCGCGGCGCGCGCGGGTCGACCGGCTTGTGGAAACGGTGGCCGAACCCCGGGATGAACCGGCCATGGGCCGCGCGAAAGGCGGCAAGTCCCTCTGTCGTTGCCTGCTTGAGGTCTCGGCCCGCCTCCTGCCGGTCGGCAATGTCGCGGTAGAGCGCGGCCGCCTGTTCGCCCGCGCCACCATGCACGTCGCCCAGCATGTTGACGCCGGTGGCGATGGCGTTGTTGAGCCCGACCCCGCAGGTCGCCGCCATGCGCGCGGCGGCAATCGAGGGCGCCTGCGGGCCGTGATCGACGGCGGCGACGAGTGCTGCCTCGAAAAGGCGCGCGCGGGCGGCATCGAGCGGCGTGCCCATAACCAGATGCCAGATCATCTGCGGGAAGCTCAGCGCCCCGATCAACTCCTCGACCGGGAGGCCGCGAAAGGCGATGCGTCCCGGCTCCATGTCGATGATCGAGGTGCGCCACCAGTCGGCGACCGGGTCGCGGGTCGGTTCGTCGCTCATATGGCGCCCTCCTGTTCCAGGGATCGAAGGTCGTCGTCGTCCAGTCCAAGCGCGCGGTAGACGTCGGCGTTGTCGCGTCCAAGCACTGGCGGAGGGGTGTCAACGCAAGGCGGCGCGCCATTGACCTTGATGCCGGTGCGCACCGTCTTGATGGCCCGCCCGACGCCGGGCACGTCGGCGAAATCCGCGATCATCCCGCGACCCGCGACCTGCGGCTGGTCCAGCGCTTGCGGTACGGTGAGGATCTCGCCGGAGGGGATGCCTTTGGCGCTGAACAATGCGACCCAGTCGGCGGCATCGCGCGCGGTGAGGCTTTTTTCGATCTCGGCGCGCAGCGCATAGCGGTTGGCCTTGCGGGTCTCGCGCGTTGCGTAGTCGGGATCCGAGAGAAGGTCCGCCCGCCCCAATATCTCGCAAAGCGCCTCCCATTGCTCGTCCTTGTTGGCGGCGATGTTGAGCGCGCCGTCGCGGGCCTGGAAGGCGCCGGAGGGGGCCGATGTGGTGTTTTCGTTGCCATGGGCTGCCGGCGTCTGCCCGGCGATCAGCCAGTTCGACACCACCCAGCCCATGGTGGCAAGCGTCGCCTCCAGCATCGAGACATCGAGGAAGACCGGCGCCTTTCTGGGCCCGGCAAGGCTTGCGGTAATCGCGAAGGCCGCGGTCAGGCCGCCGATGGTGTCGGCCACGGGATAGCCGACCCGCAAGGGCGCGCTTTCGACGTCGCCCGTCACCGACATCACGCCCGAGAGGCCCTGCACGATCTGGTCGTAGGCCGGCATCGCGCGCATCGGCCCGTCCTGGCCGAAGCCGGAGATCGCGCAATAGACGAGGCGCGGGTTGAGCGGCTTGAGATCCTCGAAGCCGACACCGAGCCGGTCCATCACGCCGGGGCGGAAGTTCTCCACCACCACGTCGGCGGTGGCGACGAGCTTCTTGAACAAGGCGACGCCGGCGGGGGTCTTGAGATTGAGCGTCACGCTCTTCTTGCCGGCGTTCTGCGCGAGGAAGGAGACGCCCATATTGGCGGCATTGAGTGCGGGATCCGCGCCGAGTTGCCGGGCGAGGTCGCCCTTGCCCGGTCGCTCGATCTTGATCACTTCGGCCCCGAAATGCGCCAGCTGATGACAGCAGAACGGACCGGAGAGCACATTCGTCAGATCCAGAACGCGGATGCCATCGAGAGAGCCGGCCATGGAATGCCTCGTGCCGTGGTGCGACAAACGTCCCCCCGGCGCGAGGAAGTCACGCCCGGCGGGTGTCGCGGGAGGATGTGGTTTCGCTATAGCGGTCCCGCATCCATTGGCCAAGGGCGTCGGCCTGGTTTTGCGACAGATGCAGGCCGAGCTTGGAGCGGCGCCACAGCACGTCCTCGGCGCTGCGGGCCCATTCCTGATCCATCAGATAGGCGACTTCCCGCTCGTAGAGGTCGGCGCCGAAATGTCGCCCGAGATCCCCGGTCGTCCGGGCGCCTTCGAGAATTGCACTTGCGCGCGTGCCGTAGTTGCGCGCCAGCCGGTGCACGAGCCCGGCCGGCAGGTCCGGATGAGCCGTCTGCAGGTCGCGCACCAGATCCTCAAAGCCGGTCGTCGGAAAATCGCCGCCGGGAAGTGGCGCGGAACGCGTCCAGGGTTTGCCCATGGCGCCGAGCACGCTCTCCACGTGTTCCAGCACCGAAAGCGCCAGCCGTCGATAGGTGGTGATCTTGCCGCCGAAGATGTTCACCAGCGGCGCGTGATCCGCGCCGCCCGCCCCGGTGTCGAGCTTCAAAACATAGTCGCGCGTCGCCTCCTGCGCCTTGGAGGCGCCGTCGTCGAACAGCGGTCGCACGCCGGAATAGGTCCACACGACATCGTCGCGCTTGATCGGCGTCTTGAAATATTCGCTTGCCGCCGCCGCGAGATAGAGGATTTCCTCCTCCGTCGCGGCCACATCGGCCGGATCGCCTTCATAGTCGCGGTCGGTGGTGCCGATCAGCGTGAAGTCCCGCTCATAGGGAATGGCGAAGACGATGCGCCCGTCGGCGTTCTGGAAGATATAGGCACGGTCATGGTCGAACAGCTTGCGCACGACGATATGGCTGCCCTGGACAAGGCGCACATTGCGCGCATCGTTTCGTTTCAGCGCGCTTTCCAGCAGGCGGTCGACCCAGGGGCCGGCGGCATTGACCATCAGCCGCGCGGTGACGTCGCGGGTCGCGCCCGTATCGGTGTCGCGCAGCGTCGCATGCCAGATGTCGCCGTCGCGCCGGGCCGCCACGACCTGGGTGCGGGTGTTGATCTCGGCGCCCCTGTCGGCTGCGTCGCGCGCATTCAGCGCCACCAGCCGGGCATCGTCGACCCAGCAGTCGGAATATTCGAAGGCGGTTGAAAATCCGGGCTTCAACGGTTCGCCGGTCGGGTCCTTGCGCAGGTCGAGCGTGCGCGTCGCCGGCAGCAGCTTGCGGCCGCCCAGGTGGTCATAGAGAAACAGGCCGAGCCGCAGCAGCCAGCGCGGCCGCAGTCCCTTGGAGTGCGGCAGCACGAACCGCAGCGGCCGGATGATATGCGGCGCGATCGACCACAGCAGCTCGCGCTCGCTCAGGGCCTCGCGCACCAGCCGGAACTCGTAGAACTCCAGATAGCGCAGGCCGCCGTGAATGAGCTTGGTCGACCAGGACGAGGTGCCGCTCGCCAGATCGTTCATCTCCGCCAGGCACACGGAATAGCCGCGTCCGGCGGCGTCGCGGGCAATGCCGCATCCGTTGATGCCTCCGCCGACGATCAGCAGGTCGTAGTCGGTGTGTTGCGCTTGCGACGCCATCACGCCCCTTCCTGTTCCTGGCCGGCAGAGGGTCCGGGGGTGAACGCGAAGGCGTTCGCGGTCCCGTCGCCGGCGATTTCAATGCGTACGTTGTGCTCGCGGCAGATCTCCGCGACGCTTTCGGGCGGTGCCGTGTCGGTTACGAAAATGTCGATTTGCGACAGATGGGCGATGCGCACCGGCGCGCTGCGCTCGAACTTCATCGCGTCGGCGACGAGCAGCGTCTGGCGGGCATGGCTGAGAATCTCGCGCGCAACCCGCACTTCCCGGAAGTCATAGTCGAAAATGGTGCCGTCGGCATCGATCGCGGACGCGCCGATGACGGCG
Organism: Paracoccaceae bacterium; assembly: GCA_002709505.1. Classification (GTDB taxonomy): domain Bacteria; phylum Pseudomonadota; class Alphaproteobacteria; order Rhizobiales; family Stappiaceae; genus Stappia. The sequence goes on along the minus strand of PARB01000107.1, from coordinate 2,842 downwards.
TAATCCACCTTGAACTGCCGGATGAAGTCCACCGTTGCCTCGCCGACGATGCCGCCGTCGGAGGGGCGCACCTGTCCGCCGGCGATGATCACTTCCACCGCCGGCGCCGAGCGCAGGATATTGGCAACGTTGATGTTGTTGGTGATCGCCATGATGCCGTCATGCTGGCGCAGCGCCCGGGCGACCTGCTCCGTGGTCGTGCCGATATTCAGCATGATCGAGGCATTGTCGGGAATGAGCGCGGCGGCCCGCTTGCCGATGAGCTGCTTGGCATCGGAGGCGAGCTGTCGGCGGGCGTCATAAGCGTAGTTTGCGATCCCCGAAGGCAGCACCGCGCCCCCGTGCACGCGCTGCAGCATGCCCCGTTCGCACAATTCGTTCAGATCCTTGCGGATCGTCTGCGGGGTCACGTCGAATTCGCTCGCGAGGCCATCGACGTCGACCCGGCCGGCGCGGCGCGCGCGGTCCAGGATTTCGGACTGGCGGGGCGAAACCGGATCCATTCTGTTGCCTTTCGTTTTCTTTCGCATTGCAGCAAACGTGAGTCTGCAATGATTATTATAAGGCCTGAAACGACTGTTTACGCCAAAATTTGAGCTCAGCACGCAAAAAATGGCAAGTCAGTTTTCGGGTTGACGTTCACTTTTTTTCGTTTGATAGTCAAGTCGCAGTTTCGCAAGGGAGGAAACCAAATGCGACACAAGATGCTGGCAGCCGTGGCTGCTGCAGCGCTTATCGCGGGTTCGGGGTCGGCTTTCGCCGGACCCGAGGAGGCGAAGAAGTGGATTGATAGCGAATTCCAGCCCTCCACGCTGACGAAAGATCAGCAGATGGCGGAGATGGAATGGTTCATCAACGCGGCCAAGCCCTACGCGGGCATGGAGATCAACGTGCTGTCGGAAGGTATCCCGACCCACGTCTATGAATCCAAGACGCTCACCCAGGCGTTCGAGGAAATCACCGGCATCAAGGTCAACCACCAGATCCTCGGCGAGGGCGAAGTGGTTCAGGCCGTGCAGACGCAGATGCAGACCAACCGCAATCTGTACGATGCCTATGTGAACGATTCCGACCTCATCGGCACCCACTCGCGCCTGCAGCAGGCCGTCAACCTGACGGACTGGATGGCAGGCGAGGGCAAGGATGTCACCTCGCCGACGCTCGATCTCGACGATTTCATGGGGATCAGCTTCACGACTGGTCCGGATGGCGATCTCTACCAGCTGCCGGACCAGCAGTTCGCCAACCTCTACTGGTTCCGCAAGGACTGGTTCGACCGCGAAGACCTGAAGACCGCGTTCAAGGAGAAATACGGCTACGAACTCGGCGTTCCGGTCAACTGGTCGGCCTATGAGGACATCGCGGAGTTCTTCTCCGAGGACGTCAAGGAAATCGACGGCGTACGCGTCTACGGTCACATGGACTACGGCAAGCGCGCTCCCGATCTCGGCTGGCGCATGACCGACGCGTGGCTGTCCATGGCAGGCGCCGGTTCGCCGGGCGAGCCGAACGGCCGTCCCATCGACGAATGGGGCATCCGCATGGAGGAAGGCTCGTGTAACCCGTCGGGCGCCTCCGTGTCCCGTGGCGGCGCGACCAACGGCCCGGCGGCTGTCTACGCCATCCGCAAGTGGGATGAATGGCTGCGCAAATATGCGCCTCCGGGTGCGGCCGACTACGACTTCTACCAGTCGCTTCCCGCACTCAGCCAGGGCAACGTCGCCCAGCAGATCTTCTGGTACACCGCGTTCCTGGCCGACATGGTCAAGCCGCGCTCGGAAGGCAACAACACGGTCGACGAGAACGGCATGCCGCTGTGGCGCGCCGCGCCGAGCCCGCACGGCCCCTACTGGCAGGAAGGCCAGAAGGTCGGTTACCAGGACGTGGGTTCCTGGACCATCCTCAAGTCCACGCCGACCGATCGCGCCAAGGCCGCCTGGCTCTACGCGCAGTTCGTGACCTCCAAGACCGTCGATGTGAAGAAGAGCCACGTTGGTCTCACCTTCGCCCGCGACAGCACCGTGCGGCATGAAAGCTTCACGGAGCGTGCGCCGGCCCTTGGCGGCGTGGTGGAGTTCTACCGTTCGCCGGACCGCGTCCGCTGGTCGCCGACCGGTGTCAACGTGCCGGACTATCCGAAGCTGGCCCAGCTGTGGTGGCAGCAGATCGGCGACGTCAACTCCGGTGCCTTCACCCCGCAGGAAGCCATGGACCGTCTCGCCGGCGAGATGGACACCATCATGGCCCGCATGCAGCGTGCGGATGAGGCCAATGGCACCTACGGCGGCTGCGGCCCGCGTCTGAACGAGCCCAAGGATCCGTCCGAGTGGCTCGGCAAGGGCGGCGCCAAGGCGAAGCTGGACAACGAAAAGCCGCAGGGCGAGACCGTCAACTACGACGAACTCGTGAAGCGCTGGGCCGAGAATTGATCACGGCCTGATCACACGGCGGTCCGGGGATGTTCCCCGGGCCGCCCTTTCGCGACGTTGATCTCGACGCGAAACACGCCCGTTGGGATGGGCAGACGCGGACTTCGGGCCGCGCAAACCCTGACACCCTCACACGATCCAATGCTGAAGGCGGCAATCATGTCCCTTGAACTGAGGGGCGTCGGTCTGCGGGCAGGCGCCGATATTCATATCCATCCGACCGATCTGGTCTGCGAGCCGGGAAGCTTCAACATCCTGCTTGGCACCACGCTCGCCGGCAAGACGACGATGATGAAGCTGATGGCCGGGCTGGAGCGTCCGACCGCCGGAACCGTCTGGTTCGCCGGCCAGGACGTCACGGGCGTCTCCGTGCGCCGCCGCAACGTGTCGATGGTCTACCAGCAGTTCATCAA
>PARB01000106.1 GCA_002709505.1 Paracoccaceae bacterium | reverse complement strand
GCTGCTTCCAGCACGCGGCCGACCTTCTGCGCGCCGCCGGGGCGTCCGCGCTCTATCGCGGATCGCCGTTGCTTCGATTTTTCAACGACATGCTCGCGGCCCGCCAGCATGCGGCCAACCAGTACGAACTTCACGCCCGAAACGACGGCGCTGCGCTTTTCGGGCAAGGCCAGGAGGACATGCTGCTGTGAGCAAGCCGGTTGCACGCGCTGTAGACGCTGCCGCGGAACGGCCCGCGCCGTTGCCGTTTTCCATCGCCTTCGATCCGCGCGACGAGGAGGAACTGCTCGGTCTGTGGCGCGATATCCTTCGCTCCAACCGCTGGAGCGACGGCGCGCACACGCGGGCCTTCGAGGCGGCCTGGGCGGACGAAACCGGGCTCAAGGCGGTTGCCTTCAACAATTGGGCCGGCGGCGCGCTGGCGGCCCTCGATTTCGTCGGGGTGAGCGGCGAGACGGTGCTGTCGCCCTCCAACACCTTTCTGGCGACGCCGCGCTCGGCGCAATGGTCCGGCGCGTCCGTTGTCTTCTACGACTGCAACCGGGAGGATCTTTGCGGGTCTTTCGCCGACTTCGTGGAGGCGGCCGAGCGCCATCGGCCCAAGGCGGCCTGGATCGTTCATGTCGGCGGGCATATCGCCTTCGACATCGAGAAGATCGCGGCCTATTGCCGGGACAAGGGCATCTGGCTGATCGAGGATTGCGCCCATGCCCATGGCGCCCGCTGGAACGGGCGCGCCGCCGGCAGTTTCGGCGATGCCGGCATCTATTCCTTCTATCCCACCAAGACGATCTCCACGGGCGAAGGCGGCATGCTGGTCACCGCGAACCCGGAGCTTGCCCGCCACGCCCGCTCGTTCCGCGACTACGGTCGCGGGTCCGGCTACCGGATCGACGGGATGAACCACCGGATCGACGAATTCACCGCCGCCATGGGCGTGGTGCAGACCCGGCGACTGAAGGACATCGTGTCCTGGAAGCGCGCCTATGCGCGCGACACTCTCGATCCCGCCTACCCCAACCGCCTGCGCCTGCCCGATGGCATGGAGAGCGGCTTCTACAAATACATCGTGTTCGATCCGATCGAGGGCGGGGCCGGCAAGGTCTACGAGTTGCCCTGCCACCGCATCATGAAGCACCCGGTGGACCTGCCGAACACCGATTGGGTGGCCGCCAACCATTGGTGCGTGCCGATCCATTATCCGCGTGCATCGTCTTAATCTGGCCTTATAATGGTCCTTAAAAGGTATTGTCTTGTCGGATATTGTATGATCAACTGATTTTGCCCGGCCAGGGGCGCCCTGGCGGTAGGTGACCAGGGAGCTTGCATGACCGATCACACTCCGCGCGCCGAGAGTTCCGCCATCGACGGATCGCCCGTCTGGCTCTGGCTCGACCCCACCACCCGCTGCAATCTCGCCTGCCGGCTGTGCTACACCAAGCTCAGCCACGGCAAGGACGACATGACGCCGAAAGACCTCCGGCGCATGCTCTGCGACCTGCGCGACAGCGCCTCGGTCGATGTGCAGACCATCCATCTCAACTGGCGCGGCGAGCCCTTGATGAACCCGCGTTTCGCGGAGCTGCTCGCAACCGTCGGTGAGGTCATGCCGACCATTCCGCTTCAGTGGCACACCAACGGCACGATGCTGACCGAGAAGCGGGTCGAGGAGATCGTCTCGGTCGATTTCGACCACAAGATCTTCGTCTCGCTCGATGGCGGCAATCGCCTGTCGCACGACCTCAACCGGGGCGAGGGCAACTTCGAGAAGTCCCTGCGCGGGCTGGAAATCCTGCTCGACCGCGCCAGGGATCGGCCGGGCTTGCGCGTCGGCGTCTACCAGATCGATCTGGACGAGCCGATCGAGGACTATGATCCGCGCTTCCTCAAGCTGCTGGAACGCGTCGACCAGTACGAGAAGGTCAAGCCGCTTTTGCCCGGGGGCGCGGAACAGGCCATCGACAAGATCGAGAGCCTGGAAAGCGACGGCACGCTCGACCGCATGCTGTCGGAGGAGGTGCTGCCGCATCTTCCCGTTCCGCAACTGCCCTGCTTCTGGGCGGGCCACGTCTTTTGCGTCGCGCCCAATGGCGACGTCTCGATCTGCGTGATCAGCCACGGCCAGGCCGGGATCGTCGGCAATCTCCTGCGCGACGGCGTCGACCGGGTCCTTGCCGGCGCGCTCGCCTTCCGCTGCCGGCTTGCCGACCACGGGCGCGCCGCCGTGTCCCATTGCAAGGACTGCCGCAAGCCGGCGGGCCGCATCTTCCCGCAGCACATCCAGAACAAACGCGCGGCCGCAGCCTGAGGCGGCGCACAAGGAGCATGACGACATGAAGCCTGCCTGGGCAATCGGACTGATGACCGGAACCGTTCTCGACGGATACATCGACATCGCCATGATCAAGACCGACGGCGAGACGATCGATGCCTTCGGGCCGTGGGAGCTCGCGCCCTATCCGGTCGACATCCGCGAGCTTCTGGGACGCACCTTCCAGGCGGCGCTCGCGTGGCAGTTCAAGGGGCCGGAACCGGAGATCTTCCGCGAGGCGGAGCAGGCTCTCACCGAGGCGCAATCGCTTGCGGTCAAGGGCTTTCTCGAGAGGCATGGCTATGCGGCTTCCGATATCTCCGCCGTCGGCTTCCACGGCCAGACGGTCCTGCATCAGGCGCCCGAGGGCGGGCGGCGCGGGTACACGCGCCAGCTCGGCGACGGGGCGATGATGGCGGACATCGTCGGCACCGATGTCGTCTACGACTTTCGCTCCGCCGACATGGAAGCCGGCGGACACGGCGCGCCGCTGTCGGCGATCTATCACAAGGCGGCGCTGAGGAAGATCAACGCCGGCAGCGATACGGCAGTGCTCAATCTCGGCGGCGTCGCCAATCTCACCTGGTGCGACGGCGATCACATGGTCGCCTTCGACACCGGTCCGGCGAACGCGCCGGTGAACGACTGGATCTTCGCGCACAGTGGCGGCGACATGGACGAGAACGGCGCGATTGCCGCGCGCGGCACCGTCGACGAGGCGAAGCTTCGCACGCTGCTCGAGCACCCCTTCCTCGCCGCGCCCTATCCCAAGTCGCTCGACCGCTTCGATTTCTCCGCCTCCATGGCGGACGGGGAGAGCCTGGAGGACGGGGCGGCGCTCCTCACTGCCTTCACCGCCGGATCGGTCGGAAAGGCGCTCGACCTGCTGCCGTCCCGCCCGCGCCGCATCGTCGTATGCGGCGGCGGACGCAAGAACCCGGTGATGATGCGCGAGATCGCGAAACGCACCGGCGCGGAGGTGGTGCCGGCCGAAAGCGTCGGCTTCCGCGGCGATGCGGTGGAGGCGGAGTGTTTCGCCTTTCTGGCAGTGCGCTCCAAGCGCGGCCTGCCGCTCAGCTTTCCGCTCACCACGGGCGTCAAGGAGCCGCTCGGCGGCGGGGTCCTCGCGCAGGCGCGCGCGACGGCCTGACCGTCCGCCCCGACCGGCACGGCAGATGGACACGCAGGATGAGTTCGATCGAGGACTATATGGCAAGCCTTGCAGACCGGTTCCGGCCGGGAAGCGGATCCGGCGGACCGGTGATTGCCCTGATGGAGATGGCCGGCGATCTGCCGGCCATGGACCCGGCGCTCAAGACCGATGAAACGCTGTTTCACGGCTGTCAGTCCCGTGTCTGGCTGGACCTGAGGGCCGACCAAGACACCGGGACGGTTCGCGTCGCCGCTGATTCCGACGCCCGCATCATGCGCGGCCTGCTGTCGATCGCCGTCAGTCTCTATGACGGGCGAAGTTTTGGCGAGGTCGCCGCGACCCCGCCGGACCGGCTGCGCGAGGCGGGGCTGATCGAGCTGTTGGCACCGAGCCGCGCCAACGGCTTTCACCGTCTCCTGAAGCACATACACGGCTATGGCGCGGCGCTGGCCGCGGAACGGGCGGAGCTGTCATGAGCGCACATGCCCTGGAGATCGAGGAACACGCCTACTACCAGCGCCAGATGGTGCTGCCCGAATGGGGGGAGGCGGGCCAGCTTCGCCTCAAGGCGGCGCGCGTGCTCGTCGTTGGCGCCGGCGGCCTCGGCGCGCCGGTCCTGCAGTATCTTGGGGCGGCGGGCGTCGGCCTCATCGGCGTGGCGGACGGCGATTTCGTCGAGGTCTCCAACCTGCACCGCCAGGTCATTCACACCATGGACGATCTCGACATGCCGAAGACCGCGAGTGCGGCAGCGCGGCTGCGGCGCGGCAATCCGCACATCGAGGTGGTGGAGCACATGTTTCCCGTCACCGCGGCAAATGCGGCGGATCTTGTCGCCGGCTACGACATCGTCGCCGATTGCACCGACAATTTCGCCACCCGCGATGTCCTGCACGCGGCCTGTTTCGCGCTCGGCCGGACCCTGGTCAGCGGCGCGGCGCAGATGACGGAGGGCACGGTCACCACCTTCGCCGCCTTCCGGGGCGGCGCCAACCCGTGCTTCCGCTGTCTCTACCCCAGCCCGCTCCCGCCGGAGGTGACGCCGACCTGTTCGATGGTGGGTGTGGCCGGTCCGGTGCTTACGGTGATCGGCGGCCTGCAGGCGATGGAGGTGGTGAAGGAGATCCTCGGCGTCGGAGACGGTCTCAGCGGGCGGATCGTCCTCTACGACGGCCTATCCGCCGGCTTCAGCGAAATACAGCTCGCCCGCCGCGCGGGCTGTCCCTGCTGCGGCGGGGCGGCGCCCGCGCCGGGCGAAGGCGCCATGTCTCAGCCGCCGGTTACCGGCGGATAGATTTCAACGACCTGCGAGGGGGACAGCTCATGGTCCGCATCGACATAGCGCCGGTCGACCACATAGCGCAGCGCCTGCGGCATCGCGAAGAGCGGCGCCGCTTCCCGATGGCGTTCGGAGAGAAATGCGGTCAGATCCGCGATGGTGCGTACATGCGCGGGCGGGTCGATTTCTTCCTCGGCACAGCCGGTCTTGGTCTTGAGCCATGTATGGAATTTAACCTTCATCGCAAATCCTCCTGAATTTCGGGAAATTGTACTTTAAAGCCCGACGAAAGAAAACAGTGATATGCAAAATAAATCCCTAAGTAATATAAAAGTACTTGATTTATCCAGGTATATTGCTGGGCCATTCTGTGGCCAGGTCTTTGGAGATCTTGGTGCGGATGTCGTGAAGGTGGAGCGTGCCGACGGCGGCGAGGAGGGGCGCCGGGTCGGCGAGATGGTTGACGGCGAGACGCTGTTCTTCATGGGCGCGAACCGCAACAAGCGCAGCCTGACCCTCGATTTCCGCAATCCCGACGGTCAGGCGCTGTTGCGCCGGCTCGCGGCCAAGGCCGACATCCTGATCGAGAATTTTCGCCCCGGTACGCTGGAGAAGATGGGCTGCGGCTACGATGTTCTGTCGGAGGAAAATCCGGGGCTCATCCTCGTGCGCGTTTCCGGCTTCGGTCAGGACGGGCCGATGGCCTCCCATCCCTGTTTTGATGGCGCCGCCCAGGCGCATAGCGGCATCATGACGCTGACCGGCCCGGCCGGGGGCGCGCCGACCATGGCCGGCGTTTTCGTCGCCGATTATTCCACCGCGCTTTACGCCAGCATCGCGGCGCTCGCCGCCCTGCAGGCGCGGCAGGACACCGGCAAAGGGCAGGTGGTCGAGGCGACGCTGATGGACAGTGCCTTGTCGATGCTGACGACGGCCATCGGCGAATCGAAGCTCTTCGGGACCGAGCAGACGCGGCTCGGTAACCGCGATCGCTATCTCTCGCCCTCGCATTGCTTCAAGAGCCGCGACGACAAATGGGTCTATGTCGTCGCCGGCAATGACCATCATTTCGTGCGCTTCTGCGAGGCGATGGGCATGCCCGAGCTTTCGGGTGACGACCGCTTCTCAACCTTCTTCGCCCGCAACGCCAATGTCGCCGAGCTTGAGGCGATCATCGACGCCTGGGGCCTGAAACATGACGCCGAGGAAATCCTGACCGCGCTGCATGCGGTCGGCGTTCCCTGCGAGCCGGTCGCAAGCATTGCCGATGTCGTGGAAAATCCCCATCTCGCCCATCGCGCACAGATCGTCGAGGTGCCCCATCCAGCCGGCGGCACGGTCCCCGTGCCGGCCTCGGCGATCAAGATGTCGGCGACGCCGCCCGGCGTTCATCGCGGCCCGCCGGCGCTGGGCGCGCATACCCGCGAGGTTCTGGGCGACTGGCTCGGCATCGGTGACGAGGAATTTGCCGCCATCCAGGAAACGGATTGTCTGTGACGCGCAGTGCCTCAGTATAGAGAGACTGAGATCCCCCGCCCAAGCGGGAGGCGCGCCCACTGGAGACCCGCCCTCATGCCGCACTACGCCTTGAAGGCCGCCGTGATGGACGCAGCCCAGCTTGCCGACCGGGCGATTGCGCTGCGGGCGGCCGGACTTCCGGTCGTGCTCGAGCTGCACACCTTCGGCCCGCGCGATCTGGAGGACGCGGCGACCAGGCGCAAATGCCTGGAAAACCTCGACCGGCTGCGCCAGGCCCACGGCCCGCTCGATCTCACCGTGCACGTGCCCTTGCAGAAGGTCGCAAGGGTGACGGAGCAGGACTTCGACGCCGATCAGGTGGAGGATGCCCTGCGGTTTGCCGCCGACGCGGGGGCGGGACGCGTCGTGATCCATCGCTACTGGGGGCTTGTCTACGGCGACGCCCCGCAACGGGCGAACCGGCCCGAGGCAACCGCCGGCTTCAACGCGGAAATCGCGCGGCTGGCCCGTCTGGCGCCGGAGATCCTGCTGCTGGTGGAAAACGTCGGCCATTATTCGCTTTTGCCGCGCGACGGCCTGTCGTTTCTCGCCGGCCCGCTCGATCATTTCTTCCCCTGGGAGATCGCCGCGTTTCGCGCCTTCGTCGCGGCCGAAGGGCTCAGGAATGTCGCGCCCTTCGTCGACACCGCTCATGCGACGCTGTCGTCCAACCTGTTCAACTGGCGCCGGGCGCATCCGGCAGCGGCGAAGGACGATCCCCGGTTTTCCGCCGTGCTTGAGGAGGACCTTGAGCGCTGCGAGCGGCTTCATCCCTTCGATTTCGTCGATGGCGAGATGCCGTGGCTGCATGTCAGCGACAGTCTTTTCTATCCCGACCCCGCCGCATGTCCGCCCGAGATCCCGCTCGATGCGCTGATTACGGAAGGCCTTGAGGTCGGGTCCGGAAACCTCCCCTGGGCGTCGCTTCCGCAGCGTTTGGGGCAAAACGCGACGACGCATCTGGTGCTTGAAGTCGAGCCGGGCGCGGGCGAAAGCCATCGCGACAACCGGGCGCAGGCGCGCTCCCTCGCGTATCTGCGCAGGTGCTTCGAGGCGGACTGATCTGCGGTTCGCCTACAGGCGGCGCACCGCGCCCCAATGCGCCGGGATGGCGAAGGGCAGCTCTCCGGCATCCCCCAGTCCGCGTTCGTCCTGGCAGGTGCAGGCCTCGTCCACCGGCTGCGGCCGGTCGGTCACGTCGAGACATTCGGCGATGAGGTTCATCTGCATGCGTTCGAACGGCGGGTCGAACCGCCCCGTCAGCCAGCCGATGGCATAGCCTGCCGCCAGCGTGCCGCTCACCGTGGTGATATAGCCGACCGTGTCGATCTGCGGGATCTCATGCGCTTCCGGCGGCGGTGCGTGGTTGCCGGCGGCGTCGATCAGCGCCTGTCGCTCCTCCGGCGACATCAGCTCCTGTCGCATGCGCATGTCGTCGACCATGCCCCGGCAGCGCGGGCAGGGATCGTGGGGGCGAAACAGCACGAGCTGGATGATCTGCCCGGTGACGAGGCCGTTCGCCCCTTCGATCAGCCCGCCGCAATCGATGGCTGGCACCAGATAGCGCCGCGCCATGTCGCTGAGCACCAGCCGGCTGGTGTGCTGATCGGTGCAGCCGAGCAGCACGTCCGCCTGCGCGACTTGCTCCACGATGGCGCGTTGCGGCAGCCGTCCGTCGAAGGCGATCACCTCGATATCCGGATCGATGCGGCGCACGTGGTCGCGGGCAAGAGCCGCCTTCAGCGTCGGCGTTTCGATGTGTTCAGGGAAGCTTGCGTGGGTGCGCTCCAGGTTCGACGGACTGATCAGATCAGAATCGACGATGACGATCTTGCCGACGCCGGCGCGCGCCAGCATCGGGATCGCGACCGATCCGGTGCCGCCGGCGCCGATCACGACAGCGGTGGAGCGTCTGAGCTTTTGATAGGCCTCGACGCCGAAGGAACTGGTGAACCGCGCGACCCTCTCGGGCGGCAGGTCGTCCGGCGGCGGCGGCGTGCCATCCTTCCAAAGGCGGGCGCCGGGCTGGCCCTCGAGGAACACGCGGTCGATCTCGCGCCAGCCGTCGGACCTGCGCCAGCGCGCGGCGATTTCCGGCGGCCCCTGCGGCGCGATGCCGATCAGCAGGCGAACCCCGCTGCCGTCGTCGTTGGCATCCGCCGCAGCGTTCCACGCGTCGAGGGCGGCGCGAAAGGCGTCTTCGCTTTCGATTGCCAGTGTGCGGATTTCGGCTCTGGTCCCCTCTGCCGCGTCGGGCAGTCCAAGATGGAGCGGGCGCACGGTCCACACGCTTGCGCCCTGCGCGCGCGTCGCGGCAAGCGTCGCCGTCCAGTCGTGGGCCGGGGAACCGGGCAGCGCGTCGGCGCTGAGCATGTCGAACTCGGTCTTGCCAAGGCGCAGCAGGGTCCTTGCGATCTCGTCGCGGGGGTGCATTCGGGCCTCCAGTGCGGATGCGACGGGCTAGCCGCCCATGACAAACTTGCGGGTCACGAGGAAATGCATGCCCGAGCGCATGGGAAGTGCTGCGCCCCGCTCAAGCGCTTCATAGGTGCGCGGTCCGGTCTCCCGCTCGACGATGGCGTTTTGCGCCGGGATCCCGGCAAGTGCGGCGAGATCGTCGGCGGTCATCGTCGGTTCGACGCCGCCGTCCCGGTCGAATCGGCGGCGGTTGATGGTGATTTCGCGTCGGTCGTCCATCGCAAGCTCTCCCTGTTCGCCCGGCCCCGGGGCAGGCTCGGGCGTCGGTCAGGATTGGCGCAGCCTCGGGTCGAGATCGTCGCGCAGCGCATCGCCGAAAAGGTTCAGCGCGAAGGCGACGATCAGGATTGCCACACCGGAAAAAATGGCGGCCCAGGGGGCGAGAAACAGGAAATTGCGGCCCTCCGACAGCATCATGCCGAGCGAGGGCGTCGGCGGCTGGGTGCCGAGGCCCAGAAACGACAGCGACGCCTCCACCAGGATCGCCGACGACAGCAGCAGGCTGAACTGCACCAGGATGACGCTGACGAGATTGGGCAGGATGTGGTGCAGGATGATGCGCAGGTCCGAGGCGCCGATGGACCGCGCGCTCAGGACGAAATCGCTCTCGGCCACCACGAGCGCCGGACCGCGCAACAGGCGGGCGAAGATCGGCGTGTAGACGATGGCGATGGCAGCCGCCGTGGGCACCGCGCCCGGGCCCATCACCGCGATGACGCCAATGGCGAGCAGCATCACCGGGAAGGCGAAGAGCACGTCCATCAGCCGCATGATGATCCGTTCGGTCCAGCCCCGGTAGTAGGCCGCCAGCAGGCCGAGCACGCTGCCGCCGAGAAAGGCGACGAAGACGGCGCTCGCCGAAATCGAGAGCGAGGAGCGCAAGCCGTAGATGATCCGCGAGAGAACGTCGCGGCCGAGCTGGTCGGTGCCGAGCCAATGGGCGGCGGACGGTCCCTTGAGCCGCTGCAGGATGTCCTGCCCCAGCGGGTCGTAGGGCGCGATCAGCGGCGCGGCGAGCGCGACCAGAACGAGGAGGATGATCATCGTCAGCGCGACGGAATAGAGCGACAGGACAGGCCTGCGCCTGCTGCGGGCTTGCGCCTGCGGGGGGCTTGCCGGGGCGCTCATTCCGAAATCCTCGGGTCGATCAGCGCATAGACGACGTCGACGGCGAAATTGACGAAGACGAAGCTGCAGGTCACCAGCAGGATCGTCGCCTGGATCAGCGGATAGTTGCGCTCCGCGATGGCGCCCAGGATCAGCCGGCCGAGGCCCGGAATGGCGAAGACCTGTTCGATCACGATGGCGCCGCCGAGCAGGTAGCCGGCCATGATGCCGACGCTGGTGATGAAGGGGATCAGCGCATTGCGCAAGGCGTGGCGGTAGAGCACCCGCCGGGCCGGCACGCCCTTGGCCCGCGCGGTGCGGATATAGTCCTGCTGCATCGCCTCAAGCAATGTGGAGCGCAGCAGGCGGGCAAGGTTTGCCATGATCGGCAGGCTGAGCGCGATGGCCGGCAGGATCAGCCGCGCCAGATTGCCGAGCGGATCCTGCGAGAACGGCACATAGCCGAGCATCTGCACACCCGGCGCGACGGCCGACAGCGTCAGGATCATGATGATGCCGAGCCAGAAGGGCGGGACGGTGAGGCCGACCACGGAGCCGGCCTGCACCAGCGCCTCGCCGCGCCGTCCGCGCAGCCGGGCCATCAGGATGCCGAGCGGAATGGCGAGGATCACGGCGGTGGCAAGCGCCAGCAGCGTCAGCTGCAGCGTCGGCCAGACATGGGCGGCGATCTCGTCGATCACCGGCTTGCCGGTCCAGATCGAGACGCCGAAGTCGCCGCGCAGCACGTCGGACAGCCAGGCGACATATTGTTCGTGGATCGGAAGGTCGAGCCCGAGGCGGGTGCGCACCGCAGCGATCCGCTCGGGCGTCACTTCCGCATTGGCGCCCAGCATGATCGCGACCGCGTCGCCCGGGATCATCCGGATGAAGCCGAAGACCAGCACCGAGACGCCCGCGATCACGAAGGCGAGGTCGATGAGGCGTCCGCGAAGCCGTCTGAGAAACACCATGGCCGGGCAATCCGTTCGGCGCGGGAGACCGGCGGCGGCTGCCGCCGCCGGATCCGCGGTTTCAGATCGGTCAGTTGCCGAGCGTGACGGACTTCAGCGATCCGAGCGAGCGATTGGGATAGATCTGGTATCCCTCCACCGCCTCGCGCATCGCGGTGTAGAGCTGCCCGTAGGCGAGGAACAGCACCGGTCCGTCGCAGGCGAGCGTCGCCTGCACCTTCTTGTAGATGTCGCGACGTCCCTCGACGGCGGTTTCCTCGCGTCCCGCGTCGAGCAGCGCGTCGAGCTCGGGGTTGGAATATTTGAACACATTGGTCGAGCCGCCGGTGCGGAAGGTGCGGTAGAAATAGTCGTCCGGCTCGATCGTTCCCGAGTTCAGCGACACGAACATGTCGAACTCGGAATTGCGCCAGTCCTGCACGAACTGGCCGATCTCGGGAATGTCCAGCGTCAGGTTGACGCCGATCGCGGCGAGCTGCTGCTGGATGACCTGCGCCATCGCCTTGGTGTCGTCGCGCGGCAGGACCAGAAGCTCAAGCTCGATCGGGGTGGTCACGCCGGCCTCGGCGAGCAGTGCCTTGGCCTTTTCCGGATCGGGGGTGAAACAGGCCAGCTCGTCGGTCGGGGTTGCGAAGCCCTTGAGCGCCGGCGACAGCGGTCCGCCGGGCACGCCCGCGCCGAAGAGCGCCGCCTGCACCAGGTCGTCGCGGTTGATCGCGTAGTTGAGCGCCTCGCGCACCTTCGCATTGTCGAGCGGCGGCCGGGTGACATTCAGGCCGGTCAGCGAATAGGCCAGCTCCAGCGTGTCCTGCAGCTTGATGTTCGGCTGCGACTGCATCTGCAGCGCCGTCACCGCGTCGGTGTTGGGCAGCATGTGGTATTGCCCGCTCGTCAGGCCGACCTGGCGGGTCGCCGCTTCCGGCACGATGTTGAAGTTGACGCCCTCGAGCTTCGGCAGGCCGTCCTGCCAGTAGCCGTCGTTCGCCTCCAGGCGGATGGCGACATTCGGCTGCCATTCGACGAATTTGAACGCGCCGGTTCCGTCCGGGGCGCGCTGCAGCGTCTCGGTGTCGCCGGCGTATTTCGCCGGGACGATGGCGATGGTGGTCAGCGAGGACAGGAGCGGTGCCGACGGCGCCTTGAGCTTGACGACGACGGTGGTGTCGTCCGGCGTCTCGATGGTGTCGATCGCGGCAAGGCGGCTGGCGAGCGGCGAGCCGGTTGCTTCATCCATCACGCGCTTGAGGCTGGCGGCCACGTCGGCGGAGGTCATCGCCCCGCCGCTGTGGAAGGTCACGCCCTCGCGCAGGGTGAACGTGTAGGTCTTCTTGTCCTCGGAAATCTCCCAGGCGCTGGCAAGACCGGGCACGATGTTGAGGTCCGGGTCGAGCGCCGTCAGCCCTTCGTAGATCGTTCCGTCGATGATCTGGAAGGAGGAGAAGGCGGTCACGATATGCGGATCGAGACCGGACGGCGAGCTGTCGACGGCGACCTCCAGCGGGGCCGCGTGAGCCGCGACGGACAGGCCGAACGCGAGCGCGGTGCTGGTTGCGATGAAGGATTTGCGCAGACTGTCCATGAACCCCAAACTCCCCTCTAGATACAATTCTGGAATGCCCGCCTTGCCGGTGTCGAGCTTAGGCTGTTATGCTAGTCCACCTAAATACCATTTACAAGATGTTCGCGGTTTTGAGGGTACCAGTAAAGGACAAGTCCGGCGTGTCGGCAATCGCAGAAAATCGATCCTATCAGACAAAATCGCGGGGCGTGACACTCCGGTTGCGGAGCGCGCCATTGCCTGCGCAGGCTGTGCCGTGTGCGGGGCTGCGGCCCTGGCGTTTCGGGGGGCGCGTGTGCTGAGGATCGAGGACTTGTGTCTGGAGGCGGGGTCCGGCGTTCTGGTCGACGGCATCGACCTCGCCGTCGGCGACGGCGAGATGCTGGGCCTTGTGGGCGAATCCGGCTGCGGCAAGACGATCACAGCGCTTTCGGTTCTGGGTCTCCTGCCGAGCCAGGCCGTGCGCGTCACTCGCGGGCGGATCCTGTTCAACGGCCGTGACATCGCCCGCCTCGGCGACGACGAGATGAACGCGGTGCGCGGCAACGACATCTCGATGATCTTTCAGGAGCCAATGACCTCGCTCAATCCGGTGATGACCATCGGCGACCAGATCGGCGAGGGCCTGTCGCTTCACCGCGGCCTGGACGGCGCGGAGCAGGCCGACGAGGTCGACCGGTTGCTTGCGCTCGTGGGGCTGGCGGGCGGCAGGGACCAGCGCCGCAAGTATCCGCACCAGTTGTCGGGCGGGCAGCGCCAGCGGGTGATGATCGCCATGGCGCTCGCCTGCGAGCCGTCGCTTCTCATCGCGGACGAGCCGACCACGGCGCTCGACGTCACCATCCAGGCGCAGATTCTCGACCTGATCGGCGAGATGCGCACCCGCTTCGGCATGGCCTGCATTCTCGTGACCCACGATCTCGGGGTCGTCGCCGAGACCTGCGACACGGTGGCGGTGATGTATGCCGGACGCATCGTCGAGCAGGGGCCGGTCACGGATGTGTTCCGCACCCCGCGGCACCGCTACACCGAGGCACTTTTGCGCACGATCCCCGCCGCCAACGCGCCGGGCGCGCTGCTTCCCGCGATCACCGGCACGGTGCCGCCGCCCGGAGAGCGCCCGCCGGGCTGTGCCTTCGCCAAACGCTGTTCGGCCGCGCTGCCCGATTGCGCCGGGGCAAAACCGCCGCGCGCCGGCACGGGAGACCATTTCGCCATGTGCTGGAACCCGGCCTCATGACCCCGCTTCTGTCCGTCGTCGATTTGGTCAAGCATTACCCTGCGGGTGCGGCCGGAAAGGTGCTGGCGCTCGACGGCATCAGCTTCGACCTGGCGGAGGGCGAGGTGCTTGGCGTGGTCGGGGAATCTGGCTGCGGCAAGAGCACGCTTGGGCGCACCATCATGCGGCTTGCGCGCCCGACGTCCGGCGAAATCCGCTTTCGCGGCACGGATCTCGCCGGGCTGAAGGGCAAGGCGCTCAAGGCCGCGCGCGCCGAGATCCAGATGGTGTTCCAGGATCCCTTCGGCTCGCTCAACCCGCGCCACAGCGTGGCGACCATCGTCGGCGAGCCGCTGGTCGTGCATGGCCGGCCGGACCGCGCGGCGCGGGTGCGCGAGCTGCTCGATCTTGTTGGCCTGCCGCAGACGGCGGCCTCGCGTCTTCCGCATGAATTCTCCGGCGGGCAGCGGCAGCGCATCGCCATCGCCCGCGCGCTCGCCCTGTCGCCGCGCATTCTCGTCGCCGACGAGGCGGTCTCCGCGCTCGACGTGTCGATCCAGTCGCAGATCATCAATCTTTTCGCGGAGCTGCGCCGCGAGCTCGGCCTGTCGATGATCTTCATCAGCCACGACCTGTCGGTGGTGCGCCATGTCAGCGACCGCATCGCGGTGATGTATTTTGGCAAGTTTGTCGAAACCGCCCCGGCCGAGGATCTCTTCCGCGCGCCGATGCACCCCTATACCCGCGCGCTGATGTCGGCGATCCCGAAACTCCCCGGCAGCGCGGCCGCCGCCCCGGGCTCCGCGAGGCGCATCGTGCTCACGGGCGATGTGCCCAATCTCGCCTTCCGGCCCGAGGGCTGCCTGTTTCATCCGCGTTGCTACGCCGTGCGCGAAAAATGCCGCCATGAGGAGCCGCCGCTTGCGCCAGCGTCGGGAGCGGGAGGCACGGGCGCGCAAGGCAATGGCCGGCTGTGCGCCTGCCATTTCGCCGGCGAGGACCTTACCGAAGCGTCCGGCGCGGGCTGACCCGCGCGCCCGCCAGGCAAGTCCCCGCAAAAAGCCCGCCAGGCACGCCCGCCTGTCAGCGCTCCTGTCGGTCGCCGGCGATCCACACCGATATCAGGGTTCGCTCCGCGTCGAGCGCGAGGATGTCGGCGCGCGCGCCGGGGCGCAGGTGGCCGCGATCGTGCAGGCCGAGCATCTGGGCGGGACAGCGCGACGCCATGCGCAGCACGTCGTGAAACGGCGCGCCGCAGGCATCGGCCATGATCCGCACGCCCGACATCATGTCGAGATCGGAGCCGGCGAGCGTGCCGTCGGCAATGGTGAGGCGACCGTTCTCCCGGACCACGGTGCGCCCGTTCAGCTCGAAGCGGTCGTCCGCGTGGCCGACCGACGACATCGCGTCGGTGACGAGCGTGATCCGGCGGTGCCCGGCCGCGCGCAGGGCGAGATCGAGCATTGCCGGATGCACATGGTGGCCGTCCGGGATCAGTCCGCAATAGACATGCGCGCTGGACAGCGCGGCGCCCGCCAGTCCGGGATCGCGATGATGCAGTCCGCTCATGGCATTGAAGAGATGGGTGACCGACTGGGCGCCCGCCCTGAAAGCGGCGTTCGCCGTGGCAAAATCGGCGTTGCTGTGCCCCAGGCTGACATGCACGCCCGCCCGGGACAGGGTGCGGATGTCCTCGAGCGACGCGTTTTCCGGCGCGAGCGTGGCAACCACGGTGCCGAGATCGGCGCGGGCCAGCCGGTCATGATCCTCGCGCGTGAGCGGGCGGATGAAACCTCGGTCGTGAACGCCGCATTTCTCCAGCGAGATATGCGGTCCCTCGAAATGGACCCCGACGACCGCCGGGTCGCCGTCGGCGATCGCCTCGGCGACGGCTTGCGCGGCCGCGGCCGAGACCTCGGGCGCATCCGTGATCACCGTGGGCAGGAGGGTCGTCGTGCCGAAGCGGGCATGGGCGGCGGCGATTGCGCGAATGCCCTCCCGGGTCGGGGTTTCATTGAACAGCACACCGCCGCCGCCGTTGACCTGCCAGTCGACGAAGCCCGGGCACAGGAGCGCGGCCTGCGTGTCCATGCGCTCCGCGTCGCACGGGATTTCCGAAACGGGAACGATCGCGCGCACGCGCCCCTCCTCGATCAGCAGGGCGCTGTCGGGAAACAGTCGGTCCCCGTCGAAAATGGCGCGCGCAAGAAGCGCGGTTCCTCCGCTCATGATGCCCCCGTCATAGTGTTTCCGTGACCTTTTTCAGGAGTTGCGGCGCATCCGGGTCGAAGCCGAGCGCGCCGGCAAGATGTTCGACAAAGCGATAGAACGAGGTGATCTGGCACAGCGGATCGAGCAGGGGATCGGGTGCGGCGACGCAGGGCAGCGGGGCGATCGCCTGGCGCTCGGCGTGCACCTCGCCAAGCGGATCGGCGACGAAGACACGTGCGCCGGAGGCGGCAAGCCTCGCCACCGCCTCCAGAAGCCCGGCGCGCGCTTCGTCGCGACTTAGAAAGACAAGCGCGACGAGGCCGTTGGCGGCCAGCTGGATCGGTCCGTGCATCACCTCGGCGGAACTGTAGCTTTCCGCATGGATCTGGCAGGTTTCCTTGAACTTCAGCGCTGCCTCCTGGGCAATCGCGAAGCCCGGACCGCGGCCGATCACATAGATCGAGCGCGCATGGCAGGCGGCGGGAACCAGCGCCGACCAGTCGCAGGCAAGCGCCTCGGCGAGCCGGTCCGGCGTGGCGGCAAGGGCCGTTTCCAGCGCCTGGCTTTGCGTCCAGGCGCCGACGAGCCCGGCCATCGCCGACAGCGAACACACATAGGACTTGGAGGCGGCGACCGCCTGCTCCGGGCCGGCGCCGATGTCGATGGCGAGATCCGCGCCCTGCGAAAGCGGCGAGGGGACGGTATTCACCAGCGCAAGGGTCAGCGCGCCGGCGTGGCGGGCCATGTCCTGAAACGCGGTGAGATCCGGGCTGCGCCCAGATTGCGAGACGCTGAGGCAGGCTGCGCCGCCGAGGTGCAGGGTCCGTTTGTAGACCGAGGAGATCGACGGACCGATGGAGGCGACGGGGCGCCCGGCCGTCATCTCGCTGAGATACTTGAAATAGGTTGCGGCATGATCGGAGGAGCCCCGCGCCACGGTGACCAGCATCTGCGGGTCGTGGCGCCTCAAGGCGGCGCCGGCCTGCGCGAAGTCGTCCCGGCGCTGGGCGACCTGTGCTGCGACCCGGTCAGGGATCTCGCCGGTTTCCTGTCTCAGCCGGGTGGTGGCGGTGCTGGTCATCACATGTCCATCTGCGGTCTGGGAAGCGTCAGCTCGACGACGAAGTCGTAGCGGTCGCCCTTGTAGTAGGAGCGGGTGAATTCCACCGTCCGGCCGGAGCCGGTGCGCGACAGGCGCTCGATGTAGAGCGCGGTCTCGCCTTCCTTGCCGCCGAGAAGCTCCGCCTCGAAGGCGGGCAGGCGGCAGGCGTGCATGCGTTGCAAGGCCTTTTCCGGCAGGGCGCCGGCGGCCGCGAGCGCCTCGTAGAGCGAATCGCCGATCCGGTCGATCGAGGGCAGCAGGCTGGCCGGGACGACCGCAAGCTCCACCGCCAGCGGCAGGTCGTCGGCGAGCCTGAGCCGGTGCAGGCGCAGCACCTTCTCGCCCGGAGACAGGCCGAGGGTCATCGCCTCCTGGGTCGAGGGCAGGGCATAGCTGCGCTGCAGCCAGCGGGCGGAGGGCACATGTCCGAGCGACACCATGTCCTCGCTGAAGCCGGTCAGGACGCCGAGCGACTGTTCGATGCGCCCCGGCTCCTCGCTGACATAGGTGCCCGATCCGTGCCTCTGGTGCAGCAGCCCCTCGCGCACCAGCAGTTCCAGCGCCTTGCGGATGGTGACGCGCGACAGGCTGGTCGCCGTGACGATGGAGCGTTCCGACGGCAGCGCCTCGCCCGGTTTCAGCGAGCCGCTGCGGATCATGTCGCGCAGGCGGTTGGCAAGCTGGATGTAGCGCGGCGTCGGGTTGCTGGTGTCGATCGGCTCCTGATCGAGAAACAGGCTTTCAGTGGCGCTCATTTTCTTTTTCCGTGTTTCTTGTGAGGCGTGGACCCCGGTCTTGCGCGCAGGCGCCGGGCGGTCGGGTTCGGGATGGGAAAGAGGAGATCATGGCGATAACCGGCTAGCAGCGCTGGAGATCGAGCGGTCTTCGTCCCGCCAGGATCGCGGCGCCGTCGAGCGCATCGCCGAGCGGCGGGCTGAGCTTTTTTCGCAGATCCGGTGCCAGCCAGCTTTCCATGACGCTGCCAAGGCCGCCGATCAGCGTCAGGCGCGGCGCGCCCCTGTCGCGCAGGGCGCGGCAGATGCCGTCGATCTTGGCCGCGGCATCCTGCATGAGGCGGCGCGCGGCAGTGTCGCCCTCCTCGGCATGGCGCACCACTGCGGGGGCGAAGGTGGCGTAGTCGGTCGCCGTCGCCTTGTCCATCCAGCCCACCACCTCGCGCGGATCGCGGCCGAAATGCACGAGGATCTCGTTGAGAAGCGCCGTCGGTTCGGCGCGTCCGTCATGGGCGAGCATCGCGAGGCGGATCGCCCGGAGGCCGAGATAGGCGCCGCTCCCCTCGTCGGAGATCGGAAAGCCGTAGCCGCCGATCTTGATGTCCGCTCCCGCAACCCGCGCGATGCCGCAACTGCCGGTGCCGACGATCACGATGCCGCCGTCGCCGCCATTATGCGCGCCGAGGCAGGCGATCGTCCCGTCGCTTGCAAAGACGATGGTGGCGAAGGGATGCGGCTTCGCCTGAAGCGCCTCCAGCGCGCCGGCGCGCGACAGGCCGGCAACGCCGACCCCGGCCCGGATCGGCTGCGCATGCGGATCGGAAATGCCGGCCTCCGCAAGCGCGTTGGAAAAGGCGGTCTCGATGGCGGCCCAGGAGGCGTCGATGCCGAAGCGGGTGGCGGCGGGACCGGCTAGCCCGCGGCCCAGGATGGTGCCGTCGGCCTGCTCCAGCCGGGCGCGGCAGCCCGTGCCGCCGCCGTCGACGGAAAGGTACAGCGCGTCCTGCGTCATTGCCGCACCCGCTTGATATGGGCGCCGCAGCGCGTCAGCTTGCCGTCGATGTCCTCATAGCCGCGGTCGAGGTGATAGACCCGGTGCACCACCGTCTCCCCCTCCGCCACCAGCCCGGCAAGGACCAGCGACATGGACGCCCTGAGGTCGGTGGCCATCACCTCCGCCCCCTGTAGGCGCGGCACGCCGCGCACCGTGGCGGCGGCGCCGGACAGGGTGATGTCCGCGCCCATGCGCTGCAATTCCGGCACATGCATGAAACGCTGTTCGAAGATCCGCTCGCGGATGACCGAGACGCCGTCCGCCAGGCACATCAGCGTCATGAATTGCGCCTGCAGGTCGGTCGGAAATCCGGGAAAGGCCTCGGTCGCCATGTCGACGCTGTGCAGCGCGCCGCGCCGCTCGGCGATCAGCCCGCGGTCGCTTGGAAAGATCGACAGGCCCGCGGCTTCCAGCAGGTGGCAGGCCGCGCCCAGATGCTCCAGCCGCCCGCCGATCACCTCGAGGCGCCCGCCGGTCAGGCCGGCGGCGACCAGATAGCTCGCCGCCTCGATGCGGTCGGGCAGGATCGTGTGATGCGCCGCGCGCCAGCTCGTCGGCCCCTGCACCAGCATGCGGTGCGTGCCGGCCCCGTCGATGGTGGCGCCCATGGCAATCAGGAAGGCGGCCGTGTCGGCGATTTCCGGCTCGCGCGCGCAATTGACGATCTCGCTCTCGCCGCTGGCGCTCGCCGCCGCCATCATCGCCGTGTGGGTCGCCCCCACGGAGGGGGCGGGAAAGACGATGCGCTCGCCCCGGAGGCCGCCGCGCGCGGTCACGTCGATGACCCCGCCCTCGGTGCGCACCTCGGCGCCGAGCTGCTGCAATGCCTCCAGATGCAGGTCGACCGGGCGGGTGCCGATGGCGCAGCCGCCGGGCCGCGAGATCCGGGCATGGCCGAAGCGCCCGACCAGCGGCGCCAGCACCAGGAAGGAGGCGCGCATGCGCCGCACGATGTCATAGGTGGTCTCGGAGCTGAGGACATCTGCCGTGGAGAGCGAAAGCCGGCCGTTGCGCAAGGGGCCGACCTCCGCGCCAAGGCCGCGCAGGAGCTCCAGCATCGACGTCACGTCGGACACATGGGGCACATTGGCGAGCGACACTTGCGTGCCGCCGAGCAGCGAGGCGGCGAGGATGGGCAGCGCCGCGTTCTTCGCGCCGGCGATCTGCACCGAGCCCGAAAACGGGTGTCCGCCCTGGATAACGAGCTTGTCCATCGGCACGTCCGTCGGTCTGTGTGGCGATCCCGGCTCAATAAAGCCAATTATCGTCCACTTTGCGTCGTCATGGCAAGGTTCGCGCCGCCGCGCAGGCCAAAGCTGTTGCTTTTGATTGCACGGGCTGATGGAAAGGCAAAGTTGTTTCGCGCGGGTCCTTGAAAGACGCCTGTGAAGATTGGTAGTATTCTGGTCTGTATAACAGACTGGGAATTCGGGAGTCCACGATCAATGGAAGCCTCTGGGGCGCAGCGCCCGCAAACGGAAGCGCTCGGTGCCGCGTTCCGCAATCTTGAAGACCTCGCGCTCGGCGACCTCGCCGCCGCGCTCGTGGACAGCCAGGCCGGCGCGCTCGTCGCCATGCGCAAGGCGCTGCCCGACCTGGAGCGGGCGATTGCCGCGGCCCTCACGGTGTTGCGGGCGCCGGACTCCCGCCTGATCTATTGCGGCGCCGGCACCTCGGGCCGCGTCGCCCTGCTCGACGCGGTCGAGCTGCATCCCACCTTCAACTGGCCGAACGAGCGGGTGCATGTCCTCCTGGCCGGCGGCGTGCAGAGCCTGGGCGAGGCGCAGGAAGGGGCGGAGGACGACGCCGCCGCGGCCGCGCGCGAACTCGCAGCGCTCGACGTGAGTGCGCGCGATGTCGTGATCGGGCTGGCCGCGAGCGGAACCACGCCCTTCGTTTTGCAGGCGATGGCCACCGCGCGCGCGGCCGGCGCCACCACCATCGGCATTGCCAACAATCCAGGCGCCCCGCTGCTGGAGGCGGCCGACTGTCCGGTCCTGCTCGACACCGGGCCGGAGGCGCTCGCCGGCTCGACGCGGCTCACCGCCGGCACCAGTCAGAAGATCTGCCTCAACACGTTTTCCACCGCGGTGATGATGCGTCTGGGGCGCGTCTACGGCGGGCATATGGTCGACATGCGCGCGACCAATGCCAAGCTGCGCAAGCGGGCACGCGCGATCGTCGCCGATATCGCCGGCTGCGACGAGGCCGCGGCCCGCGCCGCACTTCAGGCCTGCGACCAGAACGTCAAACAGGCGATCCTGGTGTTGAAGGGGGCAACGCCGGAGGCGGCGGCGCGGCTGCTGGAGACGGCGTCCGGCGATCTCCGCGCGGCGGTCAAGGCGCTTGAGGCCGGCGCCTCCTCGTGAGGCGCCATGGACGCGGGCGGCAAAGGGTTTTATCAAGGCGGCGTTCAGAACCGAGGATGCCCCATGACCATTCGCCTTCATCGCGGTGACCTGCCCGACCTCGCGTCGCCGGAGCTTTCCGCCTATCAGGCCGCGGACGCGGTTGCGATCGACACCGAAACCCTCGGCCTGAAGCCGCATCGCGACCGGCTGTGCGTGGTCCAGCTGTCGCCCGGCGACGGTACGGCGGATGTGGTGCAGATCGCCGCCGGCCAGCGCAGCGCGCCGAACCTGGAGCGGCTTCTCGCCGATCCGTCCAAGCACAAGCTCTTCCATTTCGCGCGCTTTGACGTGGCCGTTCTGGAAAACGCGCTGGGCATTTCCTGTGCGCCGGTGTGGTGCACCAAGATCGCCTCGCGGCTGGTGCGCACCTACACCGACCGGCACGGCCTGAAGGACCTGCTGCGCGAGATGCTGGGCGTGGAGATCTCCAAGCAGCAGCAAAGCTCCGACTGGGCGGCGGAAACCCTCAGCGAGGCGCAGCTCGCCTATGCCGCTTCCGATGTGCTGTATCTTCACGCCCTGCGCGAGAAGCTGCAGGAGCGGCTCGTGCGCGAGGACCGCACGGCAATTGCCGAGGCCTGTTTCGCCTTTCTGCCGACCCGGGCTCGCCTCGACCTTGCCGGCTGGGACGACACCGATATTTTCGCCCACAGCTAGGAAGTGACGGGCGCGTTTGCGCGCCATGGCTGACGCAATGGGCAGACAAGCGGGGCCGAAGCGCCTATATCATGCGCGAGGGCCGCGCTTGACGGGCGTGGCGGTTCCGAATTCGGGCTTGCATGGATCAAGAGGCTTTTGCCCATCGTCATCCGCAGGCCGGGGGGATCCCCGGCGAGGCGGATCAGGTGTCCGGCATGGACCGGGCGGCGGAGGCCGGGCGTACGCCCGGCGTTCGTGCGGCCGCGCGCGCGGCGTCGCGCCGCCATTCGCGTCGGGTGCGCATCATGCGCATCCTGGTGCCGGCAAGCGGGCTTGTGCTGCTTCTGGTGATCGCCGGCATGATCGGGGTGAGCAACTACCTGAGCGGGCTTGGCCTCGGCACGGTGAGTTTCACCGCCGACGGGCTTGTCATGGACAGTCCGGAACTGTCCGGCAACGACGGGGACCGCTCCTACCGCGTGTCGGCCAAGCGCGCGATCCAGCGCATCAGCGACCCGCGGATCATCGATCTGGAGACGATCACGGCCGAGCTGCGCCTGTCCGCCGACCAGTCTCTCGACATTTCGGCGGCGCGCGGCACCTACAACAGCGCGGAAGAAACGCTGCTCCTGGCCGACGGGATCGATGTGGTGACCAACGACGGCGAGACGGCGACCTTCGGGACGCTCGATATCGCGCTTAAAACCGGCACAATTCGCAGCGATGATCCGGTCGAGCTCACGTCTTCCTTCGGCGCGCTGCGCGCCGGGCGCATGCAGTTCGACCAGGACAACGGCACCTTGACCTTCACGCAAGGAATCCAGATGACCATCCAGCCGCCTCAATCGGAGACGACCCAATGACAGACCTCCGGCCCCTGACCCGCCGCCTTGCGATCGGTTTCGCCGCGCTCATTCTCGGCGCCGCCAGTCCCGCTGCGGCCCAGACCTTTTCCGACGCTTTCGCCGGCTTCGGCTCCAACGACCGCGAGCCGATCCAGATCGAGGCGAAGGAGCTTCAGGTCCAGGACAAGAGCCAGAGCGCCGTCTTCAGCGGCGATGTGGTCGTTACCCAGGGCGACGCGGTTCTCAAGACACAGCGGCTCGTCGTCTATTACGACGGATCGGCCGCCGGCGGCGTCAACCAGCGCATCGCCCGGCTGGAAGCGAGCGGCCGCGTGCTGATCGCCTCCAAGGACCAGAAGGCGACCGGCCAGAACGCCTCCTTCGACATGAACCGGCAGATGATGGTGATGACCGGCAAGGAGGTCGTGCTGTCGCAGGGGCCGAATGTCGTCACCGGCAACCGGCTGACGGTCAATCTCAAGACCGGCCAGGCGGACCTGGAGGCGCCCAAGGACGGCCGCGTCCGGGTGCTGATCCAGCCCAACAGCATCAACAACCAGGCGCCTCGGAACTGATCAACTCTCGACAGCGCCCCTGCCGCTGCGTATTTCTGACGAGCGGGGGCTGTCGGCCGCGCAATCGCGCCTGCGGGCGCAGCGGTTGCGGGGCCCGGTGGCGCATGTCGGTCCGTGTCGCCTTTCATCTGCGCGCATTGGGTATGTCGTGAAGCTCTTTTCCTTCTTCAATTCTCCGTCCGCCGCCGCGCCGTCCGCCGCAGGCGGGCATGCGCCCGGAGCCGAGGACGGCCTGCTCGTGGTCGATGGCATCGGCAAGAGCTACAAGCGCCGTCAGGTGGTGCGCCATGTCGGCCTCACGGTGCAGCGCGGCGAGGCCGTCGGCCTGCTCGGCCCCAATGGCGCGGGCAAGACGACCTGCTTCTACATGATCACCGGGCTGATACAGCCCGACCACGGCACGATCCGGCTCGACGGCTTCGACATCACCCGCTTGCCGATGTACCGCCGCGCACGGCTCGGCATCGGCTATCTGCCGCAGGAAGCCTCGATCTTTCGCGGCCTTTCGGTGGAGGACAACATCCGCGCCGTGCTGGAGGTGGTCGAGCCCGACCGCCGGCAGCGGGCGGAGGACCTGGAATCGCTTCTCGACGAGTTCGGCGTGACCCATTTGCGCAAGTCGCCGGCGATTGCGCTCTCGGGCGGCGAGCGGCGGCGTGTGGAAATCGCCCGGGCGCTGGCCAGCCGGCCCACCTTCATGCTGCTCGACGAACCCTTCGCCGGCATCGATCCGATTGCCGTCGGCGACATCCAGCAGCTGGTCCGGCATCTGACCCAGCGCGGCATCGGCGTCCTGATCACCGATCACAACGTGCGCGAGACCCTCGGCCTGATCGACCGCGCCTATATCATCGCGGCCGGCGAAGTGCTCACCGAAGGCTCGCCCTACGAGATCGTCGCCAACCCGGATGTGCGCCGTCTCTATCTCGGCGAACAGTTTACGCTTTGATGCGACTCCCTCGATAAGTTACAAAGCAAGAAGCGGACCAACCGAGACGCAGCCCGTCTCGGTGCCGGCCTCGCCCCTGCGCGAGGGTTTTGTTCCTGTAACGGATACCGGGGATCTGAATGGCCCTGTCGCCGAAGCTAGAGATCCGTCAGGGCCAGTCCCTGATCATGACGCCGCAACTGATGCAGGCGATCAAGCTTCTGCAGATGTCGAGCCTCGACCTGACGAGCTACGTCGAGGCGGAAATGGAACGCAATCCCCTGCTGGAGCGCGTCGAGGGCGACGGGCCTGCGTCCGACGGCGCTGGTGGCGACGCGCCGGAGGCCGGAGAGGCCGGAGGCGACCGTGGCGAGTCTGGCGGCGACGACGGCGAGTGGATCCGCTCCGAGCTGTCCGACAGCGCGCAGGAGATCGCCGGGCGCCTCGATACCGATCTCGGCAATGTCTATCCCGACGATCCCGGCACGCGGGCCGGTCCGGAAGCTGGCGCAAGCGCCGGCGAGGGACTGCAGCGCGACCCCTTCCAAAGCGGTCTCGGCGCCTCGCGCGGGTCCGGCGGCGGCGGCGAGGACTATAATCTGGAGGCCTTTGTCGCCTGCGACGTGACGCTTCAGCAGCATCTGGCGGACCAGATGGTGCTCGTGCTCGCCGACGAGGTCGACCGGCTGGTCGCCCGCACGCTGATCGACAATCTGGACGAGGCCGGCTACCTGCGCCTCGATCTGGATGAGACGGCCGAGCGCATGGGCCTCGACCGCGCCCGTCTGGACAGGGTGCTCCATGCCCTTCAGAAGCTGGAGCCGACCGGGGTGTTCGCCACGTCGCTCGCCGAATGCCTCAAGCTCCAGCTGATCGACAGGAACCGCTACGATCCGGCGATGGCCCGCCTGATCGAGAACATCGACCTCCTGGCGCGGCACGACTACGCGGGCCTGCGCAGCCTGTGCGGCGTGGACGACGAGGATCTCGCGGAGATGATCGCCGAACTGCGGGCGCTCGATCCCAAACCCGGCAGCGCCTTCGGCGCGACGCTGATCCAGCCGGTGGTGCCGGACGTGCTGGTGCGCCCGGCCCGCGACGGTGGCTGGTCGGTGGAGCTCAACAGCGACACGCTGCCCCGGGTGCTGGTGAACCAGACCTATTATGCCACCGTCAGCCGGCAGGCGCGCGGCGAGGGCGAGAAGAGCTTCCTCACCGACTGTCTCCAGACCGCCAACTGGCTGGCCAAGAGCCTCGACCAGCGCGCGCGCACCATCCTCAAGGTGTCCAGCGAGATCGTGCGGCAGCAGGATGCGTTCCTGGCCAAGGGTGTTGAGCATCTGCGGCCCTTGAACCTGCGCACCATCGCCGATGCGATCTCCATGCATGAATCGACCGTGAGCCGGGTGACCTCCAATAAATATATGGCGACTCCGCGTGGCATCTTCGAACTGAAGTACTTCTTCTCCGCCTCCATCCCCGCCAGCGGCGGCGGCGACGCCCATTCCGCGGAGGCCGTTCGCCACCGGATCAAGGCGCTGATCGACGCGGAAAGCCCCGATGCGGTCCTGTCCGACGACACCATCGTGAAGGTGCTTCAGGACGACGGCATCGATATCGCGCGGCGGACAGTTGCAAAGTACCGGGAATCCCTGCGTATTCCGTCTTCGGTGCAACGGCGTCGCGAAAAACGGGCCAGACTGCCGTAGCGGCCCGGTCCCTGCGGCGCGAGGCCGGTGTGACCGGATTGGTTCTTGATGGTCGGCCTGCGGGTTTTTGCGCGATGGCGTGACCCTTGCGAACCCGCTAGACTGACCGGCAACGAGGATCTGGACAAAGTT
Organism: Paracoccaceae bacterium; assembly: GCA_002709505.1. Classification (GTDB taxonomy): domain Bacteria; phylum Pseudomonadota; class Alphaproteobacteria; order Rhizobiales; family Stappiaceae; genus Stappia. The sequence goes on along the minus strand of PARB01000106.1, from coordinate 41,792 downwards.
GCGACACGTGTCGCACTCAGGTGGGCGATCATGAAGGTGCTGCGCAATCAAGCGCTTCCACGTGTCGACTCCCGCCGGGCAATGCGCCGGTCCCGACGTCATTTGACTTCGCCATGCCGGGCGCTTATAGAGCCGCCCTCAGGACGTGCGGCCGGTGCAAGACTGCCCGCTGCGCGTCCGGCGCATGCGAAGACGGGCCCATGCCGGGACACAGGGTTCCCGGATGCGCGATGCCGGAAACGCCGGCATCAGTTCAGAACTGTCCAGAACAAGAAGAGGTTCCCATGACACTGCGGGTATCCGGCAAGAATGTCGACGTCGGCGATGCGCTCAGGACGCATATCGAGGACCGTGTCGATGAGGCCGTGTCGAAATATTTCGATGGCGGCTACACCGGGCACGTGACCGTCGGTCGCGAAGGCTCCGGCTTCCGCTCGGAGTGTTTGCTGCATCTCGACACCGGCATCGACCTTCAGGTCTCCGCCGACAGCCAGGACCCGCGCCAGAGCTTCGATGCTGCGGCCGAGCGCATCGAAAAGCGCCTGCGCCGCTACAAGCGCAAATTGAAGGACCATCATGCCCACGCGGCCAATGGCCGCGAAAGCCTCGAGGCAACCTCCTACGTGCTTGCCTCCTACGAGGAAGAAGAAGAGGTTCCGGCCGATTTCACGCCGCTGGTGGTCGCCGAGACCTCGGCCAAGGTGAAGACGATGACGGTCGGAATGGCCGTGATGCAGCTTGACCTGTCGGAGGCACCTGTGGTGGTGTTCCGCAACGCTGGCAACGGTACGGTGAATGTTGTCTATCGCCGGACGGATGGAAACTACGGGTGGGTTGACCCGGAAAACGCCCCGAAATAGCTGGCGTCAGGCGGTTTCGCGCGCGTTCGCGCGCGAAACCCCGTGCCACGTCCCTCTGCTCAAACCCACGGGTCGAATCATGGATCTTAGCGATCTCATTTCGCCGCAAGCGGTTGTTCCCAGTCTCAAGGCCAACAGTAAGAAGCAGGCTCTGCAGGAGCTTGCGGCCAAGGCTGCGGCCGTTACCGGACTGCCCGAACGCGATATCTTCGATACGCTGTTGCAGCGTGAGCGCCTGGGCTCGACCGGCGTCGGCAACGGCATCGCCATTCCGCACGGCAAGCTGGTTGCGCTCGACCGTCTCGTCGGCCTGTTCGCGCGTCTCGACCGGCCGATCGATTTCGACGCCCTCGACGACCAGCCGGTCGATCTCGTCTTCGTGCTGCTCGCCCCGGAAGGCGCCGGCGCCGATCATCTCAAGGCGCTGGCGCGCATCGCGCGGCGGATGCGCGATCCCGGCACCGTGGCCAAGCTCAGGGCAAGCGACGACGCCTCCGCGCTCTATACGCTCCTGACGCAGCAAATGGCCTCCAACGCGGCCTGATGGCCGCGCGCCACCGACCCGACATCAAAAAAAGCGCCCCCCGTTTCCGGCGGGCGCTTTTTCAGTTGCGGGGTTCGCAGCGGACACTCCGCGGCATCAGTGCAGCGCGACCGTATAAAGCTCGTGCTCGGCTGCGTTGGCCAGCGCCACTTCCTTGCTGTCGCTCAGCATGATGGGCGTTCCGTCGGCGTTGAGAAGAACCCAGAGTTTCAGTCCCGGTTCCATGCTGGGGGCATCCGGAAACAGGGTCGTGAGATCATCGGAGGTCATGGCCTTGACGTAGGCAATCTGGCCGGCGCCGAGTGCCTTGAACTCTCCAGGCTGCATATGCGTGTGGTCGCTCATCGCGATCCTCCTTCACCAAGGTGGCCGGCCGGTCAGGGCCGCCGATCCCGGCGCGGGGGCGCTGTCGGCACCGTGTCGCGGTGCGTCCTGCGTCCGGGCGCGGATGCGTCGTCGTCAGTCTCGAGCGTCGATTTCGATGCGGCGCACGATACGTTCGGGTTCCGGGCGGGCGAGGTCGATCGAGAGCAGGCCATCCTTGAGGTCCGCGCCGAGGATTTCTATTCCCTCGGCCAGCACGAAGGCGCGCTGGAACTGCCGCGCCGCGATTCCCCGGTGGAGGAACTGGCGGGTCTTGTCGTCTTCCTGGCGTCCCCGGATCACGAGCTGGCTTTCCTCGACGCTGACGTCGAGCTGGTCGCGGGTGAAACCGGCGACGGCCAGGGTGATACGGATGATTTCGCCGTGTTTTCCGCTCTTCGGCAGGCGCTCGATGTTATACGGCGGATAGCCGTCGTTGGCACCCTTGCTGACCCTGTCGAGAACCCGTTCGATGTCCTCGAAGCCGAGCAGCAGCGGACTGGAAAACGCAGACATGCGCGTCATGTTCATAAGCCCTTTTTCAAAGCGGCCTGTTTCACTCCGACCCGCACGTCACGGTGTCGACGCGTCGGGACGTTCAAGCAAACCGGACCCGAGAGTGGCATCCGGCCGGGGCGTCATGCCCCTGTCATGCCTATATATGGCGGGTCGCGCCGCGGGTTTCAAGAAACCGCGTGCAGCCGCCTTGCAGATGGCCGCAGCCGCTTGATCGCTCGGCTCGCGCGGATAGGATGCGGCCATCTTTCTGGGAGCGGCCGCGCGTCATGGATATCAGTCTTGTCTTCCTGACCTTCGGGCTTCTGGTGCTCGCCGGCATCGGCCTCGACGCTCTTGGCCGGATGACCCGGTTGCCGCGCATCACGCTGCTGGTCCTCTTCGGCATTCTGGTCGGCCCGTCGGGGCTCGACATGCTCCCCGGCGCCACCGACGGCTGGCGGGACGCCACCGCCACGCTGACGCTGACGATGATCGCCTTCCTGCTCGGGGGCGAACTGTCGCGGCCGCGGCTGAGGGCGCATGGTCGGGCGATCCTGTCGGTCTCGCTCGCGGTCACGGCCGCCTCCTTCGCGGTGATGACGCTCGGTCTGACGGCGATCGGTTTGCCGGTTGCCCTGGCCATGCTCCTCGGCGGCATCGCGCTTGCCACCGATCCGGCCGCGACACGCGACGTGGTGCGCACGGTGCGCGCCGACGGGCCGGTCACGCGGGTGCTGCTCGGCGTGGTCGCCATCGACGACGCCTGGGGTGTTATCGCCTTTTCCATCGTGCTCGGACTTGTCGGCATCGGGTCGGAGGGTGTGCTGGTCGCGCTCGGCGAAGGGGTCGCCGATGTTGGCGGAGCGATCGCCGTCGGCCTTGCAATCGGCCTGCCGGCGTCGTTTCTCACCGGCCGCATCCAGCCGGGGGAACCGACGCTGGCGGAAGCGCTCGGCCTGGTGCTGGTCTGCGCCGGCGTATCGATGTGGCTCGATGTCTCCGCCCTGCTGGCGGGCATGACCGCCGGCGTCGTTATCGTCAATCTCGCCAGGCATCACGAGCGGCCGTTCCATGAGATCGAATATGTCAGCTGGCCGTTCCTGATCCTGTTCTTCGTGCTGGCCGGCGCGTCGGTGGATCTTGCCGCCGTCATCGTCGCGGGTCCGCTGGGGATCGCCTTCATCCTGCTCAGGGTCGCCGGGCGCGTCGCCGGCGGGTGGCTCGGTGGCCGGCTCGGAGGATTGACGCCGGCGCAGTCGCGGCTCTTCGGGCTGACGTTGCTGCCGCAGGCCGGCGTCGCGCTCGGCATGGCGCTCGTCGGCGCCAGCGCCCTTCCCGAACATGCCGATGCGATCATCACCGTGACGGTGGCGACGACGGTGGTCTTCGAGCTTTTCGGCCCGCTGGTCACGGCCTTTGTCCTTGCCCGCCTCGGCGAGGCCGGCGCGGCGCCGCCGCAGGAGGATGCCGACGCGTCGCGCTAGGAAGCGCCCGTTTCCTCGCCGCCGGCGATCCAGATATCCTCCGGCGCGATGGCGACGGATTTCAGGATGGCGTAGCAGGCAAGGCCCGGCGCGATCTCCAGCGCGCGGGCCGAGCGCCGGGTGATGCGCGCCAGCAGCCGTTCCCCGCCCGCGTCGAGCTGCACCACCATGCCGGGTCCCTCGCCGGCGCGCACCGCCGCAACCGTTACCTTGAGCACGTTCAAGGCGGAGATGCCCGCCGGCGCCTCGCGCGCCAGGATCACGTCATGGGCATGGATGCGCACGCGCACGCGGGTGCCTTCGGGAGCGGCAATGCGAGGCAGCAGCAGCGGGCCGCCGGGACCGTCCAGCTCGCTCAACCCGTCCTCGGCATGACGGCGGATCACGGCGGAGACCATGGCACCGGCATCGCGGATGCCAAGCGTCGGCACCGCGCGCGGATCGGCCAGAACCTCCGCCGGACTGCCGACGCGGGTGGTGCGCCCGTCGCGCAGCGAGACGACCGTGGTCGCAAGCCGCGCCACCTCGGTGACCGAGTGGCTGACATAAAGGACCGGAATGTCGGTCTCGTCGCGCAGCCGTTCCAGATAGGGCAGGATCTCGGCCTTGCGGGCGTCGTCGAGGGCGGCAAGCGGCTCGTCCATCAACAGCAGGCGCGGCGCGCTCAAGAGCGCCCGCCCGATGGCGACGCGCTGCTTCTCGCCACCCGACAGCGTTGCCGGGCGGCGGTCCAGCAAGGCGCCGAGCCCGAGCATGGCGACGACGCGCTCCCGCTCGCCGGGCTCGACCGCGCCGCGCGGGGCGAACCAGCCGCCATAGGCGAGGTTCGCCGACACGCTGAGATGGGGAAACAGCCGGCCTTCCTGGAAGACGTAGCCGATGCGACGTTTGTGCGGCGCGAGCCACACGCCGGCGTCGCTGTCGTGGAGGACGGTGTCATTGACCGCGATGCGCGCCGTGTCGGGCCGGATCAGGCCGGCGACGGCGTTGACCAGCGTGGTCTTGCCCGAACCCGAACGGCCGAACAGCGCGGTGACGCCGGCCGGTGCCTCGAAGGCGACATCGAGCGAAAAGCCGGGAAAGCGATGGGTGACCGCGACGGAAAGGCTCATGTGCCGCGTATCCGTCTGGCAACGAGGCGCGCCACGCCCTCCGAGACGATCAGCGCGGTCATGGCGACGGCGACGGAAATCAGCACCAGCCGCAGGGCGGAGGCCTCGCCGCCCGGCACCTGCAGGAAGGCGTAGATCGCCGTCGGCAGGGTCTGCGTCTGGCCGGGAATGTTGGAGACGAAGGTGATCGTCGCGCCGAATTCGCCCATCGCCTTGGCGAAGGCGAGGACGGCGCCGGCAATGATCCCGGGCAGGATCAGCGGCAGGGTGACCGTGGCAAAGACCAGCACCCGCGACGCGCCCAATGTGCCGGCGGCCTGTTCAAGCTTCGGGTCGACCGCCTCGATCGCCAGCCGGATCGCCCTCACCATCAGCGGAAACGCCATGATCGCGGCGGCAAGGGCGGCGCCCGTCCAGCGGAAGGCGAGCACGATGCCGAGCTGTTCCTCAAGAAAAGCGCCGACGGGGCCGCGCCGGCCGAAGGTGACGAGCAGGATGTAGCCGGTCACCACCGGCGGCAGGATCAGCGGCAGATGCACCAGCCCGTTGAGGATCTGCTTTCCCGGGAAGTCGCCCCGCGCCAGCACCAGCGCGACGAGGATGCCGAAGGGCAGGCTCGCGGCCGTCGCCCACAGCGAGACCTGGAGCGACAGCGCAACGGCGGTCCATTCGTCTGCGGACAGGAACGGCATGCGTGCGTCGTCTCCCCAGGGCGCGCGCCTGAATATCAGGGCGCGGGCGAAAATCCGTGCCGTTCGAACACCGTCATTGCGGCCGGTCCGCGCAGGAATGCCAGCAAGGCATCGGCCTTCGGACTGGCGCTCTCGGCGGTTCGGGCCGCAAGATAGAGGATCGGCGGATGCGTGTCGGCTGGAAAGCGCGCGGCAACGCTCACCCGGTCCTCTGCCAGCGCGTCGGTCGCATAGACGATGCCGAAGGGCGCCTCGCCGATGGCGACAAGCGCAAGGGCAGCGCGGACATTGTCGGCCTGCGCCACTTTGGCGGCGACCTGGTCCCACAGCCCCAGCGTTTCCAGCGCGGCCTTGCCGTAGATCCCTGCCGGCACCGCGTCGACCAGCGCCATGGCGAGCCGTCCGTCGCCGATGAGGCCGGCAAGGTCGAGGTCCGGCGACAGCGTCACCGGCGCGACATCCGGGCCGTGTCCGATCAGGACGATGGCATTGGTGAGAAGGTCGCGCCGGCTTTCCGCGCGCAACAGTCCGGCCGCCTCCAGACGCTCCATCCAGCCCGGATTGGCGGAAATGAAGAGATCGGCAGGCGCCCCGGCCTCGATCTGGCGGGCGAGCGCGGAACTTCCGGCATAGGAGACGACGACCTCCACGCCCGTTTCGTTCCGCCAGAGCGCGGCGACCTCGTCCAGCGCCGTCTTCAGGCTGGCGGCGGCAAACACGGTGACGGCCCCGGCCTTTTCCGCGCGGGCGGCACTTGCCGGCAGGAGCGTCACCGCAAGCGCAAGCCACAGGCATGTGAGCGCAGGACGCAAGGACGTGGGCATTGGGAAAAGACTCCGGACGGGCGGCAAGTCGATATGTCTGACGGAACATATCGCCTCTTGCGACGGCGCCTGTCAATCCGCCTGATCGTCTTGCGGGGCAATCCGGACCAGCCGGCTCAGGCTCTCGACGTCCTCTTTCGCGACGGTGGCGGCCTTAAGCTGGGCGGAGCGATAATGGGCGAGCACCCGCTCGCCCATCTCCGTGAGCGCGGCTCCGCCACCGCGCGCGCCGCCCCGGCTGCGCGCCACCAGCGGTGCGGCGAAAGCGGCGTTGAGGCTTTCCACCAGCGACCAGGCCCGCTTGTAGCTCATGCCCATGCGGCGGCCGGCCGCCGCGATCGAGCCGGTCTCGGCAATGCCTTCCAGCAGGTCGGCCTTGCCCGGCCCCAGCGCGAAATCTGGGCTGAAGACGAGACGCAACCGCACGCGGGCGGGAGAGGGATCCTGGGTCATGCGGCAAGCCTACTGCAGGGTCGGACAAAGCGGAAACGGGGACGCGCGCCCCTCATCCGGACCCGGTCGCGGCACCATCGCCATCGGTCCCCGCCTGCGCGGCGGGCAGGACCGGATCGTCTCCTACCGCTCGCAGCAGCTCCGCGACAAGGGGATTGGGAAAACGGCGGGCCTGTGTCACCGCATAGAAGGTTTCGCCGAGCGCGGGAAGGCGGGTCGCCTCGATCAACCGGCCGCTGGCCAGTTCACCCTCCACGACGATGGGCGGCACCACGGCAAGGCCCATGTCCTCGCGCGCCAGCAGGCGCATCATCGCCATGTCGTCGACCTCCGCGGCGATTTTCGGACGCAGGCCCAGCCGGTCGACAAGCGCGTCGAACCCGGTGCGCACGCTGCTCTCCAGCGGCGGCAGGATCAGCGGGTTGGCGTCGATCAGCCGGCCAAGATCGCCGCCGTGCGGTTCGGTGCGATGCGGCGTGCCGACGAGGCTGACGGGCTGTTCGGCCAGACGATGCGTGATCCAGGGGGTCGCCGCGTCGCGCGCCGGCGGCTGGTTGATCAGGATCACGTCGAGCCGCAGGGCTTCGAGGGCCGCAATCAATTCGCCAAGGCCTGCCGAGCGCAGCACCACCTCCACGTCCTGGCGCGACAACAGCGGCTTCAGGAAGGCGACCTGAAAGTTGCGCGACAGCGTCGACAGCGCCCCGACGCGAATGACTTGACGCGCCGGCGCGCTGCTTCCGGTCAGCGTCGCCATCAGCTCCGAGCCGGTGGCGAAGATCGCATCCGCATGGTCAAGCGCGATCCGCCCGGCTTCCGTCAGATGCAATTGCTTGCCGCGGCGGGCGAACAGCGCGTGGCCGACCTGCGCCTCAAGCTTCTGGATCTGCGTCGACAAGGCCGATTGCGAGACGTTCAGACGCTCGGCGGTGCGGGTGAGATTGCCCTCATGCGCCACCGCCCAGAAGTAGCGCAGGTGGTTGTAGTTCAGCGTCGCCATTCGTTCGTTCCTTTTTATAGAACGATAACATCCAGACAATGAATTTAATAGATCGTTTTGCCTCTGCTATCCCCTCGCAAACGGATCGTTCTGGAGGCTCACATGACCCAGTTCCTGGCTTTTCTTCCCCTTGCCGCGCCGCTTGCGCTTCTGGCCGCGGCCGCTGTCGCGCGCACAGAGCCCGGCCTGCGCCCGGCCCGGGCGCTGTCCGCCGCCGGCATTGCCTCGCTGGTCGCGCTGGGCGCGGCCCTTCTCTCGGTCATGGTCCTGATTGCCACCGGAGCAGCGACGTCGCCGCTGGTCGGCACCGCCGGCATCGGCCTGTCCGTCCGGCTCGATGCCTTGAGCGTCACCATGCTGGGCCTGGTTGCCCTCGTCGGCGTCGTCGTGATCCGCTTCAGCGCCACCTATCTCGACGGCGACGCCCGCCAGGGCCTCTTCATGGGCCGGCTCTGCCTGACGCTCGCCGCCGTGATGCTGCTGGTGACCAGCGGAAACACCGTCCAGCTCGCCATGGCCTGGATCGCGACCAGCCTCGCGCTGCACGGGCTTCTGGTGTTTTACGGCGACAGGCGGCGGGCGGCGATCGCAGCGCGCAAGAAGTTCATCGCCGCCCGGCTCGGCGACGTGCTGCTGATCGCGGCGCTGGTGCCGCTGACGCTCGCCTTCGGCACGACCGACATCGCCACGATCCTCGGGGCGGCCGCAGGGATGGAGGCCGCGCCCGCCGGTGTCGGCTTCGCAGCGGTGCTGATCGCGCTTGCCGCGCTGGTCAAGTCGGCGGCCTTCCCGACACACGGCTGGCTGCCGGAGGTAATGGACACGCCGACGCCGGTCTCCGCGCTGCTGCATGCCGGCATCATCAACGCCGGCGGGTTCCTCGCGATCCGCTTTGCAGATGTCCTGATGCTGTTCACGCCGTCGCTGCATCTGCTTGCGATCGTCGGCGGCTTCACCGCGCTCTTCGGCGCCGTGGTGATGCTGACCCAGACGAGCGTGAAGGTGTCGCTCGCCTGGTCGACGGTGGCGCAGATGGGCTTCATGCTGCTGCAATGCGGGCTCGGCCTCTTCGCGCTTGCCACCCTGCATCTGGTCGCCCATTCGCTCTACAAGGCGCATGCCTTCCTTTCCGCCGGCAGCGCCGCCGAGACGGTCGGCGAGACCCGGGCGCTCGCCAGGCTCTCGCCCGCGCCGGGCCGGATCGCCCTTGCCGGCGGGCTTGCGCTCGCCGTCGCCGTGGCGCTCTCGCTCGGCTTCTCGGCGCTTCTGGGGGCGATCTTCGCCGACACCGCCGCCGGCACTGCAGCCGCCTCGCCCCAGGCGATTGCGCTGGGTGCGATCCTGGTCTTCGGCCTGACCCTGATGCTGGTGCACGCCGGCCCGCAGGACGCCGAAGTCGCGGCCGGCGACGCGGCCACCGTCCCGTCGCTGCCGCTCGCCCGGCTGCTTGCGGTCTCCGCCGCCGTCACTCTCGCCTATCTCGCGCTGCATGCCCTGGCGCAGACGCTCTATGCCGGGGTGCTGCCGCCGCCGCCGGCTGCGGATGCGGCCGGGATCGCCGTCATGCTGCTGGCGGTCGTCTCCTTCGGCGTCGTGACGGTGTTCCAGATGGTCGAGCCGGCGCGCGCCGCCTCGCCCGCCTGGCGCGCTGCCCGCGTTCATCTTGCAAACGGCCTCTACGTCAACACGCTCTTCAACCGTCTCGCCGGCGCCTACACCGCCTCCGGCCACAGCAAAGCATGAGGATCGAACAATGACCGCTCAGACCAAAGCCCTTGTTGTTGCCGAAGCCGCCTGCGCCCGTGTCGCACCCGTGTGGCCGCTGCAAGCCTTCGTCGCCGTCAATCCCTATCTCGGGATGGCCGACCTTTCGCTGCCGCAGGCGGCACAGCGGCTGGCTCGGGTTGCCGGCGCCCGGACCCTGCAGCCGCGCAGCGTCTACCTCGCCGCGCTCGAGGCCGGCGAGATCGCGCCGGAGGATCTTCTCGCCGCCCGTGCCGCGATGCATGGCGGGGATCTGCCCAAGGACGCCGCGGCGCTGATCGGGTTGGCACGCGACCTGCCCGAGACCGACGTCCAGCCGCTGCCGACGCTGGTCGATCTTGCCGGCGAGGCCGACGGGCGTGCCTGGAGCGACCTTGTCGTCGAGCGGATCTCCGCGCATGCGGCCAGCGTCTTCGATGCCGGACAGGCGGCCTGGGCGCGGCCCGTCGATGGTCTCTACGCCGGCTGGTTGATGGATGCGCGGATCGACCGGACGCCGGATGCTGCCGGCCTCACCGGCTTGCGGGCGCAGTTCGCCGCCCTGCCGGAGACGGCGGCGGCGCTTGTCGAGGAAGCCGCCGACGAGCTTGGCCTTCAGGGCGAGGCGCTGGAGCTCTATTTCCACCGGCTCATGATGAGCGTCGGCGGCTGGGCGGCCTATGCCCGGCACGCCGCCTGGCAGGCGGGGCTTGAGGGCAGGAGCGACGATACCCCCTTGCAGCTTCTTGCCATCCGGCTTGCGTATGACCTCGCGGTGCTGCGGGCGAATGCGGAGAATTCCGCCTTGCTTGAGGCATGCCAGACGGCGGCCGCTGCCTATGCGCAAAGCGACCAGGCGGCGCGCGCGCTGCAGCTCGATTGCCTGTTGCAGACGGCGCTGGAGCGGGCCGACGCGCGTCGGCTGGCGCGGGATCTGGAGGCCGGGTCGGCGGCGAGTGCCGATGCAACGGATATCGCCACGCCAGGCCCGGATGTTCAGGCGGTCTTTTGCATCGACGTGCGCTCCGAGGTCTACCGGCGGTCGCTGGAAAGCGTTGCGCCGCAGGTCGAAACGCTGGGCTTTGCCGGCTTCTTCGGCTTTGCCATCGCCTACAAGGGGGCGGGCGAGGAGGCGCGCAGCGCGCGCTGCCCCGTGCTTCTGGCGCCGCAGGCCTTCGTCTGCGAGGCGGTTCCCTCAAAGGACGTCGCCGAAAGAGCGGCGCTGACGAAGCGGATGGCCTCAGCCTGGGCGGCGTTCAAGCTTGCCGCCGTGTCCTCCTTCGCCTTCGTCGAGACGGCGGGGCTCGGCTATCTCGGCAAGCTCGCGGCCGATGGCTTTGCGCTTGGCAAGCGGTTGGACTCAAAGCTCGCCGCCGCGCCGCCGGCGCTTGTGCCGTCGACCGCAGCGGGAGAGGCGACCGGCCTGCCGCTGGAGCAGCGCATCGCGGCCGCCGAAGGCGCGCTGCGGGGCATGTCGCTGACCGACGGGTTCGCACGGATCGTCTTCCTCGTCGGCCATGGCGCGACCAGCCGCAACAATCCCCATGCCCACGGGCTCGATTGCGGCGCCTGCGGCGGCCAGTCGGGCGAGGCCAACGCGCGGGTCGCCGCCGCCGTCCTGAACGACCCTGAGGTGCGGGCAGCCCTTGTCGGGCGCGGCATCGCGATCCCTCAGGACACGCTCTTCGTCGCCGGTCTGCATGACACCACGACCGACGAGGTCGCGATCCTCGATGCCGCGACCGTGCCGGCCTCTCACGCGGAGGATCTTGCGAAGCTCGCCGAGGCCCTGCAGGCTGCGGGCCGGCTGACGCGGGCGGAGCGGGCGCTCCGGATCGCCGGTGCCAGCGAGACGGACATCGCGGCGCGGGCGGCGGACTGGGCGCAGGTGCGGCCCGAGTGGGGGCTTGCCGGCTGTTCCGCCTTCATCGCAGCACCCCGCGCGCGTACGGCGAAGGTCGACCTCGGCGGGCGGGCCTTCCTGCACACCTACGACTGGAGAGCCGACGAGGGTTTCGGCGTGCTCGAGGTGGTGATGACCGCGCCGATGGTGGTCGCGAGCTGGATCAACCTCCAGTACTACGGCTCCAGCGTCGACCAGCAGGTCTTCGGCTCCGGCAACAAGGTGCTGCATAATGTCGTCGGCGGCATCGGCGTTTTGGAAGGCGGCGGCGGCGATCTCAGGGTCGGCCTGCCCTTCCAGTCGCTGCACGACGGCGAGAGGGAAGCCCATGCCCCGCGGCGGCTGTCGGTGGTGATCGAGGCGCCGCAGGAAGCGATCCGCGATGTGATTGCCCGAAACGACGGTGTCAGGCAGCTGCTCGACAGCGGCTGGGTCTCGCTCTTCGTGATGGATGGCAAGGGCCGGATCGCGGCGCGCTACGCCGGCGATCTCGCCTTCGAGGACTGGACGGATGTTTCTGCCCCGGCCTCCGCGCTCCATCGGGAAGAAGCGGCGTAACCTTCACGCATCTACACAAAAAAACGGGCGCGGGGAGATCTCCCCGCGCCCGTCGTCGTTTCTGAGCGGAACAGGCATCAGCCCCTGTGATGCACCTCCTGCAACCCGTAGACGGGCGTCGGGATGCCCTCCTTCCGCGCCTTGAGCTGCAGCGCCAGATAGAGCGAATAGTGCCGCGACTGGTGCAGGTTGCCGCCGTGGAACCACAGCGATTGCACCTGTGTCGGCTTCCACATGTTGCGCTGTTCGCCTTCCCAGGGTCCCGGGTCCTTCGGCGTGTCGGAGCCGAGCCCCCAACACTTGCCGACTGTGTCCGCGACCTCCTGGCTGATGAGGTCGGCGGCCCAGCCGTTCATCGAGCCATAGCCGGTGGCATAGACGATGAGATCGGCCGGCAGCTCCGTCCCATCGTCGAGCTTGACGCCCGTCTCGGTGATCTCGCTGACCTGTCCGGCCTTGAGCTTGATCTCGCCGTCGATGATCAGCTGGCTGGCGCCGACATCGATATAGTAGCCCGAGCCACGCCTGAGATACTTCATGAAGAGGCCCGAGCCGTCGGCGCCCCAGTCGAGCTGGAACCCGGCCTTCTCAAGCCCTTCGTAGAAATCGGCGTCGCGTTTCTTCATCTCCTCGTAGAGCGGGATCTGGAACTCATGCATGATCCGGTAGGGCAGCGAGGCGAAGATCATGTCCGCCTTCTGCGTGGTCACGCCATTGGCCACCGCCTGTTCGGAGTAAAGCCCGCCGAGCCCCACATCCATCAGCGTGTCCGACTTCACGATGTGGGTGGAGGAACGCTGCACCATGGTGACGTCGCAGTCGTGTTCCCAAAGCGCCGCGCAAATGTCATGGGCGGAATTGTTCGAGCCGATCACAACGGCCTTCTTGCCGCGATAGGCATCCGGACCGGGGTGTTTTGAGGAATGGTGCTGGTCGCCCTTGAAGCGGTCCATGCCGGGGAAATTGGGCACATTGGCCTTGCCGGACATGCCGGTCGCCAGCACCAGCTCCTTCGGCCGCAGCACGATCTCCTTGCCGTCGCGCTCCACCGTCACGATCCATTCGCCGGCCTTCTCGTCGTAACGGGCGGATTTGGCGGTGGTCGACGACCAGTAGTTCAGCTCCATGATGCGTGTGTACATCTCCAGCCAATCGCCGATCTTGTCCTTGGGCGCGAACACCGGCCAGTTCGGCGGGAACGGCAGATAGGGCAGGTGGTCGTACCAGACCGGATCGTGCAGGCAGAGCGACTTGTAGCGGTTGCGCCAGCTGTCGCCGGCGCGCGGGTTCTTCTCGATGATGATGGTCGGCACGCCGAGCTGGCGCAGCCGCGCGCCGAGCGCGATGCCGCCCTGTCCGCCGCCGATGATCACCGTATGCGGCTGCTTCTCGAAGCCGAGCGTGCGCAACTCCTCCTCGCGCGCCTCCGCCCAGGTCTTGGTGTTCTTCGCGGCGCCGTGTCGCGCGCCGAGCGGACGTTCGAAGCCGAGCGGCTCCTCGTGGCCCTTCAGTTCGGTCATCGAGGTCAGAAGCGTCCAGATCAGCCCGTCCTTCAGCCGCATCAGGCCGAAGCCGCGCGCGACATCCGTCTCGAAGGTGATCCAGGCGGTGACCACGCCGTCATCCTCGCTGGCGTCCTCTCCGTCGGCAAGCTGCCAGAACGACGGCTTGGTCGTCGAAAGCTGCGACGACAGCATCTCCCGGATCTGGTCCTTTCCTTCCATCGTCTTGATGTTCCAGGTGAAGGTGACGAGATCGCGCCAGTAGCAATCGTCCTGAAACAGCGCCACGGCCCGTTCGATGTCGTGGGCAGCCAGCGCCTCGTCCAGCGAAGACAGCGCGCCCTGGGCCTTGGCGTTCGGCGATGTATCGAGCATTCGGTTCCCTCCCATGGGATTTTTCACATGATGCGCGGATGGCGCGGCCTCCTCCGGCCCGCATCCGTCGTTCGCGGGATCGCAAGGCGCGTGCCAGTCGCGCCGGGACCGGTCGCATCCCCGGCGAGGGGATTGAAACATCGGGAGAAAACGCAAAGCGCCGGGGCGGAACCTGTGGCGATGCCGCCGGCCGGTCTGTTGCGTGCAACACTGTTGCACCGTGGCGCGCAACAGGCACGCAACAGGCGCGGTGCAACACTCCGACCGGGCCGGAGTGCGGCCGCGTCAGTGCATCAGGCCCAGCCTCTTCATGCGGCGGTAGACCGTGGTGCGGTCGACGCCGAGCCGGCGGGCGACGGCGCTGATGTTGCCGTTGCAGGCCTCCAGAACCCTGGCGAGCTCCGCGACGTTGGTCGCCGTCTCCGTGCCGGGGCCTGCGGGCGATCCCGGCAGTGGTGCTTGCCTTCGCGCACGCTGGGCGGGGCCGGCGGTTTGACCGACCTCCGGCAGGAGCGTGGAGCTGGCCGTTGCGTCGTGCGGCAGGTCCTCGGGCGTGATCGTGGCGTCCTCGCACATTGCCGCCGCCACATTGAGAACGTTGAGCAACTCGCGGATGTTGCCGGGCCAGTCGCGCCGGATCAGGGCGAGCCGGGCGGCAGGGTCGAGGCGCAGGCGCTGGCCGCGCTCGTTGCCGATCGCGCCCAGCAGCCGGTCGAGCAGCCATTCGAAATCGGTGCGCGCGCGCAACGGCGGCAGCGCCAGCGTCGCGGCGGCGATGCGGTAATAAAGGTCGTGGCGGAAGCGGCCGCTTTCCAGCAGCGCGCCGAGGTCCCGATTGGTCGCGGAGACGGTCTTCACCCGCACCGGCCGCGCCCGGGCCTCGCCGAGCCGGGTTACTTCCCCTTCCGAGAGCACGCGCAACAGCCGGCCCTGAAGCGCAAGCGGCATGTCGCCGATTTCATCCAGGAACAGAACACCGCCGTCGGCTTCCTCGATCAGGCCGGGGCGGCCTTTCGACAGCGCGCCGGAAAAGGCGCCCGGCGCATGGCCGAACAATTCGCCCTCGATCAGCGCTTCGGGGATCGCCGCGCAATTGACCGCGACGAAAGGCCCCGGCTTGCTTCGGCTCTGGTGCAGGGCGCGGGCGAGGCGTTCCTTGCCGCTGCCGGTCTCGCCGGTGATCAGGATCGGCAGCGGTTCGTCGGCAAGCCGGGCCGCCTTGAGTTGCAGGGATTTCATGTCGGCGTCGTCGCCGCCGAGCGCCTTCAGCGGCGCCGGGATCGCCCGCGCGGGCGCCCTGATCGACTGGCGATGGGTGGTCGGTGCGATCGCATGGCAGAAGATGGCCGAGCCGTCCCTCAGTCGTGCCACCCGGTCTTCCGCAGCGCGGCCGCGGGTGAGGGCGGGCAGGTCGTCGATGCCGATGTCGAAGAAACCGGACAAGGGCGCGCCGATATAGGCGGAGGGCGCGCGCAACCCCTTGCCGTCGGCCCGTCCCAGGATCGAGGCCGCGTCGTGGGTCAGGCCGATGATGCGCCCGGAGGCGTCGAGCGCGATGGCCGCTTCCGGGTCGACGTCGAGGAATTCCGGCGAATGGGCCAGCCGCAGCACCCAGTCGCGACGCATGGTCGCCATCAGGTTGGCCAGTTCGATGCGGCGCACGGAGGCCGTGACCAGATGCAGCGCCAGATGCTGGCTCGCCTTCGGCTGCGGCGAGCGCAACAGCGAGATGTCGAGCACGGCGGAGAGATTCCCGCCTGTGTCGAAGATCGGCGCGGCGGTGCAGCTCAGTGGCGTATGCGCAACGTCGAAATGGTCGCTCTGGTGGATCGTCATCGGCTGGCCGGTGGCGATACAGGCGCCGACGCCGCAGGTGCCGACGAGATCCTCCGACCAGTCGGCGCCCAGATAAAGCCCCGCCCGGCGCAAGTCGTCCTCAAAGGCGGGGTCGCCGAAAAAGTCGACGGTGATCCCGGCACGGTCGGCCAGAAGCAGCACGTAATTCTGGCCCGCGACCTGGCGAAACAGGTTCTCGATGCCGCTGCGGGCAATGGAGATCAGCCGTTCGGACTGTTCGCGATGGGCGCGCAACTGGCTGTCGGGAACGATATAGGCCGGTTGCGAGCGCGCCGGATCCAGCCCGTGCTCGCGCACGCAGCGCTTCCAGGATTCCACCACCACGTCGTCGCGGGTCGACATCTGCCCGTTCAGGACGCGTTCGATTTCGGTGATATGCGCCACCTGGGGCGACGAGGATCTCTGTCCCATGATCGACCGTCCGCTCCTCCCGTTCGCGGATATAATCGCGAAAGTAGAGCACGGCCGTACGGCTCGCGTCCACTCCGCAGGACGCGAATGCGGGATTTCTTTCCGTTACGGAAGGCTTGGAAGGTTGCGGCCCGGCGAGGCGAGCCGCCGCGCTGGGAGAGCGCTCAGGGATAAAGGCGTTCGGTCGTCCAGGTGCCGTCCGGCGTGTCGCGGCGGAAGATGTGCCGGTCGTGCAGGCGGAAGGGCTTGTCCATCCAGAACTCGATATAGACCGGCTTGATCCGGTAGCCGGTCCAATGCGGCGGACGGGGCACCTCGCCGAGACCGAAGCGCGCGGCCTGCCGGGCCACGGCCTTTTCCAGCGCGAAACGGCTTTCCAGCGGCCGCGACTGCTGGCTCGCCCAGGCGCCGATCCGGCTGTCGCGCGGGCGTGAGGCGAAATAGGCGTCGGCCTCGCCGTCGGAGACCTGCTCCACGGGACCGCGGAAGCGCACCTGCCGGCGCAGCGACTTCCAGTGCAGCACGCCGGCGGCCTGCATGTTCTGGGACAGTTCCACGCCCTTTTGCGATTCCGTGTTGGTGTAGAACACGAAGCCGGCGGTATCGAAGCCCTTCAACAGCACCATGCGCACGTCGGGCAGGCCGTCCGACCCTGCGGTGGCGATCGCCATGGCGTTCGGGTCGTTCGGCTCTTTCTGTTCCGCCAGGGCCAGCCATTCGCCGAACAGCGTGAACGGGTCGCCCTCGGCAACGCGTTTCTCAAGGTCCTTGGCGTCTCGTTCGGCGGTGTCGGCGTCGCGCGTCATGGCGGGTTCTGACCTTCTCTTCTGAAGCGGGCGGAACTGTCTGGCTGGGCGCGGCCGGAACCTGTCGCGACCGCACGTTGCCTATGTATAGCGCGTGGCCCGCAGACGGCCAGCCCGGAACCGGGCCTTCCGCAGCAGGAAGGCCCGGGTGCGCTCAGCGGAACAGCAGCACCGGCACCTTGCAGGAGCGGATCATTTCCGTCGTGGTCGAGCCGATGATCAGCGAGCGGATGCGCGAATGGCCGTAGGCGCCCATCACCAGGAGGTCGATCCCTTCCGATTCCACGGTCGCCGCGATGGCCGCATCCGCCTGGCCCTGGACGATGCCGGCGCGCACCTCGTAGCCGCCGGCTTCCAGCGTCGCGGTGGCATTGTCGAGCTTGCGCCGGGTTTCCGCGTTGTCGACCCCCACGGTGAGCAGCCGGCATTCCAGTCCGGCGAAGACCTTCGAGCGGGCGATATGGTCGATGGCCTTCATGCTGCTGGTGCCGCCGTCATAGGCGACGAGAAAGCGCTTGATCGGCTTGAAGGCGCGGGCGGCGACGAGAACCGGCTTTTTCGAGGAGCGCACGATGCGTTCCAGGTTCGAGCCAAGGTGCAGCTTGGCGAAATCCGCCGCCTCGCCGCGCTTGCCGATGACGACGAGATCGGCGTCGGCTTCCACATCTGCCAGGGTCTCGACGATGTCGCCGGTGCGCAGCCTAGTGGTGACCGCGCTCACGCCGTCTTCCTCCAGCACGCGCTGGGCGTCGTCGAGGATGGCGCGCCCACGCTTTTGCGAGAGCTTGGCCATCTGCGCGTCGAGATCGGAGAGCTCGTTGAGCAGCGTCGTGCGGGCACCGAGCGCAATGTTGCCGGAGAGATTGGCCGCACCGCCCTCCGCCTGCCGGCGTCCGAGCACATGCAGCACCTCGACGGCGGCGCCGTTGCGCTTGGCGATCCAGGCGGCGTGGTCGCACACGCTGTGCGAATAGAGCGAGCCGTCCACCAGGGCGATCAGCTTCGACATGTTGCAGTCCTTTCCGGTGTCATTTCCGGCCTCAGTGGCCCATCAGCCGTTCCAGCGCGCCCGGCTTGTCGTGCAGGGCGAGCTTGTCGACGATGGTCTCGCTCGCTTCGTTGATGCCGATGATCTCGACATCGGCGCCCTCGCGGCGGAACTTCAACACCACCATGTCGAGCGCGGCAACCGCCGAGATGTCCCAGATGTGGGCGCGGCTGACGTCGATGGTCACCCGCTCCAGCACCTCCTTGAAGTCGAAGGCAGCGGTGAAGGCATCCGCCGAGGCGAAGAACACCTGGCCTTCCACGACGTAGGTGCGGGCGCGCCCGTCGTCGGAGAGCGTCGAGGTGACGCGGAAGATCTGCGCGATCTTCCAGGCGAAGAAGATGCCCGACAGGAGCACGCCGATCACCACGCCGATGGCCAGATTGTGGGTCACCACGACGCCCGCGACGGTCGCCACCATGACGATCGAGGACGAGCGCGGATGATCGCGCAGGTTCTTGATCGACGACCAGCTGAAGGTGCCGATCGACACCATGATCATGATCGCGACCAGCGCGGGCATGGGGATCTGCTTCACCCAGTCGCCGAGCGCGACGATCAGGAACAGGAGGATCACCCCGGCGGCGAAGGTCGACAGCCGGCCGCGACCGCCCGACTTCACGTTGATCATCGACTGGCCGATCATCGCGCAGCCGGCCATGCCGCCGATGAAGCCGGTGGCGGTGTTGGCGACGCCCTGGCCGATGCACTCCTGGTTCTTGTCGCTCTCCGTGTCGGTGAGGTCGTCGACGATGGAGGCCGTCATCAGGCTTTCCAGCAGGCCGACCGCCGCCACACCCGCCGAATAGGGCAGGATGATCATCAGCGTTTCGAGCGTCAGCGGAATGTCGGGGATGAGGAACACCGGCAGCGTGTCGGGCAGCTCGCCCATGTCGCCGACGGTGCGCACGTCGAAGCCGAAGAAGATCGCCGCCGCCGTCAGCACGAGGATGCACACCAGCGGCGAGGGCACCGCCGTGGTCAGGCGCGGAAACAGGTAGATGATCGCAAGGCCGGCGGCGACCATCGCATAGGTCAGCCAGGTCACGCCGATCAGCTCCGGCAGCTGCGCCATGAAGATCAGGATGGCGAGCGCGTTGACGAAGCCGGTCATCACCGAGCGCGACACGAAGCGCATCACGTCGCCGAGCCTCAGCAGGCCGGCGACGATCTGCAGCAATCCCGCGAGCACGGTGGCGGCGAGCAGATACTCAAGCCCGTGTTCCTTGACCAGCGTGACCATGAGCACGGCGGTCGCGGCGGTGGCGGCGGAAATCATCCCCGGCCGTCCGCCGACGATCGCGGTGATCACCGCGATGGAAAAGGACGCGTAGAGGCCGACCTTGGGATCGACCCCGGCGATGATGGAAAAGGCGATTGCCTCGGGGATCAGGGCCAGCGCGACCACGAGGCCGGAGAGCAGATCGCGGCGCACGTTGCCGGTCCACTGGTCGCGGTAGGCGAGGAGTGAGAACATGAAATATCCAATTCTGTCGCGCGAAGTCGGCCGCCGGCGCGTCTCGCTGCAGTTCCGTGGGCGCGTCCGCGCCGCCATGGGTCGATGGCCGCTGCGGGCCGTCCCGGACCGTCGGGTCCTGCGGTCGCCTGCGTTTTAGGGCGAAGCCTTTTGCATTGCAACACGGCCGGCCGCCGCGTCATGCGCGCCTTGCGGGGTTTCCGTTTGCGGTGGACGGCGCGCGGCGCCTGCGCGTTTGCAGTCGGTCCGCGCCTGTGCCTTGCGGTGCGCGAAGCAGCCACTTATATAGCGGGCACGTCTTGTCACCGGGGCAGGGTCGCGATGCAGCGGCTTTTCGCGGGGGCAAATCAGATTGCACCAACAAGCTGACCTGAAATCCGTACTGATAAGCGGGACGCACTGACATAGGGACCGGCCCGATGCCACAATGGGTCCGACCGGTCTGCTGAAAAGGAGAAGTGAAAATGGCAAAGGTCATTGGTATCGACCTCGGCACGACCAACTCGTGCATCGCCGTCATGGACGGCAAGACCCCCAAGGTTATCGAGAATTCCGAAGGCGCGCGCACGACGCCGTCGATGGTGGCATTTTCCGACGATGGCGAGCGCCTCGTCGGCCAGCCGGCCAAGCGCCAGGCTGTCACCAATCCGACCGGCACTCTGTTCGCCGTGAAGCGCCTGATCGGCCGTCGCTATGACGACCCGACGGTCGCCAAGGACAAGGAGCTTGTCCCCTACAACATCGTCAAGGCCGACAATGGCGACGCATGGGTCGAGATCGACGGCGAGAAATATTCGCCCTCGCAGGCCTCCGCCTTCATCCTGCAGAAGATGAAGGAAACCGCCGAGAGCTATCTCGGCGAGACCGTCAGCCAGGCCGTCATCACGGTTCCGGCCTATTTCAACGACGCGCAGCGCCAGGCGACCAAGGACGCCGGCAAGATCGCCGGCCTCGAGGTGCTTCGCATCATCAACGAGCCGACGGCGGCCGCGCTCGCCTACGGTCTCGACAAGAACGACGGCAAGACCATCGCGGTCTATGACCTCGGCGGCGGCACCTTCGACGTGTCGATCCTCGAGATCGGCGACGGCGTCTTCGAGGTCAAGTCGACCAACGGCGACACGTTCCTCGGCGGCGAGGACTTCGACATGCGCCTCGTCGACTACTTCGCGTCGGAGTTCAAGAAGGACCAGGGCATCGACCTGAAGGGCGACAAGCTTGCGCTGCAGCGCCTGAAGGAAGCGGCCGAGAAGGCGAAGATCGAGCTGTCCTCCTCGTCGCAGACCGAGATCAACCTGCCGTTCATCACGGCGGATGCCTCCGGTCCCAAGCACCTGACGATGAAGCTGACGCGCGCCAAGTTCGAATCGCTGGTGGACGATCTCGTCCAGCGCACGATCGAGCCGTGCAAGGCGGCCCTCAAGGACGCCGGCATCGCGGCCGGCCAGATCGACGAGGTCGTTCTCGTCGGCGGCATGACGCGCATGCCCAAGATCCAGGAAGTGGTCTCGACCTTCTTCGGCAAGGAGCCGCACAAGGGCGTGAACCCGGATGAGGTCGTCGCCATGGGTGCGGCCATTCAGGCCGGCGTGCTGCAGGGCGACGTCAAGGACGTGCTGCTTCTCGACGTCACGCCGCTGTCGCTCGGCATCGAGACGCTGGGCGGTGTCTTCACCCGGCTGATCGACCGCAACACGACGATCCCGACGAAGAAGAGCCAGACCTTCTCGACCGCCGAGGACAACCAGACCGCGGTGACGATCCGCGTGTTCCAGGGCGAGCGCGAGATGGCGGCCGACAACAAGATGCTCGGCCAGTTCGATCTCGTCGGCATCCCGCCGGCGCCGCGCGGCGTGCCGCAGGTCGAGGTGACCTTCGACATCGACGCCAACGGCATCGTCAACGTGTCGGCCAAGGACAAGGGCACCGGCAAGGAGCAGCAGATCCGGATCCAGGCATCCGGCGGTCTCTCCGATGCCGACATCGAGAAGATGGTCAAGGACGCCGAGGCCCACGCGGACGAGGACAAGAAGCGCAAGGAACTCGTCGAGGCCCGCAACCAGGGCGAGGCGCTGGCGCATTCGACCGAAAAGTCGCTGAAGGACTATGGCGACAAGGTTTCGGCCGAGGACAAGGGCGCCATCGAGACCGCCATCGCCGAGCTGAAGACCGCGCTCGAGGGCGAGGACCTGGAGGCGATCCAGGCCAAGACCCAGGCGCTGTCGGAAGTCTCCATGAAGCTGGGCGAGGCCATGTACAAGGCGGCCCAGGCGGAAGAAGAGGCCGGCGCTTCGGCGGAGGGTGCGGAAGACGCGCCCAAGGCTGATGACGACGTCGTCGATGCCGACTTCGAGGAAGTCAGCGACGACGACGACAAGAACGACAAGAAGTCGGCCTGATCCGGCAATCGAACCGGCGCAGTCCCCACGGGGGCTGCGCCGTCTTCGTTTGCGGGACGCCCGCATTTCGCGACATTTCAGACGGAACTGGGACCGGGGGCATGACGCCGCGTTCGCTTGATCCTCCATTCGGCGCCCATGCCTTTACGGGGCCGCTGGAGTCCTTGCGCCGGATGGCGGCGCTGATGCCGAAAAACCGCCTCGGCCGGATCTGCGTGTCCGCGATCCGCCGACTGGTGGTGCGTGGCCGTCCCGGCCCCTTCGACGTCGAGGTGTTCCCGAGCGTTCGTGCGCGGCTCTATCCCGCGTCCAACCGCTGCGAGAAGCGCGCGGTCGCCGGCGTCCAGCTCTTCGACTTCGGCGAGCGCATGGCGCTGCGCGAGGCGTGTCTCTCCTCGTCGTCCGAGCCTTTCGTCTTTGTCGATCTTGGCGCCAACGTCGGTCTCTACAGCCTGTGGATGGTGTCGGTCGCCCGCGAGGCGAACCGTCCGTTCCAGGGACTTGCGGTCGAGCCCGACCCGGAAACCCGGGCGCGGCTGGAAGACAATCTCGCCGCGTCCGGCGCGTCGGACATCGTTGCGGTTGCCCCCGTTGCGGTCGGCGAGACCGCCGGTCGGGGCGCGATCGTGACGCACGGCCAGAACCGCGGCGAGCATATGGTTCGCGCCGCAGAGGCCTCCGACGCCGACACGGTGGAGATCCTGACCGTGCAGGAGATCTGTGCGCGTCACGGGATCTCCCGGATCGACGCGATGAAAATCGATCTTGAAGGCCACGACGAGGGCGCGTTGCGCGGACTGTTTTCCGGTGCGCCGGACACGCTCTGGCCGCAGCTCATCGTCGTGGAAGCCGGCAAGGGGGTCGACCTGCCACCGGTGGTGCGCCTTTGCCTCGACAACGGATACCGGCTCGATCGCCGCACGCGGTTGAATGCGCTGCTGACGCGCGCCTCCCGCCCAAGCTGATGGAACGACCGAATGGAAAAGCGTGATTACTACGAGGTTCTGGGGGTCTCCCGCGATGCCGACGGCACGGTGCTGAAGAGCGCCTACCGCAAGCTTGCGATGAAATACCACCCCGACCGCAATCCCGGCGACGCGGAGGCCGAGGGCCGCTTCAAGGAAGTGAGCGAGGCCTATGACACGCTGAAGGACAGCCAGAAGCGGGCGGCCTACGACCGCTTCGGCCATGCCGCCTTCGAAAACGGCGGCTTCGGCGCGCAGGGCGGCGGTCACCCGGGCGATTTCGCCTCCGCCATGTCGGACATCTTCGACGAGTTCTTCGGCATGGGCGGCGGGCGCCGGTCGGGCGGTCGCGACCGGGGCGCGGACCTGCGCTACAATCTCGAGATCTCGCTCGAAGACGCCTACACCGGCAAGTCGGTGGAGATCGAGGTGCCGACGTCGGTCTCCTGCGAGGCCTGTTCCGGCTCGGGCGCCAAGCCCGGCAGCGCGCCCACCACCTGCCGCACCTGCGGCGGCTCGGGACGCGTGCGTGCCTCGCAGGGCTTTTTCACGCTGGAGCGCGCCTGCGCATCGTGCCAGGGGCGCGGTCAGGTGATCTCCGACCCCTGCGGCGACTGCGGCGGCGCCGGCCGCAAGACCGTCAACCGCAATCTCTCCGTCAGCATTCCCGCCGGCATCGAGGATGGCACCCGTATCCGCCTCGGCGGCGAGGGCGAGGCCGGCCTGCGCGGCGGTCCGTCGGGCGATCTCTATATCTTCCTGTCGATCCGCCCGCATGCCTTCTTCCAGCGCGACGGCGCGGATCTTTACTGCCGGGTGCCGATCTCCATGACCACGGCGGCGCTCGGCGGCCAGTTCGAGGTGCCGACGCTTGCCGGCGACATGACCCGCGTAAAGGTGCCCGAAGGCACCCAGGCCGGAAAGCAGTTCCGCCTGCGCGGCAAGGGCATGCCGGTGATGCGCTCGCAGAGCTTCGGCGACACCTACATCCAGGTGACCGTCGAGACGCCGACCAATCTGACCAAGCGCCAGCGCGAGCTGCTTGCCGAATTCGAGGAGGAATCCTCCGGCGAAACCCATCCGGAATCGCATGGCTTCTTCGCCAAGGTGAAGGATTTTCTCGACAATCTGGGAACGTGATGTCCCGCTGCCGGCATCGGCATGCGGGGTGCCTTGAATTTGCCATGAGACTTGCGCATTGATGGCGAATTCGTTTTCTCAAGGGATTTCAGCATGCTCGAGGTTTCCGCTCGTAAGGTGAAGGGCTTGTCGGCGAAGCTCGCCGACGAGGTCCGCTTCATCCGCAGCTGGGCGGAGAACCCGCTGACCACCGGTGCCGTCAGCCCGTCCGGTCCCGACCTCACCCGGCGCATGGCCGCCTTCATCGAGCCGGAGCGGCCCGGGCCGGTGCTTGAAATCGGTCCCGGAACCGGTGTCGTCACCCATGCCATCCTGGAACGCGGCATGCTGCCGTCCCGCGTGATCGCGCTCGAGTACAACGAGAGCTTCTGCGCCCTGCTGCGCCGCCGCTATCCCGACATGAAGGTGGTCCAGGGCGATGCCTACAAGCTGCGCGAGACGCTGGCCGATGTGCCGGAAGCCTCGCTTGCCAGCATCGTCTCCTCCATGCCGCTGTTTTCGCGACCGAAAGAGGAACGCCGTTCGCTGCTGATGCAGGCCTTCGAGCTGCTGCCGCCGGGCGCCCCCTTCATCCAGTTTTCCTACGCGCTGGTCCCGCCGATCGCACCCGAGCCGGAGCTGTTCTCCGTCGAGCGCAGCGGCTGGATCCTGAAAAACCTTCCGCCCGCGCGGGTCTGGGTCTACCGCAAGACGGTGTGACCGGACTTTTCATTTCAAGAGCCGGTTGTTTGGTAATGAAGTCAACGATTTATCTTGATTGAAGACTTCATTATTTCAATAAATATTCTTCTCTTTGATGCGTTTTGGCTATTGTTCCATTCGTGCTCGATCAGAGACATGGCCTCCTTCACCCGCGTTGCGGCATTGGGTGAATCGCATGATATTTTGATAAGACTTAGTTTCTTGAAGCGCCCTGAGGTGATGCCGTATGGCTTGATAAGCTGTTTCATGTCTCCATCACACGCTACAAGAATGGCTTCATTCGCCTCGGCTGCAACACAAACTAAGTCATCAGGGGACCCGGTCGGTATGCAGTCACGAAGAAAAATCACTTCGTGCCCTGCGTCGAAAAAAATCCGACCCACAGCATTTGGAACGCCTTCATCTAAAAAGAGTTTTAATATTACCTTGGTCACGCGGCTCGGTTAAATTCTATGGCTGCCATAATGTCTTTTTTTGTAAGAGTTGGATACTCTTGAAGAATTTGTTCAACTGAGTATCCAGCCTCTGAGAATTGCTGGATGCTACGTACTGGAATTCGGGTGCCAGCGATTACAGCCGAGTTGTGGGAAATGCGACGGTGTTTCTCGATTTTTCCTAAATCAGCGTCAGACCTGATGGAAAGTGCTTTTACGTCGCGGCGTGTGTCGGAAACAATTGTTTTGAGCGGTATTCCAATCATATATTGGCCGCTCACCACCTCTCTCTGACGCCCATCCTCTGGGTCGTGAAAAATCACCTTTCGATTGAGCACATACAGAGTTGTTCTTGCCCAAGCGCTATTGTCCATAGTTCCGAGTTCGAAAATCACCTTGCGTAGGTGTTGTAGTGGAATGCTGTGCTGGTTTATCAGAACAGAAATTACACGCAGTGCCGTAACATCCATAAATGAATAAACGCGAGAATAAGCAGCTCGTCGATTTTCTGCAGCAAATGCTGGATGGAAAAAACCAGTTCTATCCCAATACCGAAGTCTGTGGCTAGAAATACCTGTCAGGCGCGTAACCTGCTCCTCTGTAAATGCAGAGATTATTTTCCTGTCGTTGTTGTTGCCCATATCTAAGCGTAGCCCTAAGCCCACCACGCCCCATCGCGAGGTGGTAAATTGGTACCTCGTAATATAATCGCTTTTGAATGCGTTTTAAAAGTGGTCGTTCTCTGGTTTGAAAGTTTGCGGGAATGCAGACCATAGGTGAATTTGTTCAATTTTTAACAATGGTCAAACTGCAGGTGTTCAAATCGGGTTGACCAGCCGGACGGGCCGTCCGGGTGCGAGTTCCGAGGCTGCGGCGACGATGGCGTCGGCGTCGATCCCGAAATGGTGATGCAGGTCGGCGATGGTGCCAGTCTGGCCGAAATGCTCCACGCCGAGCGCCGCCGTGCGGTGACCGCAGACCGAGCCGAGCCAGGCGAGTGTCGCCGGATGGCCGTCGATCACCGTGATCATCGTGCAATGGGCCGGCAGCGGCGAAAGCAGCCGTTCGATGTGGCTCATGGCGCCGCGGCTGCCGCGTTTGCGCATGCGCATCGCCGCGTGCCAGCCGGCGTTGAGCCGGTCGGCGGAGGTCACGGCGAGCACGCCGATGTCGCGCCGGTCGGTGCCAATGCGCCCCGCCGCCTCGATCGCTTCCGGCCCGACGACGCCCTGATAGGCGATCACCACCTCGCAGTTGGGTCCGGGCTCGCGCAGCCAGTAGGCGCCGTCGATCACGCCCTGGCGGAAGGCCTCGTCCTCGCGCCGCGCCGGCTGTTCCAGCGCCTGGGTTGAGAGCCTGAGGTAGACCGAGCCGCCGGTCTCGTCGCGCAGCCAGGTGCGCTCGTCGGGATCGCCCTCGCCGTCGCGCTGCATGTAGTCGAAGCTCCAGTCCATCAGGATCGACAGTTCGTCGAGCCAGGCCGGCTCGAAGGAGGCCAGCCCGTCCTGGCTCATGCCGATCAACGGGGTTGCCACCGACTGATGCGCGCCGCCTTCCGGCGCCAGCGTCACGCCCGACGGCGTGCCCACCACCAGGAAGCGGGCGTCCTGGTAACAGGCGTAGTTGAGCGCATCGAGCCCGCGCGAGATGAACGGGTCGTAGAGGGTTCCGACCGGCAGCAGCCGCTCGCCGAAGAGCGAATGCGACAGGCCGGCAGCACCCAGCAGCAGGAACAGGTTCATCTCCGCGATGCCGAGCTCGATGTGCTGGCCCTTGGGCGAGAAGCCCCATTTCTGCGTCGAGGGAATGCGCTGGTCGCGGAAGGTGTCGGCCATGTCCTCGCGCGAGAACAGTCCGCGCCGGTTGACCCAGGGGCCGAGGTTGGTGGAGACGGTCACATCCGGAGAGGTGGTCACCACCCGCTCGGCCAGCGGATGGTCCGATTTCGCCAGCGCGTCCAGGATCTTGCCGAAGCCGGCCTGGGTCGAAAGCACCTTGTCGTCGAGAAACTGCGGCCCCGGTGTCTTCACATGCGGCGAGCCATGCCGGCGCACGCCCTTGGCGAAGAACGGCGTCTGGCGGACGAAGGCGTCAAGCTCGGCCGGCGTCATGTCGAGGCCTTCGGCCGGGTCCCATTCGTGCCCCTCGCGCACGCCCATGGTCTGGCGGAAGCTTTCCATCTGCGCCGGCGTCATCAGCCCGGCGTGATTGTCCTTGTGCCCGGCGAGCGGCGTGTTCCAGCCCTTGATCGTATAGGCGAGGAAGGCGACCGGCCGGTCGTGTTTCGCCTGTTCGGCGAAGGTCTCGCTGAGTGTTTCGATGCAATGTCCGCCGAGGTTGGTCATGAGTTCCAGAAGCTCGGCGTCGGAGCGGCGCTCGATCAGCGCCGTCACCGGACCCTGGTCGCCGATGTCGTCGAGCAGCCGCTTGCGCCACGCCGCCCCGCCCTGGAAGGCGAGCGCGGAATAGAGCTGGTTCGGGCAAGTGTCGATCCAGTTGCGCAGCTTGTCGCCGCCCTTTTCCGCGAAGGCTTGCTGCTGCAGCGCGCCGTATTTCAGGAGCACCACGTCCCAGCCGAAGGCGCCGAAGATCGCCTGGATCCGGCCGGCGAGGCCCTCGCGGACGACGCCGTCGAGGCTCTGGCGGTTGTAGTCGATGATCCACCAGGTGTTGCGCAGCCCGTGCTTCCAGCCCTCCTGCAGCGCCTCGTAGACGTTGCCCTCGTCAAGCTCGGCGTCGCCAACGAGCGCGACCATGCGCCCCTCGGGGCCGGGCTTTGCCCAGTCCTTGGCGCCCAGATAGTCCTGCACCATCGAGGCAAACGCGGTGATCGCGACGCCGAGGCCGACGGAGCCGGTCGAGAAATCCACGTCGTCGACGTCCTTCGTCCGGCTCGGATAGGACTGGGCGCCGCCATAGGCGCGGAAGGCTTCCAGCTTCTCGCGGGTCTGGTTGCCGGCGAGATACTGCATGGCGTGAAACAGCGGCGAGGCATGGGGTTTCACCGCCACCCGGTCCTGCGGCCTCAGGCTGGTGAAATAGAGCGCGGTCATGATCGAGGCCATGGAGGCGCAGGAGGCCTGGTGTCCGCCCACCTTCAGCCCGTCCGGGCTCTTTTCGCGCAGGTGGTTGGCGTTGTGGATCGTCCAGCAGGCGAGCCACAACAGCTTCTGCTCGATCTGCTTCAGCTGGGTCTTGGCGGGCGTCGTCATGATAGGTCCTCTCGTGCGTCGCGACCGGTGGCGCGGCATCTCGTGCACCGCGCGTCGTTGGTCCTGACGATAGGGCGGGATCTGCGCAATTTCAGGCCAATTTCGACGCGTTTTCGATCAATATCGCCAAATTTTGTTCCAGAATTTGGCGATATTGCAAAGCATTTCCCGAAATTACCTCGATCTGGCGGATCAGGCGGCCTGCGCGCGCAGGCTGTCGAGCGCCGCCGAAACATCCGCGAGAATGTCGGCCCGGGTCTCGAGACCCGCGGACAGGCGGATCAGCCCGTCGGGGATATCATGGGCGGCGCGCTCCTCCGGCGTATAGGTCGAGTGGGTCATGCTGGCCGGATGCTGGACCAGCGTTTCGGCATCGCCCAGGCTGACCGCGCGCCGCGCCAGCGACAGGGCGTTCATGAAGCGGATGCCGGCCGCCGTACCGCCGGTGAGCTCGAAGGCGACCATACCGCCAAAGCCCGGCATCTGCCGTGCAGCAAGGTCGTGCTGCGGAAAGCTGGCAAGGCCCGGATAGTGCACGGTCGCTACGGCGGGGTGATCGACCAGAAGCTCGGCGATGGCAAAAGCATTTTCGGAGTGCCGCTCCATCCTGAGTTCCAGCGTCTTCAGCCCGCGCAGAACCAGATGCGCCGTGAGCGGCGCCATCACCGCGCCGGTCATGTCCTTCAGTCCGACGAGCCGTACCGTCTGCATGTCTTCCGCCGATCCGGCGGCGAGGCCCGCGACCAGATCGCCATGTCCGCCCAGATACTTGGTGGCGGAATGCACGACGATGTCGGCGCCAAGCTCAAGGGGCCGGGTCAGCACCGGGGTCGCATAGGTGTTGTCGACGACGACGCGCGCCCCGGCGGAATGGGCGACATGCGAGACCGCCGCGATGTCGACGAGCCGCATGTTCGGATTGGCCGGGCTTTCGAAATAGACGATGCGGGTGCGCTCCGAGATCGCCGCTTCCAGGGTCTTCGGATCGCGCAGGTCGACATGGGTGACGGTGATGCCGAATTTCGCCAGCCCGTGGCGGAAGAAGGCGAAGGTGCAGCCATAGAGCGTTCTGTCGACGATGATCTCGTCGCCGGGGGAGAGAAAACTCCACATCACGGCGGTGATCGCGCCCATGCCGGAGCCGAAGGCGACGCCGGCCTCGCCGCCTTCGAGATCGGCGATGCGGTCTTCCAGCAGCGCCAGCGTCGGATTGGAGATCCGGCTGTAGACATGGCCCGGCCGCTCGCCGGCGAAGATCTCGCCGCCCTGTTCGGCCGTGTCGAAGGCGAAGGTCGAGGTGAAATGCACCGGCGGCGTCAGTGCGCCGTCATGGTCCATCGGGTCATAGCCGTGGTGGATGGCGCGCGTCGCGAAACCGAGGGGGGCGTTTGTCAGCATGGGTCAGATCCTCACCGCACAAGAGATGGTCCCGCCGACCGGCGGGCTTTCCTGTTGCGACGTTAGGGCTTGTGGGCTGCGCATTTCTGGCGAATTATGCCACTTGAAGGTCATATTTTGGCAGATCCTGCCAATTATTGGGGATTGAATGGACGAAACCGACCGCAAGATCATCCGCGCCCTGCAGCAGAACGGGCGGCTGAGCAATCAGGACCTGTCGGAAAAGGTGAACCTGTCGCCCTCGCCCTGCCTGCGCCGCGTGCGCAATCTGGAACAGGCCGGCGTGATCTCCGGCTATGCCGCGATCGTCGACCAGGAGGCCTACGGCCTGCCGGTCACCGTGTTTTTGCAGGTGCGTCTGGAGCGTCACGCCGAGGACAGCGTCGGGACGTTCGAGGCGGCGGTGGCGCGCATCGACGAGATCATGGACTGCTACCTGATGGCGGGGGACCGTGACTATCTCCTCAAGGTGGTCGTTGCCTCGCTTGCCGACTACGAGGATTTCATCCGCCGGCGCATTCACAAGATCCCCGGCATCGCGTCGCTGGAGTCGAGCTTCGCCTTCGGCGTCGTCAAGCGCAGCCAGGTGCTTCCCGGCTAGCTGACGGCCGGCTTGGGATCGGGCAGGCCGAGATCCGCCCGCTGCTTGCGCGTGAGTTTCGCCGCGATCAACTTGTGCGCCTCGACGACATAGGCGCGGATATCGTCATCGCTCAAGGCGTCATTGCTGCGGACCTGCACCCATTTCGCCCGCGCCAGATAGGGGGCCGGCCCCACGCCGTCGCGCTCGCACAGCATCTGGTAGGCGAGGTCGGAGCATTTGAACGCGATGGCATCCGCGCTTGCGGGGCCCCAGTTCGAGCAGATGGCGAAGATCTTGCCGCCCACCTTCCAGACCGAGGCGTCGCCCCATTGAACGACATTCGTCGTGCCGGGAAGCGCGCTGCAATGCGCGTCGAACTGCGCCCGTGTCATCATGTCTGCCTCTCCGTCTCAGCCCTTGCACTGGTCAACACCGGTTTCCTGTTTATATCAGCCGGTCAGGAGATGTTCGGCCCGATGTCGAACCCGAAAGACCTGACAACACATTGAGGTGTTCATGACGAACGTTCGTATTCTGACCTTTTCCGGCTCCATTCGCAGCGGGTCCTACAATACGAAACTCGCCGAACTCGTGACGCGCCGCGCCGCCGACGCCGGGGCCGAGGTGACACAGGTCTCCCTCGCCGACTATCCCATGCCGATCTATAACGGCGACCTGGAAAAGGACGAGGGCGTGCCCGAGGCGGCAAAGGCGCTGAAGGAGGTGATGCAGGCCCATCATGGCATCTTCATCGCCAGCCCCGAGTACAATACCTCCGTCTCCCCCTTGTTGAAGAACACACTCGACTGGGTGTCGCGTCTGGCCGCCGATGGCGAGCCTCCGGCGGCCGCCTTCAAGAACCGGGTCTTCGCGCTTGGCGCCGCCTCTCCCGGCGCATTGGGCGGCATTCGCGGGCTGATGGGGCTGCGAACGATCATGGAAATCGGCTACGGCGCGCTGGTCATCCCCGACATGGCGACGGTTCCCGGCGCCGCCTCCGCCTTTGACGACGATGGCGCATTGTCGAATGAGCGCGCCGCCGGACTGCTCGACGCGATGGTCAAGCGCCTGATCGACGAAGCGGCTCTGAGGGCCTGATCGGCTCTTCCTCCATGCAGGATCGATATGGAATTCCGGACCGCGCCAGCGGGTGGCTTGCAGGCGCGGTCCGGACCGTCAGTCGCCGGAATTCTATTTAAACGTGTATAAATTCAAAAAGTAACTTTGACGATTTTCGCTCCGCCTTGATACGGTGGCCCGGCACGTCAGCGGTCGCGCCCTCATGCGCCAGACCGGACTGAATGAGCGCGTCTTGCGCGGAACCAGGCTTTTCCGGGGTCTCGAATGTCTATCAATCCTGCTGGCGGGACGATCATTGTCGACAACTACGATTCCTTCACCTTCAACGTGGCGCAGATGGTTGCGGAAGCGGCCGGAGAAGAGCCGGTGGTTCTTCCCAATTCGGTTCCCTGGCGCGAGATCCGCAAGATCCCGCATCGCCGGATCATCCTGTCGCCGGGGCCGGGCACGCCGCAGCGCGCGGCCGATGTCGGGTCCTCCATGGATGTCCTGCGGTATGCGGAGTGTCCCGTTCTTGGCATCTGCCTGGGGCATCAATGTCTTGTCGCGCATTTCGGTGGCGATGTCGGGCGGGCGCCCGAACCCTTTCACGGGCGCATCAGCCGCATTCACTGCCGCCCCGATCCCCTGTTCGCAGGCTTGCCGGCCGCCTTCGACGTGACGCGCTATCATTCCTTGATCGCCCGTCCGCCGCTGCCCGCCTGTCTGGAAAGCATTGCCGAAACCCGCGAGGGGCTGATCATGGCGGTGCGCCATCGCAGCCGGCCGTTGCGGGGAGTGCAGTTTCATCCAGAATCGATCTGCTCCGAACATGGCGCCGCGCTTTTGGCGAATTTTGTCCTGCCCGCCGGTGCCCGTCCCGCCGCGCGGATGGGGCGGGTCGCGCCCGCGCATCTCGAGCCGGAGGGGGTCTGAGATGGCTGACGTGATCGATCCGCCCGAGACCGCGGACACGCACAGCGGCGCGTTCGAGGTCGTTTGGCGCAGCCAGGCCCTCTCGGTCTCGGCGGAGGCCGCGTTCGTCCATCTCTTCGGCGCTTCCAGAGAGGCCTTCTGGCTCGATAGCAGCCTCCTGGTTCCGGGGCTGTCGCGGTTCTCCTTCTTGGGCGATGCCACCGGTCCGCATGCCCGTTCCGTGATCTTTCGCGACGGCGGCCAGTGCGGCGAGATCCGGACCGGGTGCAACGGAGCGCCCCGGCCGATCGGGACGTCTGTGTTCGATTATCTGGACGGGGATCACAGGGCGCCCGTCCTTGATCCGCCGCCCGGTCTGGACTGCCCCTTCGTCGGCGGGCATGTCGGTTATTTCGGTTATGAACTCAAGCGCCTGACCTGCGGTGCGGCCGCTCATGAGGCGCCGACGCCGGACGCAGCCTTCCTGTTTGCCGACCGCCTGCTGGCCTTCGATCACCGTGACGGCTGCGTCCATGCCATCGCCCTGGCCGGCCGCGGTGATCCGGCGGATCGCCGTGCCGCGCAGCGATGGGTGGACGAGACGATTGACGCGCTCGGGCGGGTTCGCGAACCGGCGCCGCCCGCGGCAAGACCGGCGAGACAGGCGCCGCAGTTCCGCCTGCGTCATGACCGCGACGCCTATCTGGCCCGGATCGAGGAATGTCTTGAGGAAATCGCCGCCGGCGAGAGCTACGAGATCTGCCTCACCAACACCATCGAGGCGGATGTGGATCTCGATCCGCTCGATCTCTATCGCATCCTGCGCCGCCGCAACCCCGCGCCCTATTCCGCCTTCCTGCGCTTCGGCGATCTCGCGATTGCCAGTTCTTCGCCTGAGCGCTTCCTGCGCATCGATCCGGACGGAACCGTGGAGACCAAGCCGATCAAGGGCACGGAACGGCGCGATCCCGATCCGGCCCGCGACGCGGCGATTGCCGAAAGCCTGCGGCTCGACGAGAAGAGCCGTGCGGAAAACCTGATGATCGTCGATCTGATGCGCAACGATCTCGGCCGGGTGTGCGAGACCGGTTCCGTGCATGTGCCGAGCCTGATGCATGTGGAAAGCTACAAGACGGTGCATCAGCTCGTCTCCGTCGTGCGCGGACGGCTTCGCGCCGACGAAAGCCCGGTGAGCTGCATCGCCTCCTGTTTCCCCGGCGGCTCGATGACCGGCGCGCCAAAGGTGCGCACGCTCGAGATCATCGACCGGCTGGAGGGCGCGGCGCGCGGCGTCTATTCCGGTACCATCGGCTTTCTGTCGCTGACCGGCGCGGTCGATCTCAACATCGTCATCCGCACCGTCGTCTGCACGCCGGGCCATGTGTCAATCGGCTGCGGCGGGGCGATCGTCTATCTCTCCGACCCGCAGGCCGAGTTCGACGAGATCCTGCTGAAGGCGCGTGCGCCGATGGCCGCCGTTGCCGAGGCGGCGGGCGCTGCGGCCGAAAGCGCCCCGCAGGTGGTGAATGCCGGTGCCACGCCCCCGGAGCAAGCCGTCACCGGGGCAAGGGTCCGCCGGCCGCGCAAGGACGAGGCCGGCGCCGTGGCCGCGGCCGTGGAGGCGCTGCTGCGCGAGCTCGGCGGGCCGGGGCCCCAGTTCCGCGCCGGGGCGACCCGCGCCGTCTGCGAAGGCTTTGCCGAGGACGAGAGCCTCGGCTTCATCCGCGTCGCGGAAACGGAGGGCGGCGCCATTGCCGGCGTCGCGCTCGTCTCCATCGTCCGGGCCGCGCGCACCTCGGGGGACTATGCCGTGCTGCAGGAACTCTGGGTCGACGCGGGTGCGCGCGGCGGCGGTGTCGGCGCGGCGCTGCTTGCGGCGGTCGATGAGGACGCGCGACGGCGGGGCTTGCCGCTGGTGGAAGTGTCGCTGCCGAAGCCCGGTCATCCGCAGGCTGAACGGCTGCAGGCGTTCTATGCCCGCGCCGGATATGCCCCGGCCGGCCAGCGCATGCGGCGGAGCCTTGCATGACGCGGCCCGACCTCCTGATCTTCGACGTGGCGCATCGCGCCGAACCGCGGGGCGCGATCCGCACCGCACGCGGCACGCTCAGGCCGTCCAACGAGGTGGCCGAGCGCACCGCGCGCATTCGTTCCGGGATCCTGCGGGCGACCGGGGCTCGGGCGCGCGGCGCGGAGATCTCGCAGGGCACGACCCGCATGCTGCGCAGCCTCTTGCCGCTGGCGCATGACCCGGCCTATCTGGCGTTTCTCGAGCATGGGTCGCATCCGGCCGTTCCCGCGATCACGCCGCAGGGCCGGGTCTTCGCGGCGCCCGGCGTCGAACAGGACACGCCGGTGGCGGCCGATTCTCCAGCCCGCGCCCTGACCTCCGCGACGGCGGCCGTTGCCGCCGCTGTCGCGCTCGGACGCGGGGAGGCGACCCATGTCTATGCGCTGTGCCGTCCGCCCGGACATCACGCCGGGCGGCGGTTCTTCGGCGGCTATTGTTTTCTCAACAATGCGGCGCTCGCGGCGCTGGCGCTGCGTCGCCAGACGCGGGCGCGGGTCGCGGTGATCGACATCGACTATCACGCGGCAAACGGCACCACGGATTGTCTCGCCGCCCATCCCGACATCGCGGTATTCAGTTGCCATGCCCCGGGCGAAGTCGCCTTTCCGCATCAGCCGGACCTGGCGCCGGCCCTTCCCGTACATGTGTTTCATGCCTTCGACGCGCCGCCGGATGCGCAAGCCTATCTGGCGGTGGTGTCCCGTCTCGTGGAGCAGGCCGTGGCAACCGGCGCCGGGATGCTGGTGCTGTCGCTCGGCTACGACGTGATCGACGGCGATCCGCATGGCGGCTGGCACCTGTCGCCGGAGGTCTTCGCCGGGGTGGGCGGGATCCTTCGTCAAAGCGGGCTGCCGGTCTGCGTGGTGCAGGAGGGCGGCTACCTGCTCTCCGCGCTGGAGGACTGCGCCGCGCATTTCACCAAGGGTCTGATCGGGCTTGAGGTCGATACAGCGCCCGACACAAGGGAGAGCGGAACGGATGACGGCCGACACGCAAAGCCTGCTGGCGCCCTATCGTGACCAGCTGAACGCGATCGACGAGAAGCTGGTCACGCTGGTGGCCGAACGCCTGACGATATGCGCGCAGGTGGCGCACACCAAGCGGCGCCATGGCATTGCCATGATGCAGCCCGACCGGGTGGAGGAGGTGAAGAGCCGCTGTGCGAAACTGGGCGCGGACCAGGGGCTCGATCCGGAGTTCGTCCGCGCGCTCTACGGGCTGATCATCGGCGAGGCCTGCGCGCTGGAAGACCGGATCATCGAGCGATGATCCGCTTTCACACGCTCGGCCCGGCGGGAAGCTGCCACGAGCATGCGCTGAAGCGGTATCTCGCGTTCCAGGGGGTCGAGGAGGCAGACATCGCGCTGTGCGACGATCTGGTCGCGGCCGCCGCCCGCGCGGTGGAAGAGGGCAATTCCTATGTGCTTCAGTGCAGCGCGCATCTGAACGTGCATCAGGTGACCGAGCGGTTTCTCGGCCGGCTCCATGTGGTCGACACCTTCATCCTGCCGACCCAGGAAATGGCGCTGGTCAAGCGCCGCGATGTCGCCAGGCCGCAAACGCTGGGCGTGCCGGAACCCGCGCTCGGCTATGTGAACGAGGCCGACTGGCGCGAGATAACCTTCGAGACCACCAAACCGGTCGTGGAGGAGGGGTTGCTCGCCGGGCGCTACGAGGCCGGCGTTGCCTATACCCGCTCCGCGCGCGACCATCCCGAGGCGCTCGAGATTATGCGGGTGATCGGCGAGGTGGTTACCACCTGGATCGTCTATGGCCCGAAACCGCGCTATTGCGGGAATCTGATGGGGAATCCCTATCCAGAGTTGCATGCGGGGTGAGGGTGTGATCGTCTGGCCGGCGACCCTTGCGACACCTGTGCAGACGGAGCGACATGAGCGGTAGCGGATCGAAGACCCTGCGCGGCGCCTCGCACCAGACGGTGCTGCTCGCGGCGCTGGGCGTGGGCGCGGTGGCCATCGGCATGGACACCTTCGTGGTGATCGGCGTGCTCAACGAGATCGCCGCAAGCCTGGAGATCCCGGCGACGCGCGCCGGGCAGCTCGTGTCGGTCTATGCGCTCTCCTATGCCGTCTTCGCGCCGCTCAGCGCCTGGCTGCTGCGCGGGCTCGACCGGCGCCGGGTGATCCTGCTGGCCATCGGTTTTTTTCTCGCCGGCAATCTGGCCTGCGGTCTGGCGACGGGCTTTTACCAGATCGTGGCGGGCCGGATCGTGTCGGCGCTGGGGGCTGCGATCTTCACGCCGGCGGCAACCGCGCTTGCCTCAGATCTGGTGCCGCCGCATCGCAAGGGCGCCGCCCTTGCGGTGATCTTCGGCGGCATGACCGTCGCCCAGGCGGCCGGCATCCCGCTTGCGACCCTGATCGGCCAGATGTTCGACTGGCGCTATGCGTTTTATTTCGTCGTCGTGCTCGGCCTCGTCGCGCTGGCGATCCTGATGCCGCTGATGGGGCGTTTGCCCGTCGGCGCGGCTGCCCCGGCGGCTGCGAGCGCCTCGCGCGCGCTGACCCCGGCAACCGCCGGGCTCTTGCTGGTGACCTTCCTGATCGTGCTGTCGGAATTCGTCGTCTACACCTATGTGAGCGTGATCCTCGACGGAACCACCTACGCCGGCGCGCCGATCCTCCCGGCGGTGCTGCTCGCCTATGGCATCGGCGCGCTCGCCGGCAATTTCGCCACCGGGATCCTGACCGACCGGCTCGGACCGCTGCAGGTGCTCGTCGGCGCGGTGGCGGCGCAGACGACGCTGCTCGTCGCGCTCGTCGTCTGGCGCGATGCGGCGCTTCTGACGGTTGCCGTCGGCTTCGTCTGGGGCGTCGCCAGCTACATGTATCTGGTGCCGATCCAGCACCGCCTGCTCAGCCATGCCGGCGGGGGCGGCACGCTGATCCTGTCGCTGAACAGCTCGCTGATCTATATCGGAATTTCCGCAGGCGCCTGGGCCGGCGGCGCGGTGCTCGACCGCGCCGGCATTGCGCCGCTGGCGCTGGTCGCTGGCACGCTCGGCACCGTGGCGCTGGTTGCGGCGGTCGTCTTCATGCGACGGCCGGTTCCGGGCTGAAACAGCCGGCTAAGTTTCCCTGGTCGTCGCCTGCGCCTCGCACAGGCGCGTCATGTCCGCCACCGTCAGCGCCTTGAAGGCATCGGCGGCGGGAACCGAGATTCCGCTGCGCTGCCGGATCAGGTCGATCACGTCGAGCATCATCAGCGATTCCCCGCCAAGCTCGAAGAAATTGTCCTGGGGGCCGACCGTTTCCGCGCCGAGCACGTCCTTGAAGCAGGCGGCGACCATGGCGGCCAGACCGTCGGCGGCCGGCTCCTCCGCCGCAGCCGTGGCGCGCGCTGGCACCGGTGCACGGTCCTGCGGCGCGGCCGCGCCTTGCGGCGAAGGCGGGGCAGGGCGCGACGACGCGGTGTCGGAGAGCCCCGGCCTGTCGGCGAGTGGCACCGTCGAAATCGCGTGCTCGCCGGCGCCGGCAGCGGCTGCAAGCGCAAGCACGGCCGCGCCCTCCGCCGGTTCGATCGCCCAGTCGGCGCCGCCCGCGCCGATGGTCTTCTCGCGCGACGGCACGTGCCATGTGTCGTAGTTCACCGTGATCCACGCGGCTTTCGACCGGCCCGCGAGCCTTTCGCGCAGCGCCACGGCATCCATGTGGCGATGGCCTGCGGCATGCGCTCCGTAGCTCAACCCACCGACGAAACACGACAGGCTGGAACACAGAAGCACCTTGCCGACGGGCGTTTCCGCCACCGCATCGGCGAGCGCGCGCATGCCCGCGACATGTGGCACCAGGAGGTCGGCAGCAAGTGTTGCCGGCGTGTCGCGGATGAACTTCAGGTGATCGGTGTCGACCACGCCGGCGGCATGGATCACCGTGTCGATGGCGCCGCCCTCCGCCTGCGCCTTGCGCAAAAGCTCCGCCACCGCGCCGCCATCGGCGAGATCGACGGCGTGCAGCGAGACATGCGCGCCGCTGTTCAAGAGCGCCGACAGCGCCTCTGCCCCGGCGTCGCGGACCCTGCCCGAGCGCGAGGCGAGATAAAGCCGCGCATCGGGTGCGGACCGGGCGATCTCGCCGGCAAGCGCCAGCCCGACATGGCCGGTTCCCCCGAAGATTACATGCGCGCCGCCGCCGCCCCACAGGCGCATGCCCGTCGTGGCGGAGGCGTCCGCGTCTGTTGGCCTCGCCGGCGCCAGTTCGGGCACGAAGCGCGCCCGGCCGCGCCAGGCGATCTCGCGCTCGTCACCGGGATCGTGAAGCTCGTCGCGGATCCAGCCGATGGCGCGCGCGCCCGCATCGGGGGTTTCATTGAGGGATAGGGGCAGGTCGAGTGCGCGGGCGTCGAGCGTGCGGTGCTCCTGCGCGATCACCCGAGCCAGCGCGGCAAGCGGCGCGGCCTCGACCGCGATGGCTGTGTCGCCCGGCAGCTGCTGCGCGCCGCGGGTGACGAACCACAGGCGGCTTTTGTCCTCTCGCCCGCCAAGCGCTCTTGCAAGCGCCAGCGGCCAGAGCACGCTGGCCGAAAGGTCCGCGTCGGGCGCGGCAGTGTCGCACCACAGATAGAGCAGGTCGCGCCACACCACCCCGTCGCGCTCCAGCGCGTCGAAGAGCCGCTTGTGGGAGGCGGTATCCGAGGGATCGATGGTAAAGCGGTCCTCGCCGTGGCGTTCATAGCCGGTGCCGGGTCGGACCTCGATCACGCGGCCCTTTCCCGCCTGTCGCAGGGCGGCGGTCAGCGCCTGTTGCCATGGCGTGTCGCGGAGGAAGACGATCCGCGCCGGTGACGTGGTGTCTTCGTCCGGCCGAACCGCGTCATGCGGCGCGGGCAGGCGGGTCGCGCGCCAGCGGCGCTGGTGAAACCAGTCGGCGATGTCGGCCTGCTTGCGAGGCCTTGCCCGCGCCTCGACGGGGGCTGCGGGAGGCGCCGGCGCGGCCGGCTTCGATCCGCGACCGGCGGCAAGATCGGCAAGCCCGTAGGTCTTGCGCTCATAGGCATAGCCGGGAAGCGGCACCAGCCGGGCGTCCGGCGCTTGCGGAACCGCATCGAGGCGGACCGGGGCGCCCGCCTGCCAGAGGCGTGAGGCTGCGGTGAGCAGATGGGACACTGCGTCCGGTCGATGGGCCGCGCGCGGTCCCGCGGTCGGAAGGCTGGAGACGGTCAGCGGCAGGGTTGCCGGGGTGGCCTCGATGCGCAGGAGGTCGGAGAGGAACCCGTCCGGACCGATTTCGATCACCGGTCGGCCCTGCGAAAGACACTGCGCGGCGAAACTCGTGACCGGGGGGCGGTGCTGCGCGCGCTCGGGCCCGGCCTCCGCGCCGCTTGCTGCCGGACGCGGGGAGGTTTGCGCGATGCCGCCGGTTTGGCTCGCTGCAAGGCACAGCGCAGCACCCAGCGCGTCCAGGCCATCGCCCCCGGCCGCAGGCGCCGTATCGGCGAGGTCGGCAACGACAGCCGACCAGGTCGCGGCATAGGGGGGCTCTTCCGCCAGCTCCGCCGCCGCTCGGGCAAGGCGCGCGGCGCGGTCGGCGCCGCCTTCCACGCTGGCCGCGAACAGGTGGCGGGCGAACAGCCGTCCCGGCCCGGTGCCGACACAGGCGCCGGGAAGAACCCCAAGATCGCGCCACAGGCTGACGAGCGCATGGGCGAGCACGAAGGCATCCGCCGGTTCCGGGGCGATCCGCGCGGGCAGGGCGGCGCGGGCTTCGGCGCAGGCGTCGCGAAACGCCGGAAACGCGCTGAACAGGGTAAGCTCTTCCGGGGCCTCCTCGCCGGCACGGCCTGAGAACACGAACAGCGGTCCGATCCAGGAGCCGGACGACGTTTGCGGCAGGGCAAGCGCGGAAAATCGCCGTGCCGCCTCCGCGGCATCGGCTGCAACGACGGCCGCGCGATGGGAATGGGTGCCGCGGCCCTCTCGCAGCGTGCGCGAGGCGTCGCGCATGTCGAGCGCGGGGTCGGCGGCGAAGGCCGACCCAAGGGCCTCGACCATCCGTTTCAGCGCGGTCGCGGTCTTGGCGGAGACCGGCAGGACTGCGGGGGCGCTCGCCGGCCGTCGCTCCGGCCGTCGCGGCGCTTCCTCCAGAATGGCATGGGCGTTGGTGCCGCCGAAGCCGAGCGCGCTGACGCCGCCACGGCGGGGAGCGCCGGGGCTCTTCCAGTCTTCAAGCGCCGTTGCAATGCGAAAGGGGGTGTTGGCGAAGTCGATGGCCGGATTGGGCGTTTCGAAACCGGGGGCGGGCGGGATCTTGCGGTGGTGCATCATCAGCGCAAGCTTGATGGTGCTGGCGACGCCGGCGGCATGCACCGTGTGGCCGATGTTGGCCTTCAGGGAGCCGAGTGCCGCGATCCCGGTCGCCTGCGTCTTCAGCCGAAAGGCGCGGGTCAGCGCCTCGACCTCGATCGGGTCGCCGAGAAGCGTGCCGGTGCCATGCGCCTCGATATAGGACAGGGTCTCGGGATGCACGTCGGCGAGCTCCTGGGCCAGCGCGATGGCCTCGGCCTGTCCGTCGATGCCGGGCGCGGTGTAGCTCATCTTCGACGCACCGTCGTTGTTGATCGCGGAGCCGCGGATCACCGCCCAGATGTGGTCGCCGTCGGCCAGCGCGTCGTCCAGCCGCTTCAACGCGATCACGCCGACCCCGTCGCTGGAAACCATGCCGTCGGCGCGGGCGTCGAAGGGGCGGCAGTGGCCGGACAGCGAGAAATGCAGGCCCTGCTGGGTGCGGTAGCCGAATTCCTCCGCCGTCGCGACGTTCACCCCGCCGGCAAGCG
This sequence comes from Paracoccaceae bacterium, assembly GCA_002709505.1. Lineage (GTDB taxonomy): Bacteria > Pseudomonadota > Alphaproteobacteria > Rhizobiales > Stappiaceae > Stappia. The sequence continues at coordinate 612 of PARB01000106.1, read as the reverse complement.
CCATGTCGCTGCTGCCGGACAGAAGGCTCTGGCAGGCCATGTGAATGCCGACGAGCGAGGAGGAGCACGCCGTTTGAACCGCCATGCTCTCGCCGCGCAGGTCGAGGCGGTAGGACACCCGGCTCGGCGCATATTCGGCGTAGTTGGAACTGTAGGCGAGGCTGCGTTCCGCCGGCGAGCGGACGATCCGTAACAGCTGTTCGTGATAGCGGTTCTGGCTGCAGGAGGCATAGACGGAGATCGCGCCGTCGAAACGCGCCGGGTCGCAGCCCGCGTTTTCCAGCGCCGCATGACTTGTTTCCAGGAACAGCCGGTGCTGCGGATTGAGATAGCAGGCTTCGCGCGTGGGAATGCCGAAGAAGGCCGCGTCGAACCCTTCCGGCTCGCTGACGAGGCCCCGCACCGGCTGGTAGCCGGGTTCCGCCCGTGCCGGATCGCGATAAAGCGTGTCGCGCCCCGCGCAGAGCATCTCCCAGAAGGACGCAAGGTCGTCGGCACCGGGAAAGCGGCAGGCCATGCCGACAATGGCGACGGAGGTTTCCGGCCAGCCGCCGGCGGTTGCATCATGTGTCACGGCGGCTCTCCGGCAGGCGGACGGGACGGGTGCGGGCG
>PARB01000105.1 GCA_002709505.1 Paracoccaceae bacterium | reverse complement strand
GCGTCCGCGCAGCTCGGGGCGCAACTGCCGTATGACTCGCTTGGCGAGCTGCGGGCGGCGCTTTACGAAGTGCATCCGCATATGGCGGAAATCGACGGTATCGCGGCTGGCGACGGGTCGGGCGTCGATGCACTGGCAAAGCTCGGCGGAAAGCCGGACTCGGCCGCGTTCCACAATGCGGTGAGCGATTTCTACATGACCAATCCGATCGCGCGTGCGTCGGCGACGATGGCCGAATGTTCGGCTCTCGCCAAGGCGCGTGCGGCAGAGGCCGCGGAGTAAACGGGGGCTATTATGGCGGACTTCTGGGCGGATTACCTTTTCCCGCTGATCATCATGCTGGCGCAGAGCGTGTTGCTTCTCGTCGTGCTGCTGGTGATCGTGGCGTATATCCTCTACGCGGATCGCAAGATCTGGGCGGCAGTGCAGATTCGCCGGGGTCCGAATGTGGTTGGCCCCTGGGGCCTGCTGCAGTCCTTCGCCGATCTTCTGAAGTTCGTGCTCAAGGAGCCGGTCATTCCGGCCGGCGCCAACAAGGGGCTGTTCCTGCTCGCGCCGCTGGTCACGGTGACGCTGGCGCTGGCCGCCTGGGCGGTGGTGCCCGTCGCGGACGGCTGGGTGATCGCCGATATCAATGTCGGCATTCTCTTCATCTTCGCGATCTCCTCGCTCAGCGTGTACGGCATCATCATCGGCGGTTGGGCATCGAACTCGAAGTATCCGTTCTTGTCGGCGCTTCGCTCAGCGGCGCAGATGGTGTCCTATGAGGTGTCCATCGGCTTCGTGATCGTCACGGTGCTGATGTGCGCGGGATCGCTCAACCTGTCGCAGATCGTGCTGTCGCAGGAGACCGGCCTTGCCACAATGCTCGGCGTGCCGTGGCTGACGTTCCTGAACTGGTACTGGCTGCCGCTGTTCCCGATGTTCGTGGTGTTCTTCATTTCCGCGCTTGCGGAGACGAACCGTCCGCCGTTCGATCTGGCGGAGGCGGAATCGGAGCTTGTCGCCGGCTTCATGGTCGAATACGGCTCGACGCCCTACATGATGTTCATGCTGGGCGAATATGTCGCCATCGCGCTGATGTGCTCGCTGACGACCATCCTGTTCCTGGGCGGCTGGCTTCCGCCGCTTGATTTCGCGCCCTTCACCTGGGTGCCGGGCGTGATCTGGTTCCTGCTGAAGTCGCTGCTGGTGTTCTTCATGTTCGCGATGGTCAAGGCGATGGTCCCGCGCTACCGCTACGACCAACTGATGCGCCTTGGCTGGAAGGTGTTCCTTCCGCTGTCGCTGGTCATGGTCGTCGTGGTCGCCGGCGTCCTGATGGCGATGGGCTGGGCGCCCACCGGCGCGTGACGGGTCGAGAGGGTCTTGAATGTCGTTCTCTCTTGCGGGTCTGATCGGCGCGGCCATCGGGCTCTACATCGGCTGGATCGACTACAAGATCGTCATCGGCGTTCTGAAGGGCGCGGCGGAACGGCAGAACCAGCGGATCGGGAAACAGGGTTTTCTCGATCGCTACATGGAGCAGATCCGCTATCTGGTCCTTGGGTGCGGTCTGATCGCGTTCCCGCTGATCGGATACCTCGCGGGCCGGTCGCTGGCCGGCTAATGCGAGTTGATCCCGCCGGACAGGGGCGGGGAGAGATGTGAACACGGGCGCGGGATGACCCCGGGAACCGCCCGATTGGAAACGAGAGAACGAGGCTCGACGCCATGGCACTGCAACAGGCTGCCAAGTCGCTCTTGCTCAAGGAGTTCGTGTCCGCCTTCTTTCTGGCGATGCGCTACTTCTTCAAGCCGAAGCCGACGATCAACTACCCCTTCGAGAAGGGGCCGGTCAGCCCGCGTTTTCGCGGCGAGCATGCGTTGCGTCGCTATCCCAACGGTGAGGAGCGCTGCATCGCCTGCAAGCTGTGCGAAGCGATCTGCCCGGCGCAGGCCATCACCATCGAGGCAGGCCCGCGCCGCAACGACGGGACGCGCCGCACGACGCGTTACGACATCGACATGGTGAAATGCATCTACTGCGGCTTCTGCCAGGAAGCCTGTCCGGTGGACGCCATTGTCGAGGGTCCGAATTTCGAGTTCGCCACGGAGACCCGTGAAGAGCTCTATTACGACAAGGAAAAACTCCTCGCGAACGGCGATCGCTGGGAGCGGGAAATCGCAAACAACATCGCCATGGATGCGCCTTATCGATAAGGCGCGGGGAGTGGACGCCGGGCAGCGGCTGGTCTAAGACGAGGCCGTCTTGTTCGGGAACAAGCCCACTCAACATGGTGACGGGGGCACACCGCGACATGGTTCTGCAAGCCATCTTCTTCTATCTCTTCGCCGCGATCGCCGTGGCGTCCGCCTTCATGGTGATTGCCTCGCGCAATCCCGTGCATTCGGTGCTGTTCCTGATTCTGGCGTTCTTCAATGCCGCCGGTCTCTTCATCCTGCTCGGCGCCGAATTCCTGGCGATGCTGCTGGTCGTCGTCTATGTCGGCGCCGTCATGGTGCTGTTCCTCTTCGTGGTGATGATGCTCGACGTCGATTTCGTCGAGATGCGCCAGGGGTTCCTGCAGTACATGCCGGTGGGCGGCCTGATCGGGATGGTCCTGCTGGTCGAGCTCCTGCTGGTGCTCGGGGTTTGGGTGATCTCGCCGGAGGTGATCGCAAACACCTCGGCGCCGGCACCGGTGCCGCAGGATGGAGCCAACGTCTCCGCACTCGGGCAGCTGATCTACACGCGCTACATCCTGTATTTCCAGACGGCCGGTCTGGTGCTGCTGGTGGCGATGATCGGGGCGATCGTGCTGACGCTGCGCCACAAGGAGGGCGTGAAGCGCCAGGACATCTCCACCCAGGTGGGACGGACCCGGGACGCCGCCATCGAGGTGCGGAAGGTCGAAACCGGCAAGGGGATCTGAGGATCCTCATCACAGTCATTCCGGCCGCGCGGCATCCGCTGCGCGTGCCAGCTTGCAAGTCTTAATCGGGGAGCATCGCGAGGCGCCCATGGAAATCGGTCTGTCACACTATCTGGCGGTCGCAGCTATATTGTTCACGATCGGGATCTTCGGGATCTTCCTGAACCGGAAGAACGTCATCGTCATCCTGATGTCGGTGGAACTCCTGCTCCTGTCGGTGAACCTCAACCTGGTAGCCTTCTCGTCGTTCCTCGGTGATCTCGTCGGTCAGGTCTTTGCCCTGCTCGTGCTGACGGTCGCCGCGGCGGAAGCGGCCATCGGGCTCGCGATCCTCGTCGTCTTCTATCGCAACCGCGGCTCCATCGCGGTTGAAGACGTTAACATGATGAAGGGGTAGGGCCGCCATGTATCAGGCTATCGTCTTCCTGCCCCTCGTCGGGTTCCTGATTGCCGGCCTGTTCGGCCGCGCGATCGGTGCCAAGGCGAGCGAGTACATCACCTCCGGGCTTCTCATCGTCGCAGCGCTGCTGTCGTGGGTCGCGTTCTTCTCCATCGGCTTCGGGGAAACGCCGGTTGCGCGCGAAACGCTGCTGCGCTGGATGACCTCCGGCACCTTCAGCGTCGACTGGACCATTCGCGTCGACACGCTGACCGCCGTCATGCTGGTGGTGGTCAACTCGGTGTCCGCGCTCGTGCATGTTTATTCCATCGGCTACATGCACCACGATCCGCATCGGCCGCGCTTCTTCGCCTATCTGTCGCTGTTCACCTTCGCCATGCTGATGCTGGTGACCTCCGACAACCTGCTGCAGATGTTCTTCGGCTGGGAAGGCGTGGGTCTCGCGTCCTATCTGCTGATCGGCTTCTGGTACAAGAAGCCGTCGGCCAACGCGGCGGCGATGAAGGCCTTCGTCGTCAACCGGGTCGGTGACTTCGGCTTCATTCTCGGCATTTTCGGCGTCTTCTACCTGTTCAACTCCACGGATTACGACACGATCTTCGCCAACGCCCAGGCCTTTGCCGCGGAGGAGCCGCGCACGGTCCTGACGTTCCTCGGTGCAGAGCTGAGCCAGGACGCCGCACTCACCGTCGTGTGCCTGCTGCTCTTCATGGGCGCCATGGGCAAGTCGGCGCAGTTCCTGCTGCACACCTGGCTTCCCGACGCCATGGAAGGCCCGACGCCGGTATCCGCGCTCATTCACGCCGCCACCATGGTCACGGCCGGCGTGTTCATGGTCGCGCGCCTGTCGCCGATCTTCGAGCTGTCGCATACGGCCCTGACGGTGGTGACGCTCTTCGGCGCGACGACGGCGTTCTTCGCCGCGACCGTCGGTCTTGTGCAGAACGACATCAAGCGGGTGATTGCCTATTCGACCTGTTCGCAGCTTGGCTACATGTTCGTGGCACTTGGCGTTGGCGGTTACTCCATCGCGATCTTCCACCTGTTCACCCATGCCTTCTTCAAGGCGCTGCTGTTCCTTGGCGCCGGCTCGGTGATCCATGCCGTGTCGAACGAGCAGGACATGCGCAAGATGGGCGGACTGCGCAAGCACATCCCGCTGACCTACTGGATGATGGTGATCGGCACGCTGGCATTGACCGGTTTCCCGCTGACCGCCGGCTTCTTCTCCAAGGATGCGGTCATCGAGGCGGCCTACGTCGGGCATAACGTCTTTGCGCATTACGCCTTCTGGCTGACGGTGGCAGCGGCGGCGCTGACGTCCTTCTACTCGTGGCGCCTCGCATTCATGACCTTCCACGGCAAGCCGCGGGCTTCGGTCGACGTGATGAAGCACGTCCACGAAAGCCCGCTGGTGATGACCGTGCCGCTGATGATCCTTGCGGTCGGCGCACTCCTTGCCGGCTTCGTCTTCAAGGGCGTGTTCATCGGCGACGGCTATGACGCCTTCTGGAAGGGCGCGCTCTTCGTGTCGGAGGAGAACCATGTCCTTCACGACATCCACGAGGTTCCGCTGTGGGTGAAGGCATCGCCCTTCGTCATGATGCTAGGCGGTTTCGCGGTTGCGTGGCTGTTCTATATCCGCTCGCCGGAGATCCCGCGCCAGCTGGCGGAGCGGCACGACGGCCTGTACCGCTTCCTCCTGAACAAGTGGTATTTCGACGAGCTCTATGACGCGATCTTCGTGCGTCCCGCCATGTGGATCGGCCGCCAGCTCTGGAAGAAGGGCGATGGCACGGTCATCGACGGCATGGGACCTGATGGCGTTGCCGCGCGTGTCCAGAACGTCACAACCTGGGTCGTCCGGCTTCAGACCGGGTACCTCTATCACTATGCATTCGCCATGCTGATCGGCGTTGCCGCGCTGATCACCTGGTCCATGTTCTCCGTCGGGGGCGCTCACTGATGAGCAACTGGCCGCTTCTTTCCATCACGACCTTCCTTCCGCTCGTCGGTGTGTTCTTCATCCTGCTGGTGCGCGGCGAGGATGCCGGCGCCAAGGACAACATGCGCCGGGTCGCGCTGATCACGACGGTGTTCACCTTCCTGGTGTCGCTCTTCATCTGGGGCGGGTTCGATCCGCAGAACCCCGGTTTCCAGTTCGAGGAAAGCAGCGAGTGGCTGGGCGGCAACATCGGCTACCGCATGGGCGTCGACGGCATCTCGATGCTCTTCGTCATCCTCACGACCTTCCTCATGCCCTTCTGCATCCTGGCCAGCTGGAACAGCGTCCAGATGCGGGTGAAGGAATACATGATCGCGTTTCTGGTGCTTGAAACGCTGATGATCGGCGTGTTCTGCGCGCTTGATCTCGTCATGTTCTACGTGTTCTTCGAGGCCGGTCTGATCCCGATGTTCCTGATCATCGGTGTCTGGGGCGGCAAGCGGCGCGTCTACGCGAGCTACAAGTTCTTCCTCTACACGCTGCTCGGCTCGCTGCTGATGCTGATCGCGCTGATGGCGATGTATTGGGATGCCGGCACGACGGATATCCCGACGCTCATGGCGCACGGGTTCCCGGCCGGAATGCAGACGTGGCTGTGGCTGGCGTTCTTCGCGTCCTTTGCCGTGAAGATGCCGATGTGGCCGGTCCACACCTGGCTGCCCGATGCGCACGTGGAGGCACCGACGGCCGGCTCCGTTATCCTGGCCGCGATCCTGCTGAAGATGGGCGGCTACGGCTTCCTGCGCTTCTCGCTGCCGATGTTCCCGCTTGCGAGCGAGATGTTCGCTCCGATGGTCTTCACGCTGTCGGTCATCGCCATCGTCTACACCTCGCTGGTGGCGCTCGCCCAGGAAGACATCAAGAAGCTGATCGCCTATTCCTCCGTCGCCCACATGGGGTACGTGACGATGGGCATCTTCACCATGACCGAGCAGGGGGTGCAGGGTGCGCTCTTCCAGATGCTGTCGCACGGCATCGTCTCGGGCGCGCTGTTCCTCTGCGTGGGCGTGATCTACGACCGGATGCACACGCGCGATATCTCTGCCTACGGCGGGCTCGTGAACCGGATGCCGTTCTATGCGGTCGCTTTCCTGATCTTCACGATGGCGAATGTCGGTCTGCCGGGCACCAGCGGTTTCGTCGGCGAGTTCCTGACGCTGATGGGCGCCTTCCAGGTGAACACCTGGGTCGCGTTGATCGCAACCACCGGTGTGATCCTGTCGGCCGCCTATGCGCTGTTTCTCTACAAGCGCGTCGTCTTCGGCGCGCTCGACAAGGAAAGCCTGAAGTCGATCATGGATCTCAGCCTGCGCGAGCGCGTGATCATCGTGCCGATGATCATCCTGACGATCCTGTTCGGTTTCTATCCCGCACCCATCCTCGACGCCACGGCCGCGTCGGTCACGGCGCTGGTGACCAACTACCAGGCGGCGATCGAGGCCGCGAATTCCACCGCCATGCTGGCGCATTGACGGGTTGAGGACGAGAGACGAGCCATGACTGCTTACAATCAACTCCCTGACCTCGCGCCTGCATTGCCGGAGCTGTTTCTCGCAGGCGGTTCGCTGGCACTGCTGATGCTGGGCGTCTTCGGCGGGCGGACGGCCGTTCGCTACGTCACCGCACTCGCCGTTGCGCTGCTGGCGGTGGCGGCGCTGCCGCTGCTGTTGCCGGCGCAATTCGGCATCACGAGCACCTCGACCTTCCATGGCGCCTTCGTGCTCGACGGCTTTGCCACCTATCTCAAGATCCTGACGCTTATCGGCTCGGGATTTGCGATCGCCATGTCGGTGGCCTTCGCGCGCAACGAGAATTTCGAGCAGTTCGAGTATCCGGTGCTGATCCTGCTGGCGACGCTCGGCATGATGCTGATGCTGTCGGCCAACGACCTGATCATCCTCTATCTCGGGCTCGAGCTTCAGTCCCTGGCGCTCTATGTGATCGCTGCCTTCAACCGGGACAGCGTGCGCTCCACGGAAGCGGGCCTGAAGTATTTCGTGCTCGGATCGGTCTCGTCGGGCATGCTGCTCTACGGCATGTCGCTTGTTTACGGTTTTACCGGCAACACGGGTTTCCCGGAGATCGCGGCTGCCATCACCGCCCAGGGCGGATCGTCGCTCGGCCTCGTGTTCGGTCTCGTGTTCATTCTCGCCGGTCTGGCATTCAAGGTCTCCGCCGTTCCGTTCCACATGTGGACGCCGGATGTCTATGAGGGCGCGCCGACCCCGGTCACGGCCTTCTTTGCGGCGGCCCCCAAGATCGCGGCGATGGGCATGCTGACGCGCATCGTGATCGATGCCTTCGAGCCGGTCACCCACGACTGGCAGCAGATCATCGTCTTCGTCTCGATCGCCTCCATGGCGCTTGGCGCTTTCGCGGCGATCGGCCAGCACAACATCAAGCGCCTGATGGCCTATTCGTCCATCGGTCATATGGGCTTTGCGCTTGTAGGCCTCGCGGCCGGAACGCAGGCCGGCGTGGAAGGCGTCGTGATCTATATGACCGCCTATCTGGCGATGACGCTCGGCGCCTTTGCCTGCATCCTGTCGATGCGCCGCAAGGAGGGCATGGTCGAGGAGATCTCCGATCTCAGCGGTCTTGCGCGCACCAACCTGCCGATGGCGGTTCTTCTGGGCGTCATCCTGTTCTCGCTTGCCGGAATTCCGCCCTTCGTCGGGTTCTTCGCGAAGTTCTACGTGTTCCTCGCTGCGGTGGAGGCGGGTCTTTATCCGCTGGCGATCATCGGCATCCTGTCATCGGTTGTCGGCGCCTATTATTATCTGCGGATCGTCAAGGTGATGTTCTTCGACGAGCCGGCCCGCGCCTTCCTGCCGATGCCGGTCGAGCTGAAGTTCACGCTTGGCCTGTCGAGCCTGTTCGTCATGTTCTTCGTGGTATTCGCGGGGTCCATCGTCGAGATGGCAGCGGCTGCAGCCGGGACGCTGTTCTGATCGCGGGCCTGTCGTTCGACGGCCGGGTGCATCCGATCCCGGCGGTTCCGCCGTATCGCGTCGTCGGTCTGGAGACTGTCGGCTCGACCAATGCGGTCGCCCTTGATCATGCCCACAACGGCGATGCAGGGAAACTATGGGTAGTGGCCCGCCGTCAGACGGGCGGGCGCGGCCGGCGCGGTCGCCCCTGGGCGTCGGAGCCGGGCAATCTCTATGCGTCGCTGCTCTTGATCGATCCGGCCGATCCGGCGCGGCTTGGCCAGCTTCCGCTGGTCTGTGCGCTTGCGCTTGCCGATGCGGTTGACCGGATGTGCGGGACGCATCGGCTGGTCCGGCTGAAGTGGCCGAACGATCTGCTCGTGGACGGCGCCAAGATATCCGGTATCCTGCTGGAGGCCGCCGTCGTCGGCGAAGGCCGGCGGGCTGTGGCCTGCGGGTTCGGTCTGAACATTTCCCACCACCCGGAGCTTGCCGACTATGCGGCTGCCGACTTGGCGGGGCTGGGCTACCGGGTTACGCCGGAGATCGGATTTGGGGCTCTGGCGGAGAGCGTTTCGAGGCAGCTCGACCGTTGGAGACACGAGGAATTTTCGGGCATCCTCACGGATTGGCTGTCGCGGGCGCAAGGGATTGGCATGCCGATCCGCGTTCGCCTGAGCCAGGACGAGCTTCACGGATCCTTCGTCGGTCTCGACGAGGAGGGCCGTCTCTTGTTGCGCGGCGCGGATGGGTCGATGACGACGATCTCCGCCGGCGATGTGTTTTTTTGACAAGCGCGGATATGACTGCGCGCCGCCAGTGGCGGTCAGATAGGAGTACAGGATGACGGGCGATCAGGAGCTCGTATTCGTCGCGCTCGGCGGTCTCGGCGAGATCGGCATGAACATGGCACTTTACGGCTACGGCCCCGCTCACGAGCGGCGTTGGCTGATGGTCGATTGCGGTGTGACATTTGCCGGCCCGGACCTTCCGGGCGTCGACATCGTGGTGCCGGACATCAGCTACATCGAGGACAAGCTCGACCGGCTGGACGGCATCGTGATCACCCATGCCCATGAGGATCACTATGGCGCGCTGATCCATCTGTGGCCGCGGCTCAAGGCGCCGCTCTACATGACGCCATTCACCGCGGGGCTGCTGGCTGCGAAGACGCAAAGCGAGCCGGGTGTCGACAAGATCCCGGTCAGCGTGGTGAAGCAGGGCGACCGGTTCCAGCTCGGGCCGTTCGATGTAGAAATGGTGGCGATGTCGCACTCCATTCCCGAACCTTGCGCATTGGCGATTCGCACGCCCGCCGGTCTGGTGGTGCATTCCGGCGACTGGAAGATCGATCCGACACCGGGCATTGGCCGGCCGATCGACGTCGAACGCCTGGCACAGCTTGGCGAAGAGGGCGTTCGCGCGCTGATCTGCGATTCCACCAATGCCGTGCGCGATGGCGTCAGCCCGAGCGAAATGGACGTCGCGGCGGATCTGACCCGCGTGATCCAGGGGGCGAAGCGGCGCGTGGCCGTCACGACCTTCGCCTCCAATGTGGCGCGGATCCGTTCCATAGCCCTGGCCGCGAAGGCGGCGGACCGCGATGTGGTGGTGATGGGACGCTCGATGCACCGTGCGATCGAGGTCGCGACCGAGCTCGGCTATATGGACGACCTTCCGGCGTTCCTCTCCGAGGATGCCTACGGTTATCTGCCGCCTGAAAAGGTCGTTCTGCTGCTCACCGGCAGCCAGGGCGAGGAGCGGGCGGCACTTGCGCGGATCGCGGCCGGCGATCACCGGAACGTCGCGCTGTCCAAAGGCGACATGGTGGTGTTTTCCTCGCGCACGATCCCCGGCAACGAGAAGGCGGTGAATGCGATCGTCAACAAGCTCGCCGAGGCCCGCGTCGAGATCGTCACCGACCGTGACGCGCTGGTGCATGTCTCCGGCCATCCGCGCAGGGGCGAACTGACCCAACTCTACGACCTGCTCAAGCCGCAGGCGCTGATTCCCGCGCATGGCGAGGCCATGCACCTCAAGGCTCACCATGATCTTGCCAAGGCGCATGGCATCAAGAACACGATGATCGCGCGCAACGGCGATCTCGTCCGCCTGTCGCCGGGCCGGCTGGATATCGTCGACGAGATTCCGGTCGGGATCGAGGTCAAGGACGGGATGATCTTCGGCGACCCGGAAGAAACCGGGGTGCAGGAACGGCGCAAGCTGTCGTTCGCCGGTGCGATCGTGGTGTCTGTCGTCGTGGATGCGCGCGGGGATCTTGTCGGGGAGCCGCAGGCGGCGCTCTTCGGCCTGCCGGAAACCGACGAGGACGGCGACGACATGGAGGACATCGTGATCGACGAGGTCATCCATGCGCTGGAGAGCATTCCGAAGAACCGCCGCAAGAACCTCGATGTCGTGGCCGAGGCCGCCCGCCGTGCCGCCCGGGCCGCGGTGCGCGACTGCTGGGGCAAGAAGCCGCTGACCCAGGCGCTCGTCGCGCGCGTGTGACGTTTTGGGGGCTGGCCGGATGCGGCCGGCTCTCCCACAATGAGGACGGTCCTTGTTGCGGACGGCGCTTGGACGAAATTGAGCGGGAGGCTTGAATGATCGGACGGTTGAATCACGTGGCAATTGCAGTGCCGGAACTCGGGCCCGCGGTCGCGATGTACCGCGACACTCTGGGTGCCCGGGTGTCGCAGCCGCAGGCCGAGCCCGACCATGGCGTCACGGTGGTGTTCATCGAGCTGCCCAACACGAAGATCGAGTTGCTCGAGCCGCTTGGCGAGGGGTCGCCGATCGCCGCCTTCCTGGAACGCAGCCCGTCCGGCGGGATCCATCACGTGTGTTACGAGGTGGAGGATATCATTGCCGCGCGCGACCGGCTGAAGGAAAGCGGTGCCAGGGTCCTTGGCACGGGGGAACCGAAGATCGGCGCGCATGGCAAGCCGGTGCTGTTTCTCCATCCGAAAGACTTCAACGGAACGCTCGTCGAACTCGAACAGGTGTAGCCCCGCTGTGCCGCAATCCGGTCCCGCGTTGTCATTTGCGGGGCATTGCGGCACCCGGTTGCCCGTCCACAGATCCCAAACGATTGGAACCAACAGGCCGTGTCTCTCGTCTCCTCGCTTGCCATCTTCTTCATCATCTGGTGGATCATTCTCTTTGCGATCTTGCCGATCGGCGTGGTCACGCAGGAGGAAAGCGGCGACGTCACGCCCGGAACCGAGGCAAGCGCGCCCAGGCGCCCGCACTTGCTCAAGAAGGCCTTGCTGACCACGGCCATCGCCGCCGTCGTCTTCGCCGCTTTCTACTGGCTGAGGGTGTATTCGGGGCTGACGCTTGACGATCTGCCGTTCAAGCCGCCGAGCAGCTGATCCGGCATAGCCCGCTCCCAAGCGCTGCCCGCGACCTGATCGTACGCGGCGGCGGGCCGGACCCGCTGCCGCGGTCTTGCATCAGGGCCGAACCGGAGCCTTGTAGAAACCGGCGGGTTTCATCAGCCGGTTCGACTGGCTCTCCAGCGCGCCGAGCTCGCCGCTGAGCCGCAGATATTCAAGCCACTCGGGATCGGCCCACATGGCCGCGCGCCGCGCCTCGCGGTCGCCGGCGTTTTCGTATGCCCAGATGTGGATGTACTCATTCGGATCCCCGGTCTCGGTCAGGAGAAAGGCAACCGGCTGCCCGAGATGGCGCGTCTGTGCCTCCTTTCCGCGGGTTTCGTAGAGTTTCAGATGGGCGGCAAGCGTGCCGGGGCGACATCTGTAGGTGCGAACGTCGAGCAGCATTTCAGTCTCCGAGGGGAAGGCATTGGGTTTGGGTGTTGCGTGCAAGCGAATCGATCTGCCGTATCTTGGCCTGTTTGCGCTGCGGTTGCATCGAAAGACGCCAGCTTAGTGCAATTCGCGGTTCAGGATTTTCGTATCGTTGCAGGCCTCGGCATGGCCCTCTTTGCGGCAAGCGGGCGAGATCGTTTCGGCGAACAGCATCAAGCCGGGGTTGATTTCCGGGCCCGTGCCGAACGAACGGCAGTCATGCAATCCTCGACGAACACGCGCTTTTGTTCGCGCGTCAGGTTGTCGATTTCCGGCGCGCCGAAGTGTTGCAAGGCGACCGTGCGCGCGACGGCCATCAGGTCGTTGGTCTCGAGCTTGCGCACCATCTGGTCGAAGCGCCAGTCGAGGGACCAGTCGAGATCCGGTATCGGGCCTGCAAAGGGGTCTCCGAAATGCATGGTCGCAATCTCCGTTGCGGGGGCGGACCTCAAGATCGGCAGTGTTGACCTGCTGTCACGATCGCGGCCGCCATTCTCACGCGCGCATGGCGCCTGCCGGCAAGTGGTCTACTGTCAAAAATGACAATTTTCACTGGAAAGATCTGCGAAGGACCGTGATGAGACCGTTATTTTCGAAAGCGGCCGGACGTCACTAGGAGCCAAGTGGTCTTGGCACATGATCGGGCGAAGGGCGCAGCTGACGTGCGGCTTGCCCAATGCGATGTGAGGCGGCGAAGGGCGATTGGCCGCAGCCGGGCCGTTCATGCGAATGCGTCGCGAAATGAGGCATTGCCAAACTCTATCTCGCACCGCACAGCTTGTCACAGGCACCGGACCCCGGTAATGAACCGGAACCACTCACTCGCTAAGCTGAAGAGGCGCGCAATGGGCGACTTCGAACGGGCTCGTACCCATATGGTCGACAATCAGTTGCGGACCAACGACGTAACGGACCATGGCATCCTCGACGCCATGGGAAAGGTCCCGCGTGAACGTTTCGTGCCGGCGTCCAAGCGCTGCATTGCCTACAGCGATAGCGACATCCCCCTGTCCCTGGGCGACACGCAGCGGTACCTGATGAAGCCGCATGTCTTTGCCAAGCTCGTTCAGCTTGCCGGCGTGCGCAAGGACGACGTCGTGTTGTGCGTCGGCTGCGCCACCGGTTACAGCGTTGCTGTGCTCGCCGAGCTTGCCGGCTCGGTCGTCGGGCTCGAGGAGACGGCCGAGGCAACGGCCGCGGCCTCCGATCTTCTGGTCGATCTCGGGATCGAGAACGCCGCCGTGGTCGATGGCGATCTGGTGACCGGCGCCGCGTCCGAAGGACCCTATGACGTTATCGTCATCGATGGGGCCATCGAGACATTGCCGGATGCGCTGACGGCGCAGATGAAGGATGGCGGCCGGCTGGTCACGATCGAGGGCGAGGGCGGCGCGGGGGCTGCGCGTCTTTATGTCCGCTCCGGCGAGGTTGTGTCGGGTCGCTTCGCCTTCAACGCGTCCGCCCATGTCTTGCCGGGCTATCGTGTTGCGAAGGAATTCGTGTTCTAGGCCGCAACGGCGTCTTGTCCCTGTCGAGGATCTGGTGCGGCGCAGGCTCCTGGCCTGGCCGCATTTCCGATTCTTGAGGTGGCGCGTGTCGCGTGTGTTGCCGCGAGGACGCATAACCCCGGGAATAGTCGGCAGCGGGAGTTTGCGCGGTTGTCTCCGCCGGTCAGCGCGGTAACAGTATGCTCCGGTTCCCGCCGCTTCGGCGGGCGAGGGATTTTTCGCAGGCGAGAATGTCGAAAACGACACGGCCTGATTTCGATTGAGGCGATTGCGAACCGTCGGTTCGCGGACAAACAGGGCGCTTGTCGCGACACCTGTCTTCAAAGGTGGCGCCAGGCGGACCGACAGAGGTCAACAGGGGTACTCGACGTGAAACGCAGTGGTTACTGGCTTGGTGCGGCCGCCTTTCTCGTGCTTTCGGGAGCGGTTCCTGGCATTGGCCATGCCCAGTCAATTGACGAGGCCCTGGCGCAAACCTACGCCAACAATCCGACGATCAACGCGGCGCGGGCAACCTTGCGCTCGGTCGACGAGCGGGTGCCGCAGGCGCTGTCGGGGTGGCGTCCGCAGGTGTTCGGCCGCTTCGACGTCGGAGCGCAATATTCCGATTCCGTTCCGGGACGCGCCAGTTACCGCAACACCGCCACGGCGGGACTGTCGCTGACGCAGAACATCTTTCGCGGCTTTCGCACGGTGAATTCCACACGTCAGGCCGAGGCCGTCGTTCGCTCTGAGCGCGAGAGCCTGCGCGCCACCGAACAGGCGATTCTCCAGCAGGCGGCCACCGCCTATATGGACGTGATCTCCAACACCGCGATCGTCTCCCTGCGCCGCAGCAGCCTGGAGTTTCTCTCGGAGCAGGTGCGGGCCGCCGAGGACCGTTTCGAGGTAGGCGAGGGCACGCGCACCGACGTGTCGCAGGCCCGCGCCCGGTTTTCCGAGGCGCAGTCCGATCTCAACCTGGCGATGGCCAATGTGAACACCAGCCGCGCGATCTATCGGCAGCTGGTCGGCGAGGACCCCAAGCGCCTGTCCGCGCGCACCTCGATCTACGGTCGTTTGCCCAAGGGGCTGGATGCCGCCCTCGGCTCGGGTGCCGCCAACCATCCCTCGATCCTGTCCGCGCAGCATCTGGTCGATGCGGCCGTCTTCGCCGTGAAGACCACGGAAGGCGAGTTGCTGCCCACCGTGACGCTTGAAGGCAATGTCCAGCGCCAGTGGAGCCCGCCGACCTCCTCGACCGTGGATACGGTGGATTCCGCCAGCATTTTCGGCCGTGTTTCCATCCCGCTCTACCAGGGCGGTGCCGTTTCCTCGCGTGTCCGTCAGGCGAAGGAGGATCTCGGCCAGACCCGCATCCAGCTCGACGTGGCGCGCGACCAGATCCGGGCAACGATCGTATCGGCCTGGGGGCAATATCAGGCCGCCGTCGCTTCTATCGCCGCCGCGCAGGACGCGGTCTCCGCGAACCAGCTTGCCCTCGAGGGCGTGATCGAAGAGCAGCGGGTCGGGCAGCGCACCACGCTTGATGTGCTGAATGCCCAGTTTGAGCTGGTCAACAGCCGGGTCAGCCTGGTGACTGCTCAGCGCAACCGGACTGTTGCGGCCTATGCCCTGCTTGCGGCAACCGGCGCCCTGACCGCCGACCGTCTTGGGCTTGCCGTCGCGCGCTATGACGAAAAGGCGCATTACAAGAAGGTTCGCAACAGCTGGTACGGCCTCACGACGCCGGATGGCCGCTGAAAATCGACGTATTTTACCGGCCGAATACGCTCAGCGAGTGCGGGAATTGTCCGAATTCTAGCGGAATCGGCACTTTCTTGCGCTTGACAAGAGCGATGCTGCGGATTCGTCGTTGCGTTGTGCTTTTCCCGCGGCGCTGGAACGCGTTATATTCTTAACATGTGAGTCGCGGAACGGCGTGAGGCATGAGTCTCAGCCTTGATGTCGGGTTTTTGGCCCGGGCATCGCAGTAGTCGAGTACGGGGATCGGTATGGCCAACGCCAATCAAGCTCAGGAACCCTCCATGGAGGAAATTCTGGCGTCTATTCGCCGGATCATCTCCGACGAGGAAACGCCCGCAGCGGAAGCGGAAGACAGTGCAGCCGGGCCGGAAGCCGTTGTCGCGGAGGATGCCTCCGCCGAGATGTCGCAGGACGATCTCGACAAGCTGTTCGATTCCGCTGGTGACGACGAGATCGAGTTCCAGGAGCCCGAAGCGAAAAGCGAGCCGGAACCCGAGGTCGAGGCGGAGGCCGACGGCGAGGCGGATGACGTTCTCGAGCTCACCGAGGACCTGGCCGTTGCGGATGCAGACGATGCGTTCGAAATGGTCGAGGGTCTTGCCAGCGCCGAGGAAGAGGTCGGCGACATCGCCTTTGTGGAAGAAGAGCCGGCACCCGCCGCTGCCTCCCAGACGACGAGCGAGCGGTTCACCGAGGAACTCCTGTCTCCGACGGCAAACCAGGCGGTGCATTCGGCCTTCAACAATCTCGCCGGCACGATCCTGTCCAACAACGCCCGGACGCTTGAGGATCTGGTGAAGGAGATGCTGCGCCCGATGCTGAAGTCCTGGCTCGATGAAAACCTTCCTCCGATGGTCGAGCGCCTCGTACGGCAGGAAATCGAGCGGGTATCGCGCGGCCGGTAGGAGGGCGAACGTCCTTTTTGTGCTTCTCTCCGCGCCGCCCTTCCGGGGCGGCGCATTTATTTTCCGCTCATGATCCGGCCGCCTTGCTGTCGCCCACTTCCCGGCGACGGTTGACTTGGCGCCGCGCCTGCGAGTAACCACGCGTTCAGTTTTCAGGATCCGAGAAAAACAATGCTCGACAAGTCTTACGATGCCGCAACTGTCGAACCCCGTATCGCGGGGATCTGGGAAAAGGCCGACGCGTTCAAGGCCGGCGCCGGCGCCGAACCCGGTGCGGCGTCCTATTCCATCGTCATTCCGCCGCCCAATGTCACCGGGTCCCTGCACATGGGACATGCCCTCAACAACACGTTGCAGGACATTCTGGTGCGCTTCGAACGCATGCGCGGTCGAGACGTGCTGTGGCAGCCGGGCATGGACCACGCGGGCATCGCGACGCAGATGGTTGTCGAGCGTCAGCTCGCCGAGCGCCAGGAGCCGGACCGGCGCGCCATGGGCCGCGAGAAATTCGTCGAGCGCGTCTGGGAGTGGAAGGCTGAATCCGGCGGCATGATCCTGAACCAGCTCAAGCGGCTGGGGGCGTCCTGCGACTGGTCGCGCGAGCGCTTCACGATGGACGAGGGCCTGTCGAAGGCTGTGCTCGAGGTGTTCATCAGCCTGTATCGCGAGGGGCTGATCTACAAGGACAAGCGCCTTGTGAACTGGGACCCGCGGTTCCTTACCGCAATTTCGGACCTTGAGGTCGAGCAGCGCGAGATCCAGGGCAATCTCTGGCATTTCCGCTATCCGCTCGAGGCGGGCGAGAGCTTTGAAGCGCCTGTCGAGTGGGATGAGGACGGCAATCCGACCGCCTATGAGACGCGGACCTATATCACCGTCGCGACGACGCGCCCGGAGACGATGCTCGGCGACACGGCGGTCGCCGTGAACCCGGAGGATCCGCGCTATCGCGATCTCATCGGCAAGCATGTGATCCTGCCGCTGGTCGGGCGCCGGATTCCCATCGTCGCGGACGACTATGCCGACCCGGATGCGGGCTCCGGTGCGGTCAAGATCACCCCGGCGCATGATTTCAACGATTTCGAGGTCGGCCGTCGGCACGACCTGCCGATGATCTCGGTGCTCGACCGGGAGGCGCGGGTTCGGCTGCGCGACAATCCGGAGTTTCTCGAGGGTCTCGCTCAGACCGGCGAACTTGCCGCGACGATGGATGCCTTCGAAGGGGGCGACCGGTTCGACGTGCGCAAGCGTCTGGTCGAGGCGATGGACGAAAGGGGCCTGCTCGACCGGGTCGAGCCGCATGCGCATATGGTGCCGCACGGCGATCGCGGCGGCGTTCCGATCGAGCCTCTCCTGACCGACCAGTGGTATGTCGACGCCAAGACGCTGGCGAAGCCGGCGATCGCCAGCGTGCGCGAGGGGCGGACCGAGTTCGTGCCGCGCAACTGGGAAAAGACCTATTTCGAGTGGATGGAGAACATCCAGCCCTGGTGCATTTCGCGCCAGCTGTGGTGGGGCCATCGCATCCCCGCCTGGTACGGGCCCGACGGCAAGATCTTTGTCGAACGCACCGAAGAAGACGCGATTGCAGCGGCTCAGGCACACTATGGCAAGAGCTGCGAAGTGATCGCCCAGGACGACGCGCTCGCGCGCTGGGAGGGCGAGGGCGCCGATGCCGCGACGATCGCTCTCTACCGGGACGAGGACGTTCTCGACACGTGGTTCTCCTCCGCACTGTGGCCCTTCTCGACGCTCGGATGGCCGGACAAGACGGCGGAGCTTGCCAACTACTATCCGACCAGCGTTCTGGTCACCGGCTTCGACATCATCTTCTTCTGGGTCGCCCGGATGATGATGTTCGGCGATCATTACATGACGACCGAACCCTTCAGTACCGTCTACATCCACGCCCTGGTCCGCGACGAGAAGGGCCAGAAGATGTCGAAGTCGAAGGGCAACGTCATCGACCCGCTGGCGCTGATCGACGAATTCGGTGCGGATGCGTTGCGCTTTACCCTCGCGGCAATGGCCGCCCAGGGGCGTGACATCAAGCTGGCGACAAGCCGGGTCGGCGGATACCGCAATTTCGTCACGAAGCTCTGGAATGCAGCCCGCTTCGTGGAGATGAACGGCGGAACGCGGCCGGAAGGCTTCGACCCGGCGGCCGCCACGGAGATCGTCAACCGCTGGATCGTCACGGAAACGGGGCGTTGCATCGCCGAGGTCACCGAGGCGCTGGAGGGCTTCCGCTTCAACGAGGCGGCGGGCGCGGCCTATCGCTTCGTCTGGAACACCTATTGCGACTGGTATCTGGAGTTCGCCAAGCCGATCTTCGCCGAAGGCTCCGAGGGCGCGAAAGCGGAGACACGGGCCGCTGCGGCCTGGGTGCTCGACGAGATCCTGAAGATCCTGCATCCGTTCATGCCGTTCATGACGGAGGAGCTTTGGGCGCGCACGGTGGAAGCGGAAGGGGCGGGCAAGCCGCGTCCACGGCTTCTGGCGCACACCCGCTGGCCGAGCTTGCTCGGCGGCGACCTCGAGGCGGCGGCCGAAATCAACTGGCTCGTCGACCTGATTTCGTCCGTTCGCTCGGTGCGCGCGGAGATGAATGTGCCGGCCGGCGCCAAGGTTCCGCTTGTGGTGACGGGTGCGAATGAGGATACCCGCCGCCGTCTGGAAACGCATGAGTCGCTGATCCTGAGGCTGGCACGGGCGGAGACCGTTTCGCTTGCGGACACCGCGCCGCGCGGTGCCGTCCAGATTGTCAGCCGCGAAGCGATGGTCTGCCTGCCGTTGGCAGACGTGATCGACATCGACGCGGAAGCCGCGCGCCTTGCCAAGGAAGCGGCGAAGCTGGACGGCGAGATCGCGCGCATCGACAAGAAGCTTGGCAACGAAGGCTTCCTTGCCAAGGCACCCGAAGCGATCGTCGTGGCTGAAAAGGAAAAGCGCGACGAACTGCTTGAGCGCAAGACGCGGATTGGCGAGGCGCAGGCGCGGATCGCGGAGTTGACGGCTGCGTGAGCCTGTCGTCGTTCGGAGTGAAATGCATGTTGAAACTTGCAGGACGAAGCGTCGGTCGTGGCCCTCTTCTGGGGGCCGCTGCCCTGGTTCTTGCGCTGAGTGCACCGGCGTCGGCGGAAAAGATCGAAAATCCCGTCGCCGTCTTCTCCGGCCTCGACAAGATCACCGGACGGATCATCGCCTTTGATGTCTATATCGGAGAAACGGTTCAGTTCGGCGCGCTGCAGGTGACGCCGCGCCAGTGCAACACCCGTCCTCAGACGGAAACGCCGCAGACCACCGCTTTCGTCGAAGTCGATGAAATCACGCTTGAAAACGAGGTGCGGCGGATTTTTACCGGCTGGATGTTTGCCGCAAGCCCCGGTCTGCATGCGGTGGAACACGCCGTCTATGACGTCTGGCTGACCGATTGCAAGCAGTCGTCGACGGTGGCCCCGCCGGCCAACTATAGCGGACCGCCGATCTCCGAACAGGCGGCTGCGGGCGAAGATCCGCTTGCCGGAACGGCGCCGCAGCTTGGTCCCAGCGAGGTCGTGCCGCGGCTCAAGCCCCAGCCGTAGCGCGGCCTGTCAGGCGACCCTATCGGGCCGTCTTGTCGATCCAGCCGGCAATCGTCGCGATTGCGCCGTCGGCATAGGCATAGCGACCGAGGACGACGAAGGCCGTCCTGGCCCACCACGGCATGCCCTGCGGAAGCTGATAGTTGAAGAGCCAGCTTTTCAGCAGGCCGTGGGTCGCGCCCGGGATGATGTCGACGCGATTGGCGGGATGATTGGGCAGCAGAAGACGCGCATAGTCCCGCGCGTTGGTCGACGCATCGACATTGAGATCGTCTTCCCCCCACAGCGCGAGGACCGGAGCCTTGGCCTTTCTCAGGGCGTCCGTCGCGTCGGCATCCCGGTTGCGCAAGATGAAGCCCGCCCGCTCGCGCGGGACGCCGAACAGGCGGGCCGCGGCATCGACCCTGGCCATCTCGTCGGGCGTGTCGTCCAGTGCGGCCTCGGCGGCGGCCTGCCGGTCGATCTCGGCTGCGATGGCGCCTTCTGACCAGCCGAGGCCCTGCAGGCGGCTGCGGGTCAGATAGGCCCCCTGGCGCTGCCAGTTCAATGCCCCTCCGACAAGGACGAAAAAGGCGTCTGCGTCGGGGTCTGTGGCGAGCGTCGGCAGGACCCAGCCGGCTTGCGAGAATCCCAGATAACCGATTGCCCCAACCGTGTTGCCGGCTGCTTGCCTGACTGCCTGATGCGCGGCGCGCGCCTCAGCGGCCCGGTCGTCCATCGACTGCTTGCGCCAGTCTCCCTCGCTTTCGCCGATGCCGGGCTTGTCCCAGCTGAACACGCCGATCCCGGCGTCCAGCAAGGCGTTGATGAGGGGAAGGTAGCCCTCGGCCGAATAGCGGTCCTGCGGTCCGTCGCCATGGACGATGAGGACCACCGGCGGCGGCGCGGGAGATGAAGCCGGCAGGAGAAGGGTGCCCGCGATCCGGCCGGACTGTGAGGGGAAGACGATGTCCTCTGTCACCCGGTCGGCGAGATCGAAATCGGACAGACCGCGCAGCAGACCCAGAGTGAGAGCCAGTAATGCCGTGGCGATCAGGATCAGGGTCAGTTTCCTGCCGGTCATGATGTTCGCTCGCTCCCGGTTGCCATCAAGAAACCTGCGGTCCGCATTGCAGGTGGGGTGCAGCGAGACGCGGATCAACGGCAGGAGGCGGACGACCGTCACCCTTGAAGATTTTTCTCCAGCCGCCCTGCAAGGTCCTGGATGAACTGGAAGGCCACACGCCCCGAGCGGCTTCCACGGGTTGTCGCCCATTCCAGCGCCTGCGAACGCAGATCCGCCGGATCGACATCGAGCTCGAAATGGCGGGCGTAGGCGTTGATCATGTCCAGATAATCGTCCTGGCTGCACTTGTGGAAGCCGAGCCACAGGCCGAAGCGATCCGACAGCGAGACCTTTTCCTCCACTGCCTCGCCCGGATTGATGGCGGTCGACCGCTCGTTCTCGATCATGTCGCGCGGAAGCAGGTGCCGCCGGTTGGAGGTGGCATAGAAAAGCACATTGTCTGGCCGGCCCTCGATGCCGCCGTCAAGCGCGGCCTTGAGCGACTTGTAGGACGTGTCGTCATTGTCGAAGCTGAGGTCGTCGCAAAACAGGATGGTGCGATGCGGCGCCTGTTTCAGGACGCTCATCAGGTCGGGAAGCGTCTCGATGTCCTCGCGGTGGATCTCAACGAGTTTCAGGCGGGCCGTATCGCCCGCATCGGCGAAGTCCCGGTTGATGCTGGCATGAACGGATTTGACCAGCGACGACTTGCCCATGCCCCGCGCGCCCCACAGCAGCACGTTGTTGGCGGCAAAGCCTCTGGCAAAGCGCCTGGTGTTGTCGATGAGCTGGTCGCGGGCGCGGTCCACGCCCTGCAGCAGCGAGATATCGATCCGGTTCACGCGCGCCACCGGCATCAGGCTCGAGGTGCCGGCGGCCCAGACGAAAGCATCGGCGGCGCCAAAGTCAGGCTTGTCGCGCGCCGGCGGAACGGCGCGTTCGATCAGCGAGATCAGCGTGTCGAGCCTGTCGTTCAGCGCTTGCAACGCGTGCTTGTCGGGCGGAGAGGTGTCCATGATGTCTGGCCGTGTCCGGAGTTGGTTCGGACGCCTGTCGCCGCGCCCGATGTTGAAGGCAAGACGCTCCTCCTAGCATGGGGCGCCGGGGTGGTGAAAGACGCTCCGGCACCGGTAGCGTTGCGGTTCGGTTCGCCTTGCAAAGCGGCACGCGGCTTGTATAGTCCGCGCCACCTGAGGTTCAGTCGTCGGGCAGGGGCGAGATTGCGTTGCGGCGCAAGACGCGCCGGGCCCGGTCAAGGAGAGTTTGATGCTGATTACGCCTGCTTACGCACAAGGGGTTGGAGGGGCCGGGGGACCCGACCTGCTGATGTCCATTCTTCCCTTTATTCTGATCTTCGTGATCATGTATTTCCTGATCATCCGGCCGCAGCGTCAGCGGATGAAGCAGCACCAGGAGATGGTGGCCAACCTGCGTCGCGGCGATACGATCGTGACCGCCGGCGGCATCATCGGAAAGATTTCCAAGGTGGTGGACGACGCCGAAGTGCAGGTCGAGCTCTCCGAGGGGCTGAAGGTCCGGGTCGTGCGCAGCATGATCACCGAAGTGCGCTCCAAGTCGGAGCCCGCGAAGGACAACGGCTGAACCGACACGTTCGACTTCCAATCCTCTCCGCCGCACGCCGCAAGGCGTGAGGCGGGGATACCAGAGACGGCCACGCCATGCTTTATTTCGCACGCTGGAAGATCGCCCTGATCGTCCTCGTCATCCTGTCCGGGGCAGTGACCACGCTGCCCAACTTCCTGTCGTCCGACACGCTGCGGGGATTGCCGAGCTGGCTTCCCAAGAACCAGATCGTGCTCGGTCTCGATCTGCAGGGCGGTGCCTATCTCCTCTACGAAGTCGATCGCAACGACTACATCAAGAAGCGGCTCAACACGCTGGTCGGTGACATCCGCCAGCGGCTGCGCGACGATCCGCGCATCGGCTACACCGGGCTCGGCGTGCAGGCGGATGGCGCCCAGGTGCGCATTCGCGACCTGACCCGTCTCGACGAGGCGCGCCAGCGTCTCAGCGAACTGACCAACCCGCTCGTCGCCAACATGTTCGGCGGGCAGGCGGTCGAGGAATTCGGCATGACCGTCAGCGACGACGGGCTGATCCGGTTTGCCTACACCGAACAGGGCCTGGCGCAGCGCATGAGCTCGATCGTGCAGCAGTCGATCGAGGTGATTCGCCTGCGTCTCGACGAATTCGGCACGACGGAGCCGTCGATCCAGCGTCAGGGCGAGGATCGGATCCTCGTGGAAGCGCCGGGCGAGGGCGATCCGGAGCGGCTGAAGGATCTTGTCGGTCAGACCGCGCAGCTCACGTTCCACATGGTCGACCAGTCGATGTCGGCGGAGCAGGCGATGCAGTCGCGCCCGCCGGTCGGCAGCGTCGTGATGTATTCGCAGGACGATCCCCCATTCCCCTATCTGCTTGAGGAATCGCCGCTGCTGTCCGGCGAGGATCTGATCGACGCCCAGGTGTCCTTCAATCCGGAAACCAACGAGCCGGTGGTCAATTTCCGCTTCAACACCTCGGGCGCGCGGACCTTCTCGGTCGTGACCCAGCGCAATGTCGGGCGGCCCTTCGCCATCGTTCTCGACAACGAGGTGATTTCCGCTCCGGTCATTCGCGAACCGATCACCGGCGGCTCCGGCCAGATCTCCGGCGACTTCACCGTGGAAAGCGCCAACGACCTTGCGGTGCTGCTGCGCGCCGGCGCGCTGCCGGCCAAGTTGACCGTCGTCGAGGAGCGCTCCATCGGGCCGGGGCTCGGTCAGGATTCGGTCGATGCCGGCCGGATCGCATCGCTTATTGGCGCGGCTCTGGTCATCGCCTTCATGGTGCTCGCCTATGGCCGCTTCGGCGTGATTGCTGACCTTGCGCTGGTCACCAACGTGTTGCTGATCTTCGGGGCGCTGACGGCGCTTCAGGCAACGCTGACGCTTCCGGGCATCGCCGGGATCGTGCTCACGATCGGCATGGCGGTCGACGCCAATGTGCTGATCTTCGAGCGGATACGGGAGGAGGCGCGCGCCGGGCGATCGGCGATCAGCGCCATTGATGCCGGTTACTCGCGCGCTCTCGGCACGATCTTGGACGCCAATATCACCACGCTGATCGCGGCGCTCATTCTGTTCCAGCTCGGCTCCGGTCCGATCCGCGGGTTCGCGGTGACGCTGGCGATCGGCATCTTCACCACGGTGTTTTCCGCTTTCACCGTCTCGCGGCTTCTGGTTGCGCTGTGGGTGCGTTGGCAGCGCCCCAGCCACCTGCCGATCTGACCGACGGGGACCAAGACCATGTTGCTCAAACTCATTCCGGACAATACGCACTTCCGCTTCATGCGGTTCCGGACGATCTCCTTCCCGCTGTCGGCCGTCGTGTTTCTTGCGTCGATCGCGCTGTTCTTTTCGGTCGGGCTGAACTTCGGCATCGACTTCAAGGGCGGCACCGTCTTCGAGATGAAGACGAATGAATCGCCGGCCGACATTGGCGGCATTCGCGAACAGCTCGCGACGCTCAATCTCGGTGACGTGCAGGTGCAGCAGTTCGGTGCGCCGGACGAGGTGCTTGTTCGCGTACAGGAGCCGGAAGGCGGCGAACTGGCGCAGCAGGCCGTCGTCTCGCAGGTGCGCGAAACCTTTGGCGAGAGCGTCGAGTTCCGGCGCGTCGAGGTTGTCGGCCCGCGTGTGTCCGGCGAGCTGGCGCAGGCGGGCATGATCGCCGTCACCGCCTCGCTGATCGTCATCCTGTTCTACATCTGGTTCCGCTTCGAGTGGCACTTCGCCGTCGGCGCGATCCTGACGACGATCAACGACATCGTTGTCACCGTCGGTCTGTTCGTCGTCCTTCAGCTCGAGTTTTCGCTATCCTCGATTGCCGCGATCCTGACGATCATCGGCTATTCGCTGAACGACACCGTCGTGGTCTACGACCGGATCCGGGAAAATCTGAGGCGATACAAGAAAACGCCGCTCCCGGAACTTCTCGACCGCTCGATCAACGAAATGCTGTCGCGTACGGTGATGACGTCGGTGACGACGCTGCTTGCGCTTCTCGCGCTGTATTATTTCGGCGGCGAGGTGATCCGGTCCTTCACCCTGGCGATGATCTTCGGTGTGGTGATCGGGACGTATTCGTCGATTTTCCTGGCGGCGCCGTTCCTGATCGTCCTGAAGCTGCGCGCCTCCAAGGTGATCGGCAGCGATGGCGATTCCAGCGGCTCCGACAAGGACGCGGAAACCGCATCGGCCTGAGGCCGGCAGAAAGGGGCATTCCATGGCGCAGCGCGGCGAAGGCATCGTTGTCCGGGATGCTCATTTTCCCGACCGGGCGCCGATCGATGCCTATGGCAACGGCGGCTTCCGGTTTGCGGACATGTCGCATCGCGGCTCCATTCTGTGCGTTCCAAGCGGCATATACGGCTTTGCCGCGTCGTCGGCAGAGGACCTGACCCCGGAGGCCTTGGAGAAGGTCCTGAGCGAGCAGGAGGACATATCTGTCCTGCTCGTCGGCACGGGTGATGACCTGAAGCCGCTGTCGGCGGCCTTACGCTCGGCGATGCGGGATGCCGGCATCAGCGCCGATCCGATGTCCACCGGGGCGGCGGTGCGCACCTACAACGTCCTGCTTTCCGAAGGCCGACCGGTGGCTGCCGTGTTTTTGGCCGTGGACTGACGTGACCGCGGCCCTAGGTTTGTGTGCATGACATCGGCTTCAATCCCGGACGCTGGCTATTGCCTCCAGCGCGTCCGCCAGCATGATTTCGAGCGCTATGTGTCGCTGCTCTATGCGCCGGAGGCGGAGCGGGCGGCCCTTGCAGCCCTGTATGCCTTCAACGTGGAGATCGCCCGGGTCCGCGAGGTCGTCTCCGACCCGATGCCGGGCGAGATCCGGTTCCAGTGGTGGCGGGACGCGTTGAACGCTCCCGAGGGCGCCGAGATCGATCAGCACCCGGTTGCAGGCGCGGTGAGGGCGGCAATCTCAAAATACGCCCTGCCGCTAGCCGCCTTCGAAAACCTGATCGATGCCCGCGTGTTCGATCTCTACGACGACCCGATGCCGAGCCTCGTCGACCTGGAAGGCTATGCGGGAGAGACGTCGTCGGCGCTGATCCAGCTGGCGGCAATCATCCTGTCGAAAGGCGATGATCCGGGAACAGCGGAGATCGCCGGTCATGCCGGCGTCGCCTACGCACTGACCGGACTGTTGCGCGCGTTGCCCTGGCATGCGCGGCGGCGCCAGCTTTACCTGCCGGCCGATCTGCTCGCGGCGCATGACGTCGATCCGGAGACGATCTTTTCCGGAGATGCGACGCCTCAGCTTCGCGCCGCCCTGGGGGAGCTTCGCGCAACGGCGCGCCGCCATCTTGCCAGCACCCGTGCCGGCATCGCCGGCGTGCCCCGCCCTGTGGTGCCGGCCTTTCTGCCGGTGTGTCTCGTCGGGCCGTTGCTCGACCGGATGGACCGCCCAGGCTTCGATCCGTTTCATGACTCGGCCGAACAGTCCGCGCTTCGGTTGCAATGGGCGATCTGGCGCTCGTGGCGCAAGGCCCAACGGTCGGGTCGGGATGTAACCTAGAATTTATTATCAGGCGCTAGCCTTCTGGCGATTGTTCTTATTTGTCAAAGGCCACGCCATGATTCTTCTCCGCTCCTATGGTCCGCGCGTCGGGCGCGCCGTCATCACCGGACTTCGCATGGCGGCTGTCGTCGGGGTGGTTGCGTTCTGCGGATCTGCGTCTGCGCAAGAGCAAGCCCCGTCGATGGCGCCCGAGCAGACCGGGATCACTGCGTCGCAACCGCCAGCTGCGGCGACGCAGTCGGTCGAGTCGGCGGTGGACGATATCCACAAGGGCGCTCCCGACCTTCAGACCCTGCTGCGCGACTATCCGATCTCGCCGCCGGACACCACCAGCCCGCGGGCATCGCTCGAGAGCTTCATGGTGCTGATGTCGGAAGCAAGCCGGGTCTGGCGCGACGTCCGCGACGCGTTCCGCGACAGTGGCCGCGCGTTCATGTCGGAGGAAGAAGAGCGCCAGGTCGAGGTGGTGCGCCTGTTGATCTCCAAGGCCCGCGAGATTTTCGACCTGAGCGATGTCCCCGAAACCGCGCGCACGGCGGTCGGGGTCGAGATCGTTCTGCAGTTTCAGGAAATCCTCGACCGGATCTTTCTGCCTCCGCTGGACGAAATTCCGGGAGAGCGGGCAGGGTCCTTCCTTCATGCCAAGGAAGCCTCGGACCTCCCGGAGCGGTGGACCATCCCCGGCACCAGCATCGTTTTTCAGCGCACCGATGCGACGAAAGGGGATCTGAAATATCTCGTGTCGCGTGAAACGGTCGACCGGATCCCGGACGACTATGAAAGCGTCAAGATGTTCCCGACGCGCTCCGACAAGGGCGAGGATTTCTACGAATATTATATCTACACGCCGGGCTACCTGGTCGCGCCGCGCTGGTACGACCTGATCCTGGCTGGTCCCAACTGGCTGCAGAACCAGTTCATGTCGCAGGCCTACTGGCAGTGGGCAGCGCTGTTCCTGCTGCTGGGGGTGGCCGTCTCCATCCCGGTCATGCTGCAGCGCTGGAACCGGTGGCGTGCCGTGCCGCTCTCCGATGTGCACCGTCGCCTGCGCGGTTTCCAGCAGCCGCTGCTCCAGCTGATCGTCGTGATCGTGTTCCGCTACCTGGTCGACGAGCAGATAAACATCACGGGCGCGCCGATGATCGCGATCGGCACGTTTTCCTCCGTGGTGATGTGGGTCAGCCTCGCCTGGCTCGCCTATCAGTCGGTCGACCTGCTGGCGAGCTATGTGACGAAGAACCCGGCCATGCCAACGGCAAGCCTCGATTCCAGCCTGTTGCTCTCGGCGTTCCGGCTGTTCGGTCTGGCCTTCGCGATCATCACGCTCGGATATGGCGCGACGCGGATCGGCATTCCGATCTACGGCGTTATCGCCGGTCTGGGTGTCGGCGGTCTGGCGGTCGCGCTTGCCGCGCAGCCCACGCTGGAAAACCTGATCGGCGGCGTCATCCTCTATGCCGACCGGATGGTGCGCGTTGGCGAATATTGCGAGTTCGAGGGCTTTGCCGGGACGGTTGAGGCCATCGGCATCCGCTCGACGCGCCTGCGCGCGCTCGACCGCACGCTGATCACAGTGGCCAATTCCGATCTCGCCAAGCGCAAGATCGTCAATTTCAGTCGCCGCGACCGCTTCCTGTTCCGCCATACCATCGGCCTGCGCTACGAGACCGAGCGCGATCAGGTGATGAGTGTCGTGCGCCAGATCCACACCTATTTCACCGGTCATCCGAAGGTGCTGGATCATATCGCGCTGCGTGTGTCTCTTGTCGGCTACGGCGCCTATTCGGTCGATATCGAGATTTTCTCCTACATCTCGACCTCCGACCGCGACGAATTCCTGATGATCCAGGAAGAGTTGCTGCTGGAGATCGGCCGCATCATCAAGGAGAATGGGTCCGATTTCGCCTTCCCGTCGAATGTGACCTATCTGGGTCGCGATGCGGGTCTGCCCGGAATGAAGCGTGGGGCCGCGGCAACGCAGGGTGCGGACAAGGCTCCGCAGCGCGGCGACCGCACGGACGACCTGGCGGACATGGCGTCGGAGGCCTGACGCCTGCTGCCGCAGTGTCGGAGAAAGACATGAAAACGGCCGGTGAAGGGAGCTTCACCGGCCGTTTTCATTGGTTTCGCGTGGAGTGCGCCGGGGCGCGTTTTATTCAGCGGCTTCGCGTGTCGGCACGGCCGAGGCGATCCAGGTTTCGAAGTCGGCACGGGCGCGGCGCGTCATGGCGAGTTTCTTGGCCTTGCCCTTTTCCTTGCCCTTCAGCCGGCGGCCCTCGTCGTCGAGGCGGGGTGCCTCGATCGGGGGAAACAGACCGAAGTTCACGTTCATCGGCTGGAAGGAGCGCGGGCCCGGTTCATCACGCAGGATGTGTCCGCCGGTGATATGCCCGAGCAACGCACCCATCGCCGTGGTCGGCGGTGGCGGAGGGCAGGCGGTGCCGAGCCGTTCGGCGCTGGCGAACAGGCCGGCCATGCAGCCGACACTCGCCGATTCCACATAGCCCTCGCAGCCGGTGATCTGTCCGGCAAACCGCAGGGCGGGGCGGGCCTTGAGGCGCAGGGTTCCGTCGAGCAACTTTGGCGAGTTCAGGAAGGTGTTGCGGTGCAAGCCGCCAAGCCGGGCGAAGACGGCGTCTTCCAGTCCCGGGATCATGCGGAAGATCTCGAGCTGGGCGCCATGCTTCAGCTTCGTCTGGAAGCCGACCATGTTGTAGAGCGTGCCGAGCGCATTGTCCTGGCGCAGCTGAACGACCGCATAGGGCTTTTCGGTGGGCTTGTGTGCGTTGGTCAGGCCCATCGGTTTCATCGGGCCGTGGCGCAGCGTCTCGCGTCCGCGTTCCGCCATCACCTCGATGGGCAGGCACCCGTCGAAATAGGGCGTCGACTGCTCCCATTCCTTGAACTCGGTCTTGGGGCCGGCGATCAGCGCGTCGATGAAGGCGTCGTATTGCGCCTTGTCCATCGGGCAGTTGATGTAGTCCTTGCCGGAGCCGCCGGGGCCGACCTTGTCGTAGCGCGACTGGAACCAGCACACGTCGAGATCGATGGAATCGAAATGCAGGATCGGCGCGATGGCATCGAAGAAGGCGAGCGCGTCCTCGCCCGTGGCCTCCAGGATCGCGCTCGACAGCGCGGGGGAGGTCAGCGGGCCCGTTGCCACGATGACGCTGTCCCAGTCTTCCGGCGGCAGGCCGTCGACTTCGCCGCGCTCGATGGTGATCAGCGGATGATCCTCGAGCATCTTGGTCACGGCGGCGGCAAATCCGTCCCGGTCGACGGCGAGCGCGCCTCCGGCCGGCACCTGATGGGTGTCGGCGGCCGACATGATCAGCGAACCGGCGGCGCGCAGTTCCGCGTGCAGCAGCCCGACGGCATTGTGATCTGCATCGTCGGAGCGGAACGAGTTCGAGCACACCAGTTCCGCGAGGTCCTGGGTCTTGTGCGCGTTGGTGCCGCGGGTCGGGCGCATTTCATGCAAGACGACCGGAACACCCCGGCGCGCCATCTGCCAGGCCGCTTCCGAACCCGCGAGGCCGCCGCCGACAACATGGACAGGCTTCATGATCAATCCCTTTGCGACAGCTTGCACGTTGAAGACTACTATATACCGGCTCAGGGCCGCTGACTTAGCGCGTCCCCTTCCCGGAGGCAATCGGACCGCGGATAATACGGTCTCGCCTGACCGAAAACGGAACCGATTCGAATGACAAGCTCTCCGGCTACGCGCGTCGTCGCTCTCGCAAGCCTTCTCCTGGCGGCCGGATGTGCCGGTCAGGCGGCAGGTCCGGCGCGCTCCTGGTATGCGGCGCATGACGGGGTCGCGCCGCGAGCCGACCGGATCTACGTCTGCCATGCGTTCGGCTGCGCGCGCAAGACCGCGGTCGACTATTCCGCCAAGGACCTTGCCACGCTTCGCCGCATTCTGGCCAAGGGCCGGACCTCTCCGGCGGCTGAACGCAAGGCGATCGCCGAAGCCGTTGCCTGGTCGGAACGCAAGACCGGCCCGGTCGTCGGCTCCGAGAACGACGTGGGCGGTTACGACCTCCAGAATTCCGGTGTTCCGGGGCAGATGGACTGTATCGACGAGGCAACCAATACCACCAGCCTGCTTCTGCTCGCGGAGGGCAAGGGCTATCTCTCGCATCACAC
This sequence comes from Paracoccaceae bacterium, assembly GCA_002709505.1. Classification (GTDB taxonomy): domain Bacteria; phylum Pseudomonadota; class Alphaproteobacteria; order Rhizobiales; family Stappiaceae; genus Stappia. The sequence goes on along the minus strand of PARB01000105.1, from coordinate 20,914 downwards.
GGTCTCGCGCCCCGTCGCACGCGGTTTCTTCCTCGACGGCCGCTATCCGCATGCAACGGCCGTGGTGCGCAGTTCCGACGGCGCGGCTTTCGCGATCGACTCCTGGCCCCAGTCAAACGGCAAACTGCCGGTGGTGCAGGACCTGGATGCCTGGTTCGCCGAGCGAAGCTGACCGGGCGAGACAAGCGATCTTCGCCGGGTGCAGGAAGCGAGGTCGCCCAACCATCCGGGCAGGGCTTTAACGGCAAGGCCGCCCGCATGGCTGACCATGTGGCGCATCCGCGTGCTTGCAACCGCCGCGCGATCGTGGGGGCTGCGGAATTTCAGTAAAACGAAAGTTCAGACTGCTTGATCGCTTGAAGATCTGGCGGGGGCGAATGCAGTGCGTTTTGATCCGCCAAAGAAAAAAGCAAGGCACAAGGCCTTGCTTTTTAGGTTTCGCGTATCAAACCTCCGTACATGCCAAGACATCTAGGATGTTCGGCACGGGCAGCAGCCTTTTACAGCGCGCCAGAAGGCTCTTCCTCCCAAGACTCAGACCGCGATGTCTGCTTTGTCAGCAAAGTAAGCCTTGCAGCTTCTTCGCCTTGTTATCGCCGCAGACACTAGCGCATCGATATCCGCTTGTCACCATTTTGTGCATGCCGCGCCCAAATTTTTTGCGGGCCCTGTCTTGAAATGCCTGATTGCATCGCCAAAGCCTGCGACCTGCACATTCATGTGCCCGATATTGACGCGGGTCTTGTCTTTTTGCAGTGCATGCGCTTTGACTGCCGCTTGAGAGATTCCCGCGCAAGACGTCGGCCGCGTTGCCTTCATCGTCGGTCTGTCGCGCCCACCCAGTAGCCGAGTGTCCCCGAATGCGCCTGTCCCGCTATTTTCTTCCGATCCTGAAGGAAACGCCCAAGGAGGCGGAAATCGTCTCTCACCGGCTGATGCTGCGCGCCGGGCTGATCCGCCAGGAGGCGGCGGGCATCTACGCATGGCTGCCGTTGGGGCTGCGCGTGCTGCGCAAGATCGAGCAGATCGTGCGCGAGGAGCAGAACCGCGCAGGCGCCAACGAGCTTCTCATGCCGACCATCCAGCCGGCCGACCTGTGGATGGAAAGCGGGCGCTACAACGCCTATGGCAAGGAGATGCTGCGCATCCAGGACCGTCAGGACCGGGCCATGCTCTACGGGCCGACGAACGAGGAAATGATCACGGAGATCTTCCGGGGCTCGGTGCGCTCCTACAAGGACCTGCCGCTTAATCTCTACCATATCCAGTGGAAGTTCCGCGACGAGCTGCGTCCCCGCTTCGGCATCATGCGTGGCCGCGAGTTTCTGATGAAGGACGCCTATTCCTTCGATCTGGACAAGGAAGGCGCGCGCCACGCCTACAATCGCATGTTCGTCGCCTATCTGCGGACCTTCGACCGGATGGGCCTGAAGGCCATTCCGATGCGGGCGGACACCGGGCCGATCGGCGGCGACATGAGCCACGAATTCATCATCCTGGCCTCGACCGGCGAGAGCGAGGTGTTCTGCGACAAGGCCATTCTCGACCTGCCGATCCCGGGCGAGGACACAGATTTCGAATCCGATCTGACGCCGGTGATCGACGCCTGGACGGCGCCTTATGCCGCTACCGACGAGATGCATGACGCCGCAGCCTATGAGGCGATTGCGGAAGACGCGCGCATGTCGGCGCGGGGCATCGAGGTCGGACACATTTTCTATTTCGGCACGAAATACTCCGAACCGATGAACGCAAAGGTCGCCGGCCCCGACGGCGTCGAAGTGCCGGTTCACATGGGCTCCTACGGCGTTGGCGTGTCGCGGCTTCTCGGTGCGATCATCGAGGCGCATCACGATGACGACGGCATCGTGTGGCCCGCCTCCGTCGCGCCGTTCGACGTTGGCCTGATCAATCTGAAGCCCGGCGACGCGGCGACCGACGCCGCCTGCGACGAGATCGAGGCGCAACTGTCGGCGGCGGGGCTCGACGTGCTTCTCGACGATGTCGACACGCGTGCGGGCGCGAAATTCGCAACGATGGATCTCATCGGCCTGCCGTGGCAGCTTGTCGTCGGCCCGCGCGGGCTGAAGGACGGCACGGTCGAACTCAAGAATCGCGCAAGCGGCGAACGCGTCGCGATGTCGGTGCAGGACGCCGTCAACCGCCTGGTCGAAAGCCGGTCCGGCACGTGAGGTCCAGGCAAGGGGCGCAGGGGCGCGAGAGGCGGGAATGACAGACGGCGCGGCGACGACCAGGGACGTGGGTGAAACCCGGATGTTTGCCGGGTTCGAGTGGATGCTGGCCGGCCGCTACCTGCGGTCACGGCGCCGGGAGACCTTCATTTCGGTGATCGCCGGCTTTTCCTTTCTCGGCATCATGCTCGGCGTTGCCACGCTGATCATCGTCATGGCGGTGATGAACGGGTTTCGCGGGGAGTTGCTGTCGAAGATCCTCGGCATCAACGGTCACCTGCTGATCCAGCCGATCGGCAGCGAGCTCGACGACTATGACGCCGTCGCCTCCCGGATCGAGAACCTGGAAAACGTCACCTTCACGCTTCCCTTCGTGGAAGGACAGGCACTGGTGTCGGGACCGTCGGGGGCGTTCGGCGCGCTGGTGCGCGGGGTTCGCGAAGTGGACCTGCGCAAGCTGCCGCTCGTCGCCGACACGGTGAAGACCGGCACACTCGACGGGTTCGACGAGGGGCAGGGGCTTGCGATCGGCACCCGCATGGCGCAACAGCTCGGCGTGACGGTCGGCGACCGCATCACGCTGGTCAGCCCGCGCGGAAACGTCACGGCGCTTGGCGTCACGCCGCGCGTCAAGGGGTATCCGATTGCCGCTATCTTCGAGATCGGCATGTCGGAATACGACGGCACGATCGCCTTCATGCCGCTGACGGAGGCGCAGCTTTATTTCAATCAGGAAGGCATCGCCACGGGGATCGAGGTGTTCACATCGGATCCCGACATGGTCGGCGAGCTTCGCCCGAAGATCGAGGAGGGCGCGGGGCGGCCCGCTTTCGTCAGCGACTGGCGGTCGCGCAACATGACGTTCTTCTCAGCGCTCGAGGTCGAGCGCAACGTGATGTTCCTGATCCTGACGCTGATCGTGATCGTGGCGGCCCTCAACATCATCTCCGGCATGACCATGCTGGTGAAGGACAAGGGGCGCGACATCGCCATCCTGCGCACCATGGGAGCCACCCGCGGCGCGATCCTCAGGGTGTTCGTGATCACCGGCGCGAGCATCGGGATCGTCGGCACGCTTGCCGGCTTTCTCCTCGGCTTTGTGGTCTGTCTCAATATCGAGAGCATCCGGCAGGCGATTTCCTGGATGACTCGCACCGAGCTGTTTTCGCCGGAACTCTATTTCCTCAGCCGGCTGCCGGCGGAGATGGACACCGGCGAAACGCTCTCCGTCGTCGTGATGGCCATGGTGCTGTCGCTGTTGGCGACACTCTATCCGGCATGGCGCGCAGCCCGGCTGGATCCGGTCGAGGCGCTCAGGTACGAATGACGATGGATATGGAGCATCTGCACGACGGGCAGGCCGACGCGCTGCCGCTGGTTCTGTCCGGGGTGTGCCGGGCCTTTCGCGAGGGCGAGGGCCAGCTGGAGATCCTGCGCGATGCCAATCTCGCGCTGAACCCGGGCGAGCTCGTCGCGCTGGTCGCGCCGTCGGGAGCCGGCAAGTCCACCCTTTTGCATATTGCCGGCCTGCTGGAGCGTCCCGACAGCGGCGAGGTGCTGATCGGCGGCGTTGCCTGCGAGGGGTTGGCCGATGCCGAACGAACCCGCATGCGCCGGCTCAGCCTGGGGTTCGTCTATCAGTTCCATCACCTTTTGCCCGAGTTCACCGCGCTTGAGAACCTGATGATGCCGCAGTTGATCCGCGGTCTCGACAAGCGCGAGGCGCGCGAGCGCGCAAGCCAGCTGCTCGACTACATGCGGCTGGGTCCCCGGGCCGATCACCGGCCGTCGGAGCTCTCCGGCGGCGAGCAGCAGCGGGTGGCGATCGCGCGTGCCGTTGCCAATGCGCCGCGCGTTCTCCTCGCCGACGAACCGACCGGAAACCTCGATCCGGTGACCTCCGCCTATGTGTTCGATGCGCTGGTGGCGCTGGTGCGTGCGTCGGGTCTGGCGGCGCTGATCGCGACGCACAACATGGAGCTCGCTTCGCGCATGGATCGCCGGATCACGCTTCGCGACCGGCAGGTCGTGGAACTCTAGACCGGGATCCGGCCGCCGATCGCGACACCGGGAGCGCAACGCGCCTTGCGTGCCCCGCCGGTTCCTGACGCCTGGCTCACGACAGTTTCATCGTCACCATGCCGGCGATGATCAGCGCGGCAGCAATCAGCCGCTGCAGGGACAGCTCTTCTCCGAGATATCCGACCCCGACAATGAACGCGCCGACCGCGCCGATGCCCGTCCAGATCATATAGGCGGTACCGAGTGGCAGGCTGCGCATGGCAAGCGCGAGCAAGGTGAAGGAGCCGAGCATCGCGACCAGCATCAAGAGTGTCGGGGTGAGGCGAGAGAAGCCGGCGGATTGTTTCATCGCGAAGGCCCAGACGACCTCGAGCAGACCGGCAACAATCAGAAGAATCCAGGACATGTCATTCCCCATGACCGGGTCGTCCCGGTGAATTTGCCCATGGCGGGGAGGTCGTCCTCTGGATGCCGGCAAGATCGCGGTGGCGGGCGAAAAGGTCAAGAGGGAAAGCGAATTGTGGCGCGGTGGTGAAGGGCCGCGCTCCCGGCATTGTTCAGGATCCCTTTACCATAGTTGCGCTGCCGGAGGTCGGTCCGCCGCAGGGGGCTTGCAAAAAGAACAAAAAAAGAACATACTAGGTTTTATCGAGGGTTTGAGACGCGGGAGGGCACCATGCTCGACGATTTTCGAGAGACACTTCAGGACCTGGCGGCGCTTGGCTCCCTGGTTCTGCTGGGCGCGACGATGCTGATCTGGAGCGATGTCCTGGTCGAGCTTGCGCGGGTCTGACGCGCTTCTTCCCCTGTTGTGACACTGTGGAGCAGCCGGCACTTTCTGGGGAGGGAGCCGTACGGGGGCTCGACACGGGCTTTCGCACCATCGACACTTGATGCTCTTTTTCCTTGCGGGATTTTCCCGCTCGGGGCGCGAATGCAGACCGGCGTTCGCGCAGGAGCTCAAGGGTCGAAGAGGGTTCATGTCCGACGTCGGGTTTGTGCATCTGCGCGTGCATTCGGCTTTCTCGCTGCTTGAGGGGGCGTTGCCGCTCGGCCGGCTCATCGATCTGGCGCGTGCCGACGACCAGCCGGCGATCGCGATCACCGACACGGCCAATCTGTTCGGCGCGCTCGAGTTTTCGGAAAAGGCCTGGGGGGCGGGGGTGCAGCCGATCGTCGGGGTGCAGATCCCGGTCGATTTTCAGGACGGCGGTGTGAAGAAGGGACGCGAGACTGTCCATCTGAGCGATGTCGTGCTGCTTGCCGCCGATCAGTCCGGTTACGCCAACCTGATGGATATCGTCAGCCGGGCCTATCTGGATACCGACCCTTCCGTCCAGGCGCATGTGACCTCGGATCGTCTCCTGGATCATGCCGATGGGTTGATCCTTCTGACGGGCGGGGTTGCCGGGCCGGTCGGACAAGCTCTGGTCGCCGGGGACATGACCCTGGCGCGTGCACGGCTCCAGACCTTGAAGGCCGGCTTCGCTGACCGCCTCTACGTCGAGGTCCAGCGTCACGACATGCCGGAAGAGATCGCGACGGAGCCCGATATGGTCGCGCTCGCCTATGAGCTGGACCTGCCGCTTGTTGCGACGAACGAGCCGTTCTTCGCCCATCGCGACGACTACGAAGCGCATGACGCGCTGATCTGCATTTCCGAGGGGCGTGTGCTCGTTGAGGACGACCGGCGCCGGCTGACACCGGAGCATTGCTTCAAGACCCGCGCGGAAATGCTGGAGCTTTTCGCCGACCTGCCGGAGGCGACCGCGAACACGGTGGAGATCGCCCGCCGCTGTCATGCGCGCCCGCTCAAGCACGCGCCCATCCTGCCGCAATTTGCCGGTGCGTCCGACGACCCGGAAGCGGCCTTCACGGCCGAGGTCGAGGAGTTGCGCAGGCAGGCAAAGGAGGGGCTGTCCGCCCGGCTGGCCGCACATGGCCTCGCGCCGAATGTGTCGGAGGAGGATTACTGGTCCCGTCTCGACTATGAGCTTGGCGTCATCGAGCGGATGCGCTTTCCCGGCTACTTTCTGATCGTTGCCGACTTCATCAAGTGGGCGAAGGCGCATGACATCCCGGTCGGGCCGGGCCGCGGCTCGGGTGCCGGTTCTCTGGTGGCATGGTCATTGACCATTACTGACCTTGATCCTATGCGTTATGCGCTTCTGTTCGAGCGGTTTCTTAATCCGGAACGTGTGTCGATGCCGGATTTCGACATCGATTTCTGCCAGAACCGCCGCGAGGAGGTGATCCGCTACGTTCAGGAGAAATACGGCCGGGCGCAGGTTGCGCAGATCATCACCTTCGGAACGCTGCAGGCGCGCGCCGTGTTGCGCGATGTCGGCCGCGTCCTGCAGATGCCCTATGGCCAGGTCGACCGCCTGTCCAAGATGGTGCCGGCGACGCCTGGCCAGCAGGTAACGCTCGAACAGGCGATCCGCGACGAGCCGCGCTTGCAGGAGGCGCAGCGCGACGAGGAGATCGTCGCACGTCTGCTGGCGATGTCGCAGAAGCTCGAGGGCCTCTACCGGCATGCCTCGACGCATGCCGCCGGCGTGGTGATCGGCGACCGTCCGCTGGAGCAGCTGGTTCCGCTCTACCGCGACCCGCGCTCCGACATGCCGGTTGCGCAGTTCAACATGAAGTGGGTGGAGCAAGCGGGACTGGTCAAGTTCGACTTCCTCGGCCTGAAGACGCTGACGGTGATCGATACGGCGGTGAAGCTGATCGCCGACAAGGGCATCACCGTCGACATGGCCGGCTTGCCGATGGACGACCCGGCCACCTATCGCCTGCTGGCGGCGGGCGAGACCGTCGGCGTGTTCCAGCTGGAAAGTCAGGGCATGCGCCGTGCGATCGCGGGCATGAAGCCAGACCGCTTCGAGGACATCATCGCCCTGGTCGCGCTCTACCGCCCGGGCCCGATGGACAACATCCCGGTCTACAATGCGGTCAAGCACGGCGAGCAGGAGCCCGATTGCCTGCATCCGCTGCTTGAGCCGATCCTGATCGAGACCAACGGCATCATCGTCTATCAGGAACAGGTGATGCAGATCGCCCAGGTTCTGTCGGGCTATTCGCTCGGCGAAGCCGATCTTTTGCGCCGCGCAATGGGCAAGAAGATCGCCGCGGAAATGGAAGTGCAGCGGGCGCGGTTCGTCGACGGGGCCGTGGAGCGGGGCATCGACAAGGGGCAGGCCGGTTCGATCTTCGATCTGGTCGGGAAATTCGCCAACTATGGTTTCAACAAGTCGCACGCCGCCGCCTATGCGCTGGTCTCCTACCAGACCGCCTGGCTCAAGGCCAACCACCCGGTCGAATTCATGGCCGCGTCGATGACGTTGGATCTTGGAAACACCGACAAGCTGAGCGACTTCTGTGTCGAAGCGCGGCGGATGAAGGTGGAGGTCCTGCCGCCTTCGGTGAACCATTCCGGCGTGCATTTCTCGGTCGAGGACGGGAAGATCCGTTACGCCATGGGCGCGATCAAGGGCGTTGGCGAACAGGCGGTGGAGCACATCATCGAGGTGCGCGGCGACAAGCCCTTCGCCAGCATCGGCGATTTCGCAACCCGGATCAGCGCGCGCCAGGTGAACAAGCGGACGCTTGAAAGCCTTGTCAACGCCGGGGCCTTCGATGCGCTGGATTCCAACCGGGCCCGTCTGGTTGCCGGGATGGACCGCATTCTGGGGGTCGCGCAGCGCACCGACGAAGAGGCGCTGAGCGGGCAGAACGACATGTTCGGCGGCAGCGAAGGGGGCGAGGAGGTGCACCTCCCCAATACGGACGACTGGCTGCCGGAGGAACGGCTGCAGCGCGAACAATCGGCCATCGGTTTCTATCTGTCCGCCCACCCGCTTGATTCCTACATGCCTCTGCTGGAGCGCATGCGGGTGCAGATGTGGGCGGATTTCGCGCAGGCGGTGAAGCAGGGCGCGACCGCCGGCCGGCTTGCCGGAACCGTGCTCGGACGCCAGGAGCGCAAGACCCGCTCCGGCAACCGCATGGGGATCGTGCGTCTGTCCGATCCAACGGGCCAGTATGAGGCGCTGCTGTTTTCGGAATCCCTGCAGCAATATCGCGATGCCGTGGAGCCTGGAAAATCCGTGGTGCTGCTCGTCGGCGCCGACATGCGCGACGATGAGCCAAGCCTTAGGATCCAGTCGGTCAAGCCGCTCGAGGATGCGGCCGCCCAGGTCCAGCGGAGCCTGACGGTGTTCCTCAATCACCCCGAAGCGGCCCGCCGGCTGCAGCGTCACCTGAGCGAGCGCGGGGATGGCGATGTCAGTGTCGTCGTGCTGGCCGAGGGCGGGGCAAGGGAGGTCGAGGTCAAGCTTCCGGGCGGCTATCGCCTGTCGCCCCAGATCGCCGGCGCGATGAAGACGATCCAGGGCGTGGTCGAGGTCCAGCTCGCCTGACCGCCCGTCTGGCAAGAGGCGAATCGCACCCGGCCTCCTGCGACGGGGTGCGCAACAGAGGCAGCTGGTATCGGCCCGCATTGCCGCTGCGTGAACCGTTGGGGTCGATGGCAATCCTTCGGCCCGTCGCATGAGGTGTTGCGCCGGAACGCCTGCTTTGTGCGGCCCGCCGGCGACGGAATTGCCCATCACGCCCGCGCGGGCTTGAATTGCCGGTCAACGACGACTATAACGCGCGCATTCCACACGCAGGGTCGGTTTTCGTTCTTGAACGGAGTCCATCCGGTGTAAGCGCGCGAGCGCTGCCACGCCCTGCGGAGGTCTAACCGGAAAATCAAGGAGTTGCACGGCCATGGCCCTGCCCGAATTCTCTATGCGTCAGCTGCTGGAAGCTGGTGTCCACTTCGGTCACCAGAAGCACCGTTGGAACCCGAAGATGGGCGACTACATCTTCGGTGTCCGCAACAACATTCATATTCTCGATCTCGCGCAGACCGTTCCGCTGCTGCACCAGGCGCTGAAGACGGTGTCCGACACCGTCGCCGCCGGCGGCCGCGTGCTGCTGGTCGGCACCAAGCGCCAGGCACAGGAAGCGGTTGCCGAGAGCGCCCGTCGCTCCGCGCAGTACCACGTCAATGCCCGCTGGCTTGGCGGCATGCTGACCAACTGGAAGACCATCTCCCAGTCGATCCAGCGTCTGCGCAAGCTGGAAGAGACGCTCAGCAATCCGAGCGGCCTGACCAAGAAAGAGCGGCTCTTCATGGACCGCGAGCGCGAGAAGCTCGAGCGCAACCTTGGCGGCATCAAGGACATGGGCGGTCTGCCGGACCTCCTGTTCGTGATCGACACCAACCGCGAGGCGATCGCCATCCAGGAAGCCAAGCGTCTTGGCATTCCGGTCGCCGCCATCGTCGACAGCAACTGCGATCCGGTCGGCATCGACTACCCGGTTCCGGGCAACGACGACGCGGGCCGTGCCATCAGCCTCTATTGCGATCTGATCGCCCGCGCCGCAATCGACGGCATTTCCCGTGCCCAGGGCGGCATGGGTATCGACGTCGGCGCAGCCGAGGAAGCTCCGGTCGAGCCGGCGCTGGAAACGGAAGCCGCGAGCGAGGCTCCGGCCGAAGCGGCGACTGCCGAAGAAACCCCGGCGCAGGCCGGCTGACGAAACCCCTGCGCTGCCCGGCAGTCCACCGCGTCTGCCGGGCGAAGCGCCTGAGCGTTTCTGTCATTATTCTTATGTGAGGCCTCGGCTAGAAATGCCGGGGTAAACACCCGTCAACGAGGCGATCTATGAGCATTACCGCAGCGATGGTGAAAGAGCTCCGCGAAAAGACCGGCGTGGGCATGATGGACTGCAAGGCTGCCCTTGCAGAGAACAACGGCGACATGGACGCGGCCGTCGACTGGCTGCGCACCAAGGGTCTGGCGAAGGCCGCCAAGAAGGCCGGCCGCGTCGCGGCCGAAGGTCTTGTCGGCGTGGCGTCGGAAGGCACCCGTGCGGCGGTGGTCGAGCTGAACTCCGAAACCGACTTCGTCGCCCGCAACGACGCCTTCCAGGCGCTGATCGCCGGGACGTCGCAGGCGGCGCTTGCCGTCAATGGCGACGTCGAGGCCCTTGCCGACGCTCCGTTCCCGGGGCGCGACAAGACGGTCGGCGACGAGATCAAGGAAGCGATCGCAACGATCGGCGAGAACATGTCGCTGCGTCGCGCGGCCGCGCTTTCCGTCGAGAATGGCGCTGTCGCAACCTATGTCCATGGCGCGATTGCCGACGGCATGGGCAAGATCGGCGTGCTTGTCGCGCTGGAATCGACCGGCGATGCCGAGCAGGTCACCGCTTTCGGCCGCAAGATCGCGATGCATGTCGCAGCGACCAACCCGCTGTCCCTCGATGTTGCGTCGCTCGATGCCGACGTCGTCGAACGCGAACGTCAGATCTTTTCGGAACAGGCGCGTGAATCCGGCAAGCCCGAGAACATCATCGAAAAGATGGTCGAGGGTCGCCTGCGCAAGTTCTACGAGGAAGTGACGCTGGAGAAGCAGGCCTTCGTCATCGACCCGGACAAGACGATCGAGCAGGCCATCGAAGCTTTCGCGAAGGATCTCGGCAGCCCGGTCAAGCTGACCGGATTCGTCCGTTTCGCCCTTGGCGAGGGGATCGAAAAGGAAGAGACGGATTTCGCGGCCGAAGTCGCCGCGGCGGCAGGCAGTTAAGCCCCGACAAAGGCGCCGGTCATTCCGGCGCCTTTCTTCTGTCCGGCATCGTGGCCCGTCAGTGCAGCGGTTTGCCGCCTTGCCGGACCCTATAAGAACAGAACCGGCCAACCCAAACGGCGAGACAAAAAGATGACGAGACAACTTCGCTGGCGGCGGGTGCTTGTAAAACTGTCGGGCGAGGCCCTTATGGGGTCGCAGGAATTCGGGATCGATCCCGAGACCGTCGGCCGCGTTGCCAAGGAAATCGCCGAGGCCGTGAGCCTTGGGGCCCAGGTCGGGGTCGTTGTCGGCGGCGGCAACATCTTTCGCGGCGTCGCGGTTGCCGCCAAGGGCGGGAACCGGGTCACCGGCGACCACATGGGCATGCTGGCGACCGTGATGAATTCGCTGACGCTCGCCGATGCCCTGCGCCGCCTCGGCGTCCCGGCGCGCGTGCTGTCCGCCGTTCCGGTGCCCTCGATCTGCGAGACCTTCACCCAGCGCAGCGCCGAGCGCTACATGGAAGACGGAGACGTGATCGTCTTCGCCGGCGGTACGGGCAACCCGTTCTTCACCACCGACAGCGGCGCCGCGCTGCGGGCCGCGGAGATGCGCTGCGACGCCTTCTTGAAAGGCACGAGCGTCGACGGGGTCTATTCGGCCGATCCCAAGAAGGTGCCGGATGCGGAGCGCTACGACTCGCTGACGCCCGGCGAAGTTCTCGGGCGGGACCTCAAGGTCATGGATGCCACGGCAATCGCGCTCGCGCGCGACAATGCGATTCCCGTGATCGTGTTTTCCATCCGCACGCCCGGTGCTTTGGTGGATGTGATGAACGGGGCAGGGCTTTACACAGTCATTTCCGATTGATTGCCGGAAATCGCCGCCGTCTGCCAATGTGCGGCGGGTGCTCTCGTGTTTTCCCGGTTTGAGCATGGATTTCACAGGGACGCGCGATGCGGAAGCGCTTGCGTTTCCGCCGCGCGTCATGGAAATAAGACGCAATGTGTTGGGACGACCGGCGCAAGGCCGTTCGCGTGAAATGATGAGAGAGGACACTATGGCGGATCAGGATGTCGATTTTGGCGATCTCGAGCGTCGGATGACCGGGGCGATTGCCGTCCTCAAGACCGATCTTGCCGGTCTGCGCACCGGTCGCGCATCCTCCAGCATGCTGGATGCGATCTCGGTCGAGGCCTATGGATCGCCGATGCCGATCAACCAGGTGGCCACGGTCAGCGTTCCTGAGCCGCGCATGATCTCCGTTCAGGTCTGGGACAAGTCGATGGTAGGCGCCGTCGAGCGCGCGATCCGCGAATCGAACCTTGGTCTCAATCCGGTCGTGGACGGCACCAACCTGCGTCTGCCGATTCCCGAACTGAATGAAGAGCGGCGCAAGGACCTGATCAAGATCGCGCACAAATATGCCGAACAGTCGAAGGTGGCCGTCCGCCACGTTCGTCGCGACGGCATGGAAACGCTGAAGAAGCTGGAAAAGGACGGCAGCATCAGCGAGGACGACAGCCGCGTGTCCGCCGACCGCGTCCAGAAGATGACCGACGCGATGATTGCCGACATTGACGCGATGCTTGCCAAGAAAGAACAGGAAATCTCCCAGATCTGATTGCAAGTTGCGATGTGATCACAGCGAAAGGGAGCAGGGGATGACGGTGACGGCAGGCCTGAACGTATCCGCACAGGTCAGCGCGGCGGAGCGCGTCGACGTTCCGCGGCATGTCGCCGTGATCATGGACGGCAACGGGCGATGGGCGGTGAAGCGCGGACTTCCGCGCACGGAGGGCCATCGCGCCGGCGTCACCGCCCTGCGTCGCATCGTGCGCCATTGCTCCGATCGCGGCGTGAAGGTTCTCACGCTGTTCAGCTTCTCGTCCGAAAACTGGAACCGCCCCGCGGCGGAAGTCGGCTTCCTCATGGGGTTGCTCGAACGTTTCGTGCGCCGGGACCTGGCGGAGATCCACCGCCAGAACGTGCGGGTCGAGATGATCGGCGAACGCGAGGGTCTCGACGCGCGCATTCTCGGCCTGATCGAGGAAGGCGAGGCGCTGACCCGCGACAACACGGGCATGACGCTGGTCGTCGCCTTCAATTACGGCGGTCGCAACGAGATCGCCCGGGCGATCCGGCGCATTGCAGAGGACGTCGAGGCCGGCAAGCTCACAGCGGGCGACGTCACGGAGGCGCGGATCGCGCAGTATCTCGACACCGCAGCGCTTCCCGACCCGGATCTGATCATCCGCACCAGCGGCGAGCAGAGGCTGTCCAATTTCCTGCTCTGGCAGGCGGCCTATGCCGAGTTCTATTTTCCCGACGTTCACTGGCCGGACTTTGACGAACGGGCGCTCGAGCAGGCATTCGCGGCCTATGCCGCGCGCGACCGGCGCTTCGGCGGTCTGTCGGCGAAAGTCGCCAGATGAGCGACGGACCGCCACCCGGCTCACCGCCCGTCGCCCGGCGATCCGAACTTCGGCTGCGCGTGCTCTCCGCGGTCCTGCTCGTTCCCGCCGCCCTGCTGGTGACCACTCTCGGAGGCACTTGGTTCGCGCTTGGAGCCGGCGCCTGCGCGCTTATCCTGCTGCGCGAATGGATCCTGATCGTCCGGGCGCAGCATGAGACCCTTGCCAGCGCGATTGGCTATGCAAGCGTTGTTGGTGCTGCGGTTGCAGCTGCTGCGGGTGAGATCGAGGCCGGTTTCGCGCTTCTGCTCGTGAGTTCCGCCGGTCTTGCGCTCCTTGGGAGTGTGCAGCGGCACAAACAGACCCTGTGGCTCGCTGCCGGCATCGTCTATGCCGGCAGCTCCGGCGCGGTCTTGATCGCGCTTCGGGACGGGTCGGCCGGCCTTGCCGTGATCGTGTTTCTGTTCGGCGTGGTCTGGGCGACCGATATCATTGCCTACTTCGTCGGACGGCGGGTCGGAGGCCCCAAGCTCTGGGTCCGGGTTTCGCCGAAAAAGACCTGGAGCGGCGCCCTTGGCGGCTTTGCGGCGGCGGTTGCGGTCGGCTGGATCGGATTTTTGCTCACCGGGCGGGCAAGTCCCGGTGTCTGGCTGGCGTTCGCAGCGGTTCTCTCGGTGTTTTCCCAGGTTGGCGATCTGTTTGAATCCGCGCTGAAGCGCCATTTCGGCGTCAAGGATTCCGGCCATATCATTCCCGGGCACGGGGGTGTGATGGACCGTTTGGACGGGCTCGTCGGGGCCGCCGTTCTCGGATATGCGGTTGCCGTTTTCCTGACCGGGTCGGCGGGCGATCCCGTCGGACAGATCATCTCGATGCGGGGTTATTGACGCGTGGCTGACACCCGAAGCCGGCAGACCGACCCGGGGCGCGCGGCAAACGCGCCGTTGCGCCTGAGCATTCTCGGTGCCAGTGGATCGATCGGTACGAGCACGCTTGATCTCGTGGCGCGCAATCCGGACCGTTTCGATATCTGCGCGCTCACCGCGAACACGAATGCGGAGGCGCTTGCCGCGGCCGCGATCCGGGTCCGTGCTGACCATGCCGTGGTTGCGGACGAAAGCGCCTACGAGAGCCTGAAGGCCGCGCTCGCCGGCACGGGGATCACCTGCGCGGCAGGGCCTTCCGCGATTGCGGAGGCCGCCGTTCGCCCGGTCGACATGCTGGTCGGAGCCATTGTGGGCGCGGCCGGTCTGGCGCCGACGCTTGCCGCCGTCCGGCAGGGCACGACCATCGCTCTCGCCAACAAGGAATGCCTTGTGTGTGCCGGCGACCTGTTCATGTCCGCGGCCCGTGCGTCGGGAGCGACAATCCTTCCCGTGGATTCCGAACACAATGCCGTGTTTCAGGTGTTCGAGCAGGGCAACATCGAGCAGATCGAATGCCTGACGCTCACCGCATCCGGTGGTCCTTTCAGAACCTATACGCTGGACGAAATGCGTGTGGTTACGCCCGAGGCCGCGTTGAAACATCCCAACTGGAGCATGGGCGCGCGTATTTCGATCGACAGCGCGACGATGATGAACAAGGGTTTCGAGATCATCGAGGCGCATCATCTGTTTCCGCTGCGACAGGATCAGCTGGAGGTTCTGGTTCATCCTCAATCTGTTGTTCATGGAATGGTGCAATATTCCGACGGGTCCGTGCTTGCACAACTCGGGGCTCCGGATATGCGAACGCCGATTTCCCATTGCCTGGCCTGGCCGCGGCGCATGCATACGCCCGCGCAACGCCTTGATCTTGCCGCATTGGCAACGCTCACCTTCGAGACGCCGGACCCCGTGCGGTTCCCTGCGCTGAGGCTGGCACGTGCGGCCATGACGTCGGGGACTGCGGCATCCGCAGCGCTGAACGCGGCCGACGAGGTGATGGTAAAGGCGTTCCTGGACCGCAAACTCGGGTTTCTCGGGATCGCGGAGACCATTGAACGCGTGCTCGAGCGCATGACGGCGAGTGGCGACCTGAATGAGGCGCGCTCCATCGTGGATGTGATGGCGGTGGATGCGGCCGCGCGGCAGGTCTCGCTGGAAGAGCTTTCGCGCATCGCGCACTAGAGACACGCTTCGGCGGGGCCGGCGCACAGGCATGCCGGACCCGTTGGGATATCGAGGACGCGCCGACGGCGCGGGGCGGGCAACGCCTGCCGAAGGAGACAACATGGAATTGATCGGATCGCTGTTCGGGTCTGTTGCCGGATATATCCTGCCGTTCCTCTTCGTATTGACGATCGTGGTCTTCTTTCACGAACTCGGCCACTTCCTCGTCGCGCGCTGGTGCGGCGTGCGGGTTGTCGCGTTTTCCGTCGGTTTCGGCCCGGAATTGTTCGGTCGCGACGACAAGCACGGCACGCGCTGGAAAGTGTCGGCCATTCCGCTCGGCGGCTATGTGAAATTCGCCGGCGACGAGAACGAGGCCAGCGCTCCCGATACAGATGCACTGGCGCGGATGAGCGAGACGGAACGTGCCGGCGCCTTCCAGACGAAGAGCGTGGGCCGGCGTGCGGCAATCGTTGCTGCGGGACCGTTTGCCAATTTCCTGCTGTCCATCGTGATATTCGCGGTGCTGTTTTCGACCATGGGCCGCCCGGAAATCTCCCCGCGGGTCGATCAGGTGCAGGAAAACAGCGCGGCAGCCGAGGCCGGCCTTGAGCAGGGCGATCTGATTATCGCCATTGACGGGAAGGCGGTCGAGACGTTCTCCGACCTGCAGAGGATCGTCAGCGTGAGCGCGGATGTCCCGCTCAACGTCACGGTCGAGCGCGGAACGCAGACGCTTGATCTGGTCGTTACGCCCAACCGACGCGAAATCCGCGACCGGTTCGGCAATGTGCAAAGGGTCGGTCAGCTTGGCGTGAGCCGCAGCGCCAACCAGGAAGACGTGATTCTGCGCAGTTTCGGGCCCGTTGAGGCGGTGGTCGAGGGCGGCAAGGAAACCTGGTTCGTCGTCTCGCGGACGGCCGGCTACATCGCGGGGATCGTCACCGGACGCGAATCCGTCGACCAACTCGGCGGTCCGATCCGCGTGGCCCAGATTTCCGGGCAGGTGGCGACGCTCGGCTTCGCAGCCCTGCTGAACCTGACGGCGATCCTGTCGGTAAGCATCGGTCTCCTGAACCTGTTGCCGATCCCGATGCTCGATGGCGGCCACCTGCTTTTCTATGCCGCGGAGGCCCTGCGCGGGAAGCCGCTGAGCGAAAGGACGCAGGAGTACGGATTCCGGATCGGCATTGCGATCGTGCTGTTCCTGATGGTCTTTGCGACCTGGAACGACGTGCTCCATCTCAGTTCGCTCTAGGCGAGGCTGCGTGTCGCCGGTGCAACGCTTTGTCGGGAAACGCGGAAACGCGGTCATGTGTGGTTGCGTCGTTGGAAAAAGCCTGTAAAACGACTGACGGATATAGAGAATCTGACTGTCCTGGTGTCTGCGCGGCCTGCGTGTTCACCGGTTGACGGAAAACCGAAGGCGAAGCGTCTTTATGCAGTGTTTGCAGAACCTCACCAGAACGATCCTGGTAGCCGCCATCCTGAGCGGTTTCGCGCCGATCCTTTCCGGCTCGCTCCCCGTGATCGGTGCCGTCGAGGCCTCCGCCGCCACGGTCAGCCGCATCATCGTGCGTGGCAACACGCGCGTTGAAGCCTCCACCGTCGAGAGCTACCTGACCATCCGGCCAGGTCGGCCCTATGGTCCCTCCGACGTGGACGAATCGCTGAAGACGCTCTTTGCGACCGGTCTGTTCGGTGACGTGTCGATCAACCGCCAGGGCAATGCCCTCGTGGTGACCGTCACGGAAAACCCGATGGTCAACCGGATTTCCTTCGAGGGGAACAAGCGGCTCAACGACAAGACCCTCACGGGTGTCGTGCGCACGGAAGAGCGGTCCATGCTCACCAATGCGAAGGTGCAGTCGGACGTTCAGAACATTCTCGAGGCCTATCGCCGCTCCGGTCGCTACCGCGCGACCGTCGAGCCGAAGATCATCGACCGGTCGAACAATCGCGTCGACCTCGTGTTCGAGATCAACGAGGGCGATCGGACTGGCATCGAGCGCATCACCTTCATCGGCAACACCAAGTTCAGTGACGGTCGTCTGCGCGACGTGATCCGCACGCGCCAGAGCGGTCTCCTCAGCTTCCTGCGCACGACCGACTCCTTCGATCCGGATCGTCTCGATGCGGACCAGGAGCTGCTTCGCCAGTTCTACTATCGTTACGGCTACGCCGACTTCCAGATCGTCTCGGCTGTCGCCGACCTCGACCGCGAGGAAAACGTCTTCTACGTGACCTTCACCGTGGAAGAGGGTGAGCAGTACACCTATGGCGACATCGACCTCCAGACGTCGCTGTCGAGCGTCGATCCGGAAGAGCTGCGTCGCAAGATCCGCACCGATCCGGGTGACACCTATTCGTCGCTCGACGTCGAGAAGACGCTTGAGGACCTGACCCTCGACGTGTCGCGCCAGGGCTATGCCTTCGCGCAGATCCGTCCGCGGGCGAGCCGCGACTATGAAAACCGCACGATCTCGCTGACCTACTACATTGAGGAAGGCCCGCGGGTTTACATCGAGCGGATCAACATTCGCGGCAACGACCGCACGCGGGAATATGTCATCCGTCGCGAGTTCGACCTGGCCGAGGGCGATGCCTTCAACCGTGTCCTGCTCGACAAGGCGGAGCGCCGGCTGAAGGACCTCCAGTTCTTCAAGGATGTCCGGATCACCACCTCGCGGGGCAGTGCGCCCGACCGCATCGTCATCAACGTCGATGTCGAAGAGCAGGCAACGGGTGAGGTCGGCTTCGGTATCGGTTACTCCACGTCCGACGGTGTCATTGGCGATGTCACCATCAGCGAGAAGAACTTCCTCGGACGCGGCCAGTTCGTCAGTGCCCGTGTCGGTGTCGGTTCGTCGACGCAGTCCTATGAGTTCGCTTTCACCGAGCCGTATTTCCTCGGCCGTCGCATCGCGCTTTCGCTGGACGCCTATCGCAAGTCCTTCGATCGCAACGACTACCGCAACTACGAGCTCCAGACGACGGGCGGCTCGATCGGCCTCGGCCTGCCGCTGCGCGACGACGAACTGCGCCTGAACCTGGTTTATCGGATCTTCGACCAGAAGCTGACGCAGGATGCTGGAACCATTATCTCCAACGGTCTTCGCACCTCGCTTGGTCGCAACCTGACGTCCTCGATCGGCTATGCCCTGGTCTGGGATACACGCGACAGCCGGCTTAACCCGCGCGACGGCTTCTACTTCAAGTTCGCTCAGGATTTCGCCGGTCTGGGCGGTGACAGCCGCTTCATTTCGACGACTGTTGATGCGCGCGCCTACAAGGAGCTGCTTCCCGAGTGGGGCGTGATCGGTATCCTGCGTGCCGGCGCCGGCAACATCATGGGTGTCGGCCGCGACCTGCGCGCCTCCGACCAGTTCCAGCACAGCGATAGCTGGCTGCGTGGCTTCGAGCCGCAGGGCATCGGTCCGCGCGACGCGCTCACGGGTGACGCGCTCGGTGGCCGCTGGTACGTCCACGCCAATGCGGAAGCCGAATTCCCGATCCTCGGCCTGCCCAAGGAACTGGGCCTGTCCGGCGCCGTCTTTACCGACTTCGGTGCGGTTTGGGACTCGGATCCGGCGATCGTTCGCTGCGTGGAGACCGCCAACGGATGTGGCGGCAACCAGCCGGCCGGATCGGTTCTCTCCAACGGCTTCTCGCCGCGTATCTCCGCCGGCGTCGGCGTCAAGTGGGCGTCGCCCTTCGGGCCGTTGCGTGCCGATTTCGCCTGGCCGCTCCTGAAGGAAACCGGCGACCGCACCCAGTTCTTCCGGATCGGTGGCGGCACCCGTTTCTGATCCTTGCGAATGCAGGACACGTGATCCGGCCGCCGAACCCTCGGCGGCCGGCTTTTCTGTGGTGACCCTATGACAGACCCTTTCTTTTTTCCGGCTTTCGAGCCGGTCAGTGCGTCCGCGATCACGGAGTGGGTCGGTGGCGACCTGGCTGGCGGGCCGGCGTCCGCCAAGATCACCGGTGTTGCGCCGCTCGAGGACGCGAGCAGTGGCGATCTCGTCTTCTTCGACAACACCAAGTACCTGGACGCGCTGTCCGACACTCGGGCGGCCGCCTGTCTGGTGGCGAAGAAACATGCGGCGAAAGTGCCGGAGGGCGTTGCCGCAATCGTTGTCGACCAGCCCTACAAGGCCTGGGGCATCGTTCTCGGCAAACTCTATCCGACCGCCATGCGGCCGCATTCCCTGGAAGGCACAAATGCGGGGATCTCGCCGCGTGCCAGCGTGGATGAAACTGCGTCCCTGGAACAGGGTGTGGTGATCGAACATGGCGCGATTGTCGGCCCCGGGGTCGAGATCGGGGCGGGAAGCCTGATCCAGGCGAACGCGGTCATCGGGGCCGGCGTGCGCATCGGGCGAAACAGTACCGTCGGCGCCAATGCGGTGGTCCAGCATGCGCTGATCGGCGACCGTGTGATCCTTCATCCGGGCGTGTGCATCGGTCAGGACGGCTTCGGGTTTGCGATGGGGCCGGGCGGGCATCTCAAGGTTCCGCAAATCGGTCGGGTGATTATCCAGGATGATGTCGAGATCGGCGCCAACACCACGGTGGACCGGGGCGCGAACCGGGATACGGTGATCGGCGAGGGCACCAAGATCGACAATCAGGTCCAGATTGGGCACAACGTCGTGATCGGCCGTCATTGCGTGATCGTCTCGCAGGTCGGAATCTCCGGCAGCGCGACCCTTGAAGACTATGTCGCGATCGGCGGTCAGTCCGGCGTGCGCGGACATGTCACCGTGGGCATGGGCGCGCAAATCGCGGCCGTGAGTGTCGTCGAAGCGGATGTGCCGGCGGGTGCGCGGTACGGCGGTGTTCCGGCGAAACCGGTCAAGGTCTGGTTCCGTGAGGTCAAGACCTTGAGCAAGCTTGCTGAACGGGGTTTGGGCGCGCGCGACAAGGACTGAGCGTGCGAGACATGGGCATCTTGAGGACGTCGAAATGAGCGAAGGCGATAAGAACACACTCGATAGCGCCGATATCCTGCGGATTATGGAGCTTCTGCCGCATCGTTATCCGTTCCTGATGGTCGACCGGATCGTCGATATGGACGGAGACAACAGCGCTGTCGGCATCAAGAACGTGACGGCGAACGAACCGCACTTCATGGGTCACTTCCCGGGCCAGCCGGTGATGCCGGGCGTGCTGCTGATCGAGGGCATGGCGCAGACCGCAGGCGCGCTTTGCGTGCATTCCCGCGGTCAGTCCGGCGCGCCGAAGCTCGTGTATTTCATGACCATCGACAAGGTGAAGTTCCGCAAGCCCGTGCTTCCGGGCGACCAGGTGCGCTTCGAGATGCGCAAGATCCGCAACCGGACGAACATCTGGAAGTTCGAGGGGATCGCGACGGTCGACGGGGTGAAGGTCGCCGAGGCCGAGATCAGCGCTATGCTCGTCGATGGGGCGTCAGGCGGGAATTCATGACGGCACAGATTCATGCCTCGGCGGTTGTCGAGGACGGGGCGCAGCTTGGCGACGGTGTGCGCATCGGGCCGTTCTGCCATGTCGGCGCCGATGTCGTGCTCGGCGCGGGCGTTGAGCTT
>PARB01000104.1 GCA_002709505.1 Paracoccaceae bacterium | reverse complement strand
TGAGCTACACCCGCTCGCCCGCTTTGTCGCTTGGACAAAGGGCTCCCGAAACTGAGGCAAGTGGCGCGAGTGACGGGGCTCGAACCCGCGACCTCCGGCGTGACAGGCCGGCACTCTAACCAACTGAGCTACACCCGCTTGCGCTCAGGCGACGCTTGGTCGCCGGGAGTGGCGCTGATGTACGTCGACCCGCCCGACAAGTCAAGCCGATCGGACATGGCTTTGTCATGATTGTTCTTTGCGTCACGCCAATGCGCATCCGCAACTGTGGATAACACGGCGCGCCCCGGATTGGAGCTCGGCTCCCGGCCCGCGAGAAACGCCGCGTGGAAACGCAAAACGCACGGATGCCGGGGCATCCGTGCGTCTGACATTCTGCGAAGCAAAGCGATCAGAGCTTTGCCAGATACTGCATCGGATCGACCGGTTTGTTTCCGCGACGCAGCTCGAAGTGAAGCTGCGGCTGCGTGACAGACCCGGTGGACCCGGCCTTGGCGATTGTCTGACCGCGGCTGACGCTGTCGCCGCGCTTGACCAGCAACTCGCTGCCGTGGGCATAGGCCGACACCCAGCCGTCATCGTGACGAACGAGCACCAGGTTGCCGTAGCCCTTCAACTCGTTGCCGGAGTAGATCACGGTCCCGTCTTCCACCGCCTTGATGTCCGCCCCTTCCGGCAGGGCCATGTTAATGCCCTCGTTGCGGGTGCCGCCGGGCTTGGTGCCGAAGTCGGAGATGATTCGACCGCGTGCCGGCCAGCGGAAGCGGCGGACGCTGTCGTCGGCGACCTCCCGGTTCACCGAAATAGGCTTCACCGGCGCGGATTCGGTGCGCGAGATTTGGGGCGCGGACGCGGTTTCCGTCGGCGTGGCGCTCCGCGCCGGCTCGGCCGGTCGCGAACTCAGCGTGGCCGGCTTTCGGCGCGGCTGCACGGCCTGGGTCATCTGCGCGGGCGCCGGAACGCTGCTCGACAGCGATGCCAGCCTGACCGCCGAATCCGGCTTGTGCGGAGGGATCGGCGCGGATGCCATCGCCAGACCCGCCGAAGCCGTCGTCGGGATCGACCCGGTCACACTGGGCGCCGGCCCCGCCGGCGGCAGGGTCACTGGCGCGGATGATGCCGTCGCGCCATGCACATAGGTGGGAATGACCATCCTCTGGCCGGCCGACAGGGAGGCATTCGGCGAAACACCGTTGATCTCCGCCAGAACATATTGCGGAACACCGAAACGGCGCGACATGGACGCCACGCTGTCCCCGCTTCTCGCGCTGACCTGAGTGGACCCGGCCGTCGTCCAGCCACGAACCGTCTTCGGCGCGACACCGTTGCCGGAACTGGCCTGGATCCGGCTCGCCTCGTCTCTCGAAGAGCGCACCGGCGCCGGCACTGACGTGCTGGCCACCTGGCGCTGCGGCGAAGCGGGCGGCGTCGGGACGGATGCGTATTGCGGCTTCGACTGACCCTGCGCGGAAATCGATCCCGTCGCGATCGAGCCATTCGGTTGCGTGGGCGGCGGCAAGGCGCTGCGCTCCACACGTGCAGGCCCGCTCGACGGGCCGGCCATGATATCATCGAAACTCGGCTGCGACCCCGAGCTTCCGCCTAGCATGGCCCGCTGATTGTCGGTATTGCCGGTGAAAATGGGATCGGCGAAACGCTCAACCCCGCCGCTGCAGGCTCCCGTGATGGCTGCCAGAAGCACCACCATCGCAGTCTGCGAGAGCAATCGGGACGGGGATCGTAAACATTGCTTTGACATGGCGCTACTCGGACTCAAACACCTGAGGTCGTTGAGCCTGATTAAATGCCGGTAACGTTTATAAAGACTTAAGCGCGGCCAAATTGGTGGAGATTGCCTGGAAACGATTTCTTGCGCCGGACGGTCAAAGCCGGGTCGCAACCCCTTCCACAAGCGGGACAAACCGCACTTGCGCGAGATCCCGGGTCGAGGTGGTGGCGCCCTTCTTTTCGACGACGACAAGCGACTGGACTTCGCCAGCCGGTCCCACCGGCATCACCAGCTTGCCTCCGTCAGCCAGCTGGTCGATCAGCGCCGGCGGGATCTCCGGTGCAGCCGCGGTGACGATGATGCGGTCGAACGGCGCCTTTTCCGGCAGACCCTCGGTGCCGTCGCAATGATGGACGTGAACCGTGCCGATCTTCAGGGTTGCCAGGCGTGCGCGCGCAAGGTCGGCGAGCGTCTTGTAACGCTCCAGCGTGTGAACCTCGCTGCTCAGGTGACCGAGAATGGCCGCCTGATAGCCGGAGCCGGTCCCGATTTCCAGCACCCGATGCCCCTGCGACAGGTCGAGGGCCTCGGTCATCATGGCAACGATTGTGGGTTGGGAGATCGTCTGGCCGCATTCGATGGGAAGCGCGCTGTCCTCATAGGCATGGCGCTGCAAGGGCGCGGACAGGAACAGGCGCCGCGGAACCCGCTCAAGCGCCGACAGCACCTTCTGGCTTCCGATCCCCTGGGTGCGCAACTTGAGAATCAGGGCCGCGGTCGCCTCCCGGTCGGCCTCGGTGACATCCGCAGCCGCCGGCGACGTGTCGCCCGTGCCGTTTGACCCTGTCTCGGGGTTATCCGCGCCGACCAATGTCTTCCCTCCCGCAGCCATGCCGTCCCCCTGCCCGAGCGCAGGCAGGGCCAGTCCCTGGATCAGGCCAGCTTGTCCTTCAGTTCACCCAACAAATCATGGGCCGTCAGGTCAAGCTTGAGCGGTGTCACGGAAATCATGCCAGCGCTCAATGCGGCCAGATCCGTGTCCTCGGGCGGCGTTTCCTCGCCACCGCGAAAGGCCAGCCAGTAGTAGGGTACGCCGCGCCCGTCGGTGCGCGCATCGACCGCCAGTTCGCTGACCTTGCGCTTGCCCTGCCGGGTCACCCGGGTGCCGCGCACATCCTCCGGCGCACAGGCCGGAAAGTTCAGATTGAGCAGGATGTCGGAGGGAAACGAGAACGACAGGAGCTTGCGGATCAGCGGCGCGGCATGAGCGCGGGTAGCCTCATAGTCAACCTTTGCCCCCTTCCCCCAGCTGTAGGCCTGGGAAAGCGCCATGGAGCGGATGCCCATCAGCGTGCCTTCCATGGCGCCGGCGATGGTTCCGGAATAGGTCACGTCGTCAGCCGCATTCTGACCGCGGTTGACCCCCGACAGCACAAGATCGGGACGCCCGGGAAGGATCTCCCGCACGCCCATGATCACGCAGTCGGTCGGCGTTCCCCTGACGGAGTAGCGACGCTCGCCGAGGTCGCGCACCCGCAGCGGGTCATGCAGCGTCAGCGAATGGGCCACGCCGCTCTGGTCCGTTTCCGGCGCCACCACCCAGACGTCGTCCGACAAGCTGCGGGCGACCTCCTCGAGAACCGACAGCCCGCCGGCCTGAATTCCATCGTCATTGGTGACCAGGATCCGCATCACGCCGCCTCGATTGTCTCGGTCCCGCCCATGTAGGGACGCAGCACCTCGGGCACGGTGATGCTGCCGTCGGCGTTCTGGTAGTTTTCGACCACCGCGATCAGGGCGCGTCCAACCGCAAGGCCGGACCCGTTGAGCGTGTGAACGAACCGCAGCCCCTTCTCGCCTTCGGGACGATAGCGCGCATTCATCCGCCGGGCCTGGAAGTCGCCGCAGACCGAACAGCTGGAAATCTCGCGGTAGGCATTCTGCCCCGGCAGCCAAACCTCGATGTCATAGGTCTTGCGGGCGCCGAAGCCCATGTCGCCGGCCGACAGCACCATGACCCGATAGGCAAGGCCGAGCTTCTTGAGGATCTCCTCCGCGCACCCGGTCATGCGTTCGAGTTCGTCGAGGGAATTCTCCGGCGTGGTGACGGAGACAAGCTCGCATTTCCAGAACTGGTGCTGGCGCAAAATGCCGCGCACGTCGCGCCCGGCGGAGCCGGCCTCGGAGCGAAAGCATGGCGTGAGCGCGGTCACGCGCATCGGCAGATCCGCTTCGGCCAGGGTTTCACCTGCCACCATATTGGTCAGCGGCACCTCGGCGGTCGGGATCAGCCAGCGGCCTTCCGTGGTCTTGAACAGATCCTCGGAGAATTTCGGCAGCTGCGACGTGCCATAGAGCGCCTCGTCCCGCACCAGCAGCGGCGGAGAGACTTCCATATAGCCGTGCTGCGTGGTCTGCAGATCGATCATGAACTGGCCGAGCGCCCGCTCCAGCCGTGCAAATTGCCCCTGAAGCAAAGCGAAGCGCGCGCCGGACATGCGTGCGGCCCGCTCGAAGCTGATCCCGGCCTCCGCCGCGCCGACCTCGAAATGCTCCTTCGGCGTGAAATCGAAACTGCGCGGGGTCCCGACGCGACGCAGCTCGACGTTGTCGCTTTCATCCGCGCCATCGGGCACGTCGTCCAGCGGCATGTTCGGCAGCACGCTCAGCGCCTCGACCACCTTCGCGGTCAGCGCGCGCTCGGCCTCTTCGCCGTCATGAATGGCCTGCTTGATCTTGGCGACTTCGTCGATCAGCGCCTGCGCGCCGGCATCGTCGCCGGTGGCCTTGGCCTTGCCGATCTCCTTGGAGGCCGCATTGCGGCGTTCCTGCGCGTCCTGGAGCGATGCTACATGCGCGCGTCGCTCGTCATCGAGCGCGATCAGCGCGCCCGCCTGCGGCGGCAGCCCTCGCCGCGCCATGGCTGCATCGAAGGCCGCGGCATTGTCGCGGATCCACTTGATATCGAACATCAATCAACCCCGGATTCGGCGCCGGCGCCAGGCGGCAACGGGAATTCGACCGGGGCAGATGCTGCGTCGATCAGGCGTCCGCTTCCGCAGCTTCCCGTTCGGCGCGCTTCTTTTCCACCAGTCTGACGCAGATGATGGACACTTCGTAGAGAAGCATCGTTGGCAGCGCAAGACCGATCTGGCTGATCGGATCCGGCGGCGTGAGAACCGCCGCCAGCACGAAGCCGATGACGATCGCATATTTGCGTTTCGCCTTCAGTCCCTCTGATGAGACGATCCCGACCCGGCCGAGCAGGGTCAAAAGCACCGGAAGCTGGAACACCAGTCCGAAGGCGAAGATCAGCGTCATGATCAGGCCGAGATACTCGCTCACCCGCGCCATCAGCTG
This sequence comes from Paracoccaceae bacterium, assembly GCA_002709505.1. Taxonomy (GTDB): domain Bacteria; phylum Pseudomonadota; class Alphaproteobacteria; order Rhizobiales; family Stappiaceae; genus Stappia. The sequence goes on along the minus strand of PARB01000104.1, from coordinate 29,852 downwards.
GATCTTGGCCTGACCGCCCGTGCCGTCCTGTTCCATCGACAGGAAGAAGCCCATGGCAAGAGGCATCACCAGGAAGAACACCAGACACGCACCGACGATGAAGAGGATCGGCGTTGCGACCAGGAACGGCAGGAACGCGCCGCGCTCATGCTTGTAAAGCCCCGGAGCGACAAACATGTAGAGCTGCGAGGCGATCACCGGGAAAGCAATGAACAACGCGCCGAAGAAGGCGAGCTTGAGCTGGGTGAAGAACAGCTCCTGGGGCGCGGTGTAGATCATCTCGACCTGACGCCCGGCTGCCTGTTCGAACGGGATGACCAGGATGTTGTAGATGTCCTGTGCGAAATAGAAACACACGACAAACGCGACGAGGATCGCCACCACCGTGCGCAGCAGACGCTGGCGCAACTCGATGAGATGTTCGATCAGCGGTGCCTTGGAGGACTCAATGTCGTCGTCTGTCATGCCTTGCCGTCATCCCCGGTCGGCCGCGTCTTGGAGTCTGCGGTTGACGCCTGTTGCTGTCCGGCATCCGCTTGCGCCGCCGGCTCAGCCGTCTCTTCGCTGCTCTTGCGCGGCGAAGGCTCGATGGCGGGCTCGGTCTCAAGCGGTTCGGACTTGGCGGACTTCGCCTTGCCGGTCGGCTTGTCCATATTGTTGATGGATTTCTTGATGTCGCCGAGCGGGTCGAAGTTGCCGGCCTTCTCGACCTGCTTCTTCATGTCGGCAATATCGGCCTGCTGCTCGGCCTCGCGCAAGGCATCGTTGAACGTCGACTGAAACTCGTTCGCCATCCGCTTCACCTTGCCCATCGTCTGGCCGAAGGTGCGCAGCATCCGGGGCAGATCCTTCGGACCGACGACCAGAATCATGACGACGGCGACAACAAGCAGTTCCGTCCAGCCGATATCGAACATTGGCGTCCGTTTTCCGCGTTTGAGAGATCAAGACGCGCTTGCGCGGTCCTCGCGAGCGCCATGGACCGGCCGGCAGGCCGGACCCCGACGGCCCTCGCCCGTCACAGGACGGTCAGCCCGCCTGCGACTTGTCCTCGGACTTCTTCATGGCGACCGGCTCTTCCGGCTTGTGATCGATGGTCTTGCCATCGTCGGCCTTCGCCTCGTCGTCGTCCTCGTTGAGGCCCTTCTTGAAGCTCTTGATTCCCTTGGCCACGTCTCCCATCAACTCGGAGATCTTTCCGCGACCGAACAGCAGAACAACGATCACCGCGATGATCAGGATCTGCCAAATACTGATACCCATACGACAACTCCCTGGTCGATCCGGTGCACGCGCGCCGGCGCGGCACTATTGCAACAAAGCGCGGTCAATCGCAACCAACCGTTTCCCGCCCGGCGGTCTCAGCTATTAGACATCCGTCGCATCCCGCGCGAAGGCCAGGACATCCCGGTCGTCCACCCGCACGCCGACGTCCATGCCGACAACGAACCGTCCGCCATCGCGGATGCGCGCCTGCAGCGGGAGATCGAGGCCATCCACCGCGATATCGACCAGATCGACCTCGCCGATGAAGCGGCGACGGGTCACGCGGCCCGGCCGCCCCTCGCCCGGTTCTCCGAGAATCACCCCTTGCGGCCGCACACAGACATCCACAGCCATCCCGGGCGCGATTCCCGGCGCCGGATGGCGGCCGAACGCGGTCTCGACCGCGCCGTCCCCGGCGCGCGCGTCGATCTCGTTGAGTTCGGAGAAGAACCGCGCGACAAACAGGTCGACCGGATGGTTGTAGAGATCGTCGGCGCTGCCGATCTGCACCAGCCGCCCCTTGCGCATCAGCGCGATCCGGTCGCCCATGCGCATGGCTTCTTCCGGATCATGGGTCACCAGCATGCAGGTCGCCCGCGTTTCGCGCAGGACCGAAAGCGTTTCGTCCCGCACGGCATCACGCAGACGCCGGTCGAGACCGGAGAACGGCTCGTCCATCAGGAGAACGCCGGGCCGGGGCGCAATCGCGCGTGCCAGCGCGACGCGCTGCTGTTCGCCGCCGGAAAGCGCATGCGGATAATCCGCGTGATGCTCGGCAAGCCCGACCCGCGACAGCGCGCTCAAGGCCGCATGCCGGGCATCGGGCTTTGCCAGATGGGTCAGCCCGAAGGCGACATTTTCGGCGATGGTCAGATGCGGAAACAGCGCGTAGTCCTGAAACATCAGTCCGACGCCACGCTTTTCCGGCGGGAGAAACCGGTCCGGCCCGGCCACTTCGCGTTCGTTGATCAGCACGCGTCCCGTCGTCTGGCGTTCCACGCCGGCCGCGATCCGCAACAGGGTCGTCTTGCCGCAGCCGGAATGCCCGAGCAGGCACAGCACCTCGCCGGGTTCCACGGACAGCGACACGGAGCGCACCGCCGGAAGCCCGGAATAACTGTGGCTCACCGCCTCGAACGACAGCCGCGCCGCAATCGTGGCTCCGGCCGTGCCGCGCACGCCCCACCGTTTGGCGGGGGGAGCGGCGGAAATGTCAGCTGTCACGGTCATCTGTTGTTTCGGAGCCTTCCGCCATCATATCGAACAATTCGGCCTCGTCGATCGGGTCTTCCTCATCGCGCAGTTCGGCCGAATCGTCGGGAACGGGAACCGAAAAGCCGGCCGGCACGGCGCTGTCCAGCAGACCGGTTCCCTTCAATTCCTCCAGCCCCGGCAGGTCCGAGACCGATGTGAGCATGAAATGCTCCAGAAACGCGTCCGTCGTGCCATAGGTCACCGGGCGTCCCGGCGTCCGGCGGCGGCCGCGCATGCGGATCCATTCCGTTTCCAGAAGCACGTCAATCGTGCCGCGCGATGTGGACACACCGCGAATCTCTTCGATCTCCGCCCGCGTCACCGGCTGGTGATAGGCGATGATCGCCAGCGTTTCCAGAGCCGCCCGCGACAGGCGCCGCTCCTCCACCTGTTCACGGCTGAGCAGATACGACAGGTCCTCCGCTGTCCGAAAGCCCCATTTGCCGCCGATCTCCACCAGGTTCACGCCACGGGTCGAATAGGCCCGCTGCAAGTCCGCAATAACGGCCGGGATGTCGGTCTTGGCCGGCAGCCGTGCGGCGATTTCCTCCGCCCCCAACATGTCCCGCGAGGCGAAAAGCAATGCCTCGACCATGCGCATGGCGCTCAGGCGCTCCGCCGGAAACAGATCGCCGCCGGCCGCGCCTTCGTCGGCGGCGTAGCTTCTGCCGCCCTGTTCGTCTTCTTTCCCGCGCATTACGTCTCGCTGCCCTCAGGTCCCGGGTCGCCATCGCCGCGCGCATCGCCCGGCCTCGGTTCGGCGCGTCTGCGAAGATACAATGGTGCAAATGGGCCGGACTGGCGCAACTCGATCGCGCCCTCCCGCACCAATTCAAGACTTGCGGAAAAACTGCTCGCCAGAACCGTGCTCGCCTGGGTGCCGTCTGCCATGTATCTCGCTAGATAGGCATCCAGAGGCGCCCAGTCCACATCCTTGCCCATCAGTCGCGTCAACAGGTCGCGCGCCTCCTGCAGCGACCAGACGGTTCGCCGTCGCACATGCACCGAGGTCACCGACGTCCGCTGCCGCTGTGCGGCATAGGCGGTCAACAGATCGTAGAGCGTTGCCGCAAACCGGCTCTTGCGCCGGATCGAGAGCGTCTCCGGGTCACCCCGGGCAAAGACATCGCGCCCGAGCCGGTTGCGGTTCATCAGCTTGGCCGATGCCTCGCGCATCGCTTCCAGCCGTCGCAGCCGAAAGGCGAGTGCAGCGGCAAGTTCCTCGCCCGTCAGCGCATCCTCGTCCTTTTGCTCGGGGATCAGCAAGCGGGACTTGAGGTAGGCGAGCCAGGCCGCCATGACCAGATAGTCGGCGGCAAGCTCCAGCCGCAACCGACGGGCTTCATTGACGAAATGCAGATACTGCTCGACGAGCGCGAGAATGGAAATGCGGGCGAGATCAACCTTCTGCTTGCGCGCGAGCGTCAGCAGGAGATCGAGCGGACCTTCAAAGCCGTCGACGTCCACCACCAGAGCCGGGTCCGTGGACGCGCGCGCGGCTTCGTCGGCGCCCGGCCGATCCGCATCCTCAAAGAAGGAGTCCTGCACGCATGCCCCCAACGCTTCCCGGCAAGCATCCCGTCATTGCCGCATGGGGAGTTTATACGATACCGGCAAGCAGCGCCGCAAACTCCGCCTGAAGCGCCTCACGATCCATCGGCTCGCCCTGACGGCGCGCGGCGATCGCGGCATCCGCCCGCCGCAACGGCTCTCCGGCAAGCACCGGCGACGCCGACGCCACATCGCGCATCTCCGCGAAATCGCCGTTGCAATGCAGGGCAAGATCGCATCCGGCCAGGAACAGGCTGCGAACCCGCGCCTGCATCTCCCCGCCAAGCGCCTTCATCGAGACATCATCGCTCATCAGGCAGCCCTGGTAGTCGAGCTCGCCGCGAATGATCGTGTCGATAACCGTCGGGGAACAGGTCGCGCAGGCCTGGCTGTCGATCGCCGTATAGACGACATGGGCCGTCATCGCGAGCGGCAGGTCGCGCAAGGCGCGAAACGGCACGAAGTCGAGCCTGCGCAGGGTTTCCAGATCCGTGTCGACGACCGGCAGCGCCAGATGGCTGTCGACGGTTGCCGGGCCGTGTCCGGGAATGTGCTTCAGAACCGGGAGGACGCCGGCAGCCGCCAGCCCGTCGGTCATTGCACGACCGATCCGCGCGATCACCTCCGGGTCCGTACCATAGGCCCGGTCGCCGATCACGTCGCTGGTATCGCCCCGCGGCACATCGACGATGGGAAGGCAATCGACGGTGATGCCGAGATCCGCAAGATCGGCACCGATCAACCGGCCGCACAACCAGGCCGCCCGCAATCCTGCTTCGCGTTCACCCGCGTGGAGTTTTCCGTAGACCGCACCGGGCGGGTAGTCCTGCACCAGCGGTGGTCGCAGACGCCGCACGCGCCCGCCTTCCTGATCGATCAGGACCGGAGCGTCCGGATTGCCGACGACGTAGCGGAAGTCCGCGACGAGATCGCGGATCTGCTGGGCGTCCCGGATATTGCGGGCAAACAGGATCAGGCCCCAGGGCCGCTCGTCGTCAAAAAGCCGGCGCTCGTCCGCCGACAACCGGGTGCCGGAGCAGCCGGTGATAAATGCCTTGGTCATGGGGAAGTCTCGTCCGCTGCGCGGTTCGCTTCTAACCTTCGACGCGAACCGCCCTCACCTGTGCAATCAGTTGCGCCGCACGAAACAGTCTCCGCCGGCGGACTTCAAGCGCTCGCACAGCGAGATCGCATCGTCGCGCGACGACGCCGGGATACGGACCCGGTAGAAGGTGCCGCGATCCCCGAGATCCGCACGCTGGATCACCGGAGTCACACCGCCCAGCACGCCCGAATAGCGCTGACGGAGGTTGTCGAACGCCGCCTGAGCCTGATCCTGGGTGCGCTGCGACGACACCTGGACCACATAGGCCCCTGCCGGGATCGTTCCGCCAGCAGCCGGTGCCGGAGCCGCCGGCTGCGTCGCGCCCTGCTGGCTCGCCGTCAGATCGAGCGGTGCCGCGGTGTTGCGCGGCGTGGCTGCGGCCTGGCGGGGAATATCGGGCGGCGGAGCCGCACTTGCGGCCAGCGTCTGGATGTCGCCCGGCTTGTCCCGCGGAACATTTGCCGGCACTTCGCCGGCCACGGTCGGACCCGCGGCGGTCGGGCTGGTCGGCTGCGCCGCGTCGGCGCCCCCATCCGCGGACGGCGTCGCACCGGGCGCGGTCACGGGCGTCGTGGTGACCTGACGGGCATCACCCGTCGGATTGACCGTGGCAACCTGTGACGGCGACGAGGGGACGGCGGCCGGCTGCCCCTGAGAGGGGGCCTGCGGGCTCTGCGATGCAGCCGGGGTCCCCGTGTCGGCCGGAGCCGCCTGATCGTCCCCGGAAATGATCGTTCCGTCGGGCCGCACCACCACGGTGCGCACCCGGCGCGGCCCGGCGGGCACGCGGGTCTGCGGGTCTCCCTCGGCGACAGGCGCCGGCGGGAGCGACGCGACCGGCGATTCATCGCGGACCACCAGGCGTTCCTCGCGCGGGGTTTCGACCCCGCCGACCCGGTCGTAGATCAGCTTGCTCTGGCCACTGGCCGCAGGCTCCTCGCCCTCCGGGTAAATCTTCAGCGGCTCGTCGGAGGCGGTGATCACGGGCGGCGGCCCGACAACGTCCGACCCACCGAAATCGAAAAGGGCGAATACAGCGCCGCCGGCCACGACAAGACCAAGCACGGCGGCGGCCGCGAACAATCCGCGACGGGACTTTTCCTCCGGCACCGCCTCCTGCTCCAGCGCGGAATGCGGCGGCAGGACCCCATGCCCGCCGATCTGGGGATCGCCCTCGCGCATCGCCTGGGCGACGGCATCGAGATCATACCCCTCGGGCGGCGGCGGAGCCTCCGCATCTGCGCTGGCATAGAAATCCTCGTCGAAGGACGGGGCATAGGGGGCCTGGCGGGCTGGCGCTTGATCTTCGGACCAGCCGGTTGCCGGCGGATCCATCAGGAGATCGTCAAAACCCTCGTCTTGGCGGCTGTCTTCTACCGCCCAGGCGGTGTCATCCGCCGAAGCGCCGATGCGCGGGCCGAGGAGTTCATCTTCAAGGGATGCACTCAGATTGGCCGTGATCGCGCGTGTGCGTTCATCTTCAGCAACATAGGCGTCTTCAGCGGCATAAGCGTCTTCCGCCCCGTAGTTCGCGCCTTCGCCGCCGTCCTCGTAGTGCGTCGGCTGGTCGAAGGCAGGCTCAGCGGGATAGGCGTCCGGACCGTCACGGGACGCGGCATCCTCGAAGGCATAGGGGTCGCGGCCGTAATCCGTGACGACGTCGCCGGACCGATTGACCGGGCCTTCCGGCCAATCGACCTGGGGCGCACGCGGCGCTTCGGCAAAACGCGCGTCATCGGCCCAGTCGTCTGCCGTCGACTCGCCTTGCCATGTATCGGCGTAGACGTCGTGCGAGCCGGCCGCATCGACTGAAGGAGAAGGCGCTTCCTCGGGGTCGAGGCGCCGCGCATAGGCGTCGGAATAGTCGGCCTCGCCATGCGCCGGCGCAACCGGAGGCACCTCGCGGGACGGCTCGAACGCGTCATCCCAACCGCCACGCTCCGGCGCGACCGCGTCCCAGCCGGACGCATCGGCAGCGTCGGGATCGCCGGCAGGCGCCGCCGCAGGCTCATCGAAGCGCGGTTCGGCCATGGCGACGGGACGAAACTTGGCATTGCCCTCGCTGACGATGCGCGCCAGCTCGACGAGCGGATCCTCCTCGAACCCGCCGTGGCCGTCATCCGCGCGCCGGTCGCCGCGGTGGTCCGTATCGCTGACCGGATGGTTCGAACGGTTGGACATAATGCTGAGGACTTCCCCGCTGGATTGGACCGCAATCCGCGCGGCCGCAGGACCCTCCTGTCCTCATCGCATCTCTTCGGGCGCCGCGACACCCAACAAGGACAGGCCGGACGCAAGAACCAAGGAGACCGCATGAACAAGACCAAGGCGGGCCAACGTTAGTTGTCGATGTTCAGGGTTAATAAAACGTAATTGCGGCAAATCCTTGCCCTTGTTCCAGTGCGAATGCAGGGCGCTGGCCAGTTCGTGCAGGTAGAAGGCAACCCGATGCGGCTCATGTGCTTCCGCAGCGCTTTCCACAAGTCTCGGCCATGCAGCAAGGCGTGCGGCGATTTCCCGCTCGCCCGAATCGGTCAGCAGGGAGAAGTCGCTTTGCGCCAGGGCGGAAGACGACGTCTCGATATCGGGCATGTCTTCAGCCGCCTGCCGCAGCACGGAGCGACAGCGGGCGTGGCCGTACTGGACGTAGAAGACGGGATTGTCCTTGGACTGCTCGGTCACTTTCTTGAAGTCGAAATCGAGCGGCGCGTCGTTCTTGCGGTAGAGCATCATGAAGCGCACCGGATCGCAGCCCACCTCCTCGACCACATCGCGCAAAGTCACGAAATCGCCGGAGCGCTTCGACATGCGCACGGGCTCGCCGCCACGGAACAACTTCACCAGCTGGCACAGGCGCACGATCACCTTGGCATCACCGCCGGAAATCGCCCGTCCGACCGCCTCGAGGCGCTTGACGTAGCCGCCATGGTCGGCACCGAGGATGAAGATCATCTCCTTGAAGCCGCGCTCGTATTTGGACAGCATATAAGCGACGTCGGCGGCGAAATACGTGTAGCTGCCGTCGGATTTCTTCAACGGACGGTCGATGTCGTCGCCATAGTTGCTGGCGCGGAACAGCGTCTGCTCGCGGTCTTCCCAGTCCTCCGGCACCTGCCCTTTCGGCGGCGGCAGGGTGCCCTCGTAAACGAGATCGCGGGCCCGCAGAACATCGAGCATCTTGTCGATCTCGGAGCCGTTGCCCTCCTGGCGCGCATGCAGGGTGCGCTCGGAAAAGAACAGGTCGTGATGCACGTTGAGCAGGGCGAGATCCGCGCGGATCAGGTCCATCATCGCCGCGATCGTGTCTTCCTTGACGAGCGCCAGCCGGCTGTCCTCGTCCATCTCGAGAAGCGCGCGCCCATGCTTTTCAACGAGCGCCTTTCCGACCGGGACGAGATAGTCGCCGGGGTACAACCCCTCGGGGATCTTGCCGATATCCTCGCCCAGCGCCTCGCGGTACCGCAGGAAGGCCGAACGCGCGAGAACATCGATCTGGGAACCGGCGTCGTTGATGTAATATTCGCGGGTGACGTCGTAGCCGGCGAAATCAAGCAAGGAAGCAAGCGCGTCGCCCACGACCGCTCCCCGGCAGTGGCCGACATGCATCGGCCCGGTCGGATTGGCGGAGACATATTCCACGTTGACCTTCAGGTTGCCGCCCATGGTGGAGCGGCCGAAATCCCGTTCGTCGGCCAGAACGGCGCGCAGCACCCGCGTCCAGACCGCATCGGCCAGACGGAAGTTCAGGAAGCCCGGCCCGGCGACCTCCGCGGAGAGAATGTCACCCTTTCCGGAAAGCTCGCCGCTCAACCGTTCGGCGAGCGCGCGCGGATTGGTCTTGAGCGGCTTGGCCAGCACCATCGCCGCATTGGTCGCGAGATCGCCATGGGCGGGATCGCGCGGGGGCTCCACCACACAGCGCGCCAGCAAGGCCGGATCAACCTCTCCGTTGGGATAAAGCCGCGTGACAGCGTCACGAACCAGATCGGCATATTCGGTGAAGATGTTCATGTGCGACTTCTCTCGGCGCGGCCCGGTCCGGTGCGGCATGCGCCCGGACCTGCGTGCGGCTTGTCTGTGAAACGGGCAGGCGGGCGACCTAGCCCAAATCCGGGGTATGGTCAAACAGGCGGCGATGCTCGTCGACGGCGAAACGGTCGGTCATGCCGGCGACGAAATCGCAAACGCGGCGGGCGAGACGGTCCGGCTCGTCGGGCCGCAGATCCCGGTGCCATTCCTCCGGCATCAGGCTCGGCGTCTCCATATAGGCGGCAAACAGGTCGCGCACGATGGCGGCAACCTGCTTGCGGACCGCGAGCACGCTGTCGTGCCGGTAGAGATTTGCAAACAGGAACGCCTTCACGGAGCGCTCCGACGCGGTCATTCCCTCGGAAAAGCTCACCACGGCGCCAGAAGCTGCGCGAATGTCCTCCACAGAGCGTGGCGCCAGCGCGGTCAGCCGACGAACGGACTCCTCGATGACATCCTCGACCATGCGGGTAATCGAGCGGCGGACGATCTCGTGAATGCGCCGCGGCTCCTCAAGGTCGGGATAGCGTGCGTCGACCTCGTCGAGAATGTCCTTGAAGAACGGCACCTCGCGAATCTGCTCCACGCTCAGCAGCCCCGCCCGCAGTCCGTCGTCGAGATCATGGGCATCATAGGCAATGTCATCGGCGATTGCAGCGGCCTGGGCCTCCGCGCCCGGCCAGGTGTCGAGGCGCAGGTCCTGACGCGCCGCATTCGCCCGGATCGCGAAGGGCAGATCCCCGCCCGCGAATTTGCCGATCGGCTTGCCGTCCGTCCCGACCAGCGGCCCATTGTGCTTTACCAGCCCCTCAAGGGTCTCCCAACTCAGGTTGAGCCCGTCGAACTCCGCGTAGCGCCGCTCAAGGTTCGTAACGATCCGCAGCGACTGCGCATTGTGATCGAACCCGCCATAGGGCGCCATGCAGGCATCCATGACATCCTCGCCCTCATGGCCGAAGGGGGTGTGGCCAAGGTCGTGGGCAAGCGCCAGGCACTCGGCGAGATCCTCGTCAAGCCGCAAGGCGCGGGCCAGCGACCGCGCGATCTGGGAGACCTCGATGGTATGGGTCAGCCGGGTGCGGAAATGATCGCCCTCGTGATAGACGAACACCTGCGTCTTGTGTTTCAGCCGCCGGAAAGCCGTCGAATGAATGATCCGGTCGCGATCGCGCTGGAACGGCGTGCGCGTCGGGCTTTCGCCTTCGGGAAACAGGCGTCCCGCGCTCCTGTCCGGGTCCGTTGCATAGGCCGCACGCGGCTGGGCGCCGTATCCTAGGGGGGCAGTCATCGGCTCTCCGTGAAATTCCGGCCCTCGCGCGGCACTGTCACGAGCGCGATTGCCGGCTTCATGCTGTTGACGCAGGCTCGCCCTGTTCATACCTATCAGGTAACGTCTTGCACAGACATGACGCTCGCGCCGCATCACTTTCTTTGCAGGCTTCGGCGGAAAAACCGCCAGCAACAGCCGGCGCGACTGCAAGACACGGCAAGAACGCCCTTCGGCGTGAACAGTGAGGTCTGGAAATGACCAGCGAAACAACCGTCGCGGAAACGCAGGCCAACGGGGCTGTTTCCGTTGCCTCCGCATCCGGGGACAGTGTGACCGTCAGCCCCTCCGCGATCCGGCGGATTGCCCGCATCCTGTCGGGAGAACCGGCGGGGACGATGCTGCGCATCAGCGTCGAGGGCGGTGGATGCTCCGGGTTCCAGTACAAATACGATCTGGTGACCGACCGCGAGGACGATGACGTCGTCATCGAGGAGGCCGGCGCGATCGTGCTCGTCGACCCGGTGTCGCTGCAATACATGAGCGGATCCGTCGTCGACTATGTCGATGACATCATGGGGCAGTCGTTCCAGATCAACAATCCGCTCGCCTCCGCCGGATGCGGCTGCGGGACGAGCTTTTCCATCTGACGCCTTTCGCCCGCCCCGGACGCGGCGCGCAGCTCTTGACCAGGAACATCCGTTGAAGATCGCCACTTGGAACATCAATGGCGTCAAGGCGCGCCACGACACCGCCCTCGCCTGGCTTGAGGAAGCCAGGCCCGACATTGCCTGCCTGCAGGAAATCAAGTCGGTCGACGAGGGGTTTCCGGCGGCCGAGTTCGAGGCGCTGGGCTACCAGGTGGAGACGCATGGACAAAAGGGCTTCAACGGCGTTGCCCTGCTCAGCCGGCTTCCGCTTGAGGACGTCTCGCGCGGCCTGCCCGGCGACGACGAGGACACCCAGGCGCGCTACATCGAGGCGCGGGTGAAAAGCGCCGCCGGCCCGGTGCGGGTCGGATGTCTCTATCTGCCCAACGGCAATCCGCTGGGAACGGAGAAATTCGACTACAAGCTGAAGTGGATGGAGCGCCTGCACCGCCATGCGCAGGACTGCCTTGCCCGGGAGGAAGCGTTTGTCCTTCTCGGCGACTACAATGTGATCCCCGAACCGCGCGACGCAAAAAACCCGGACGCCTGGCGCGACGATGCGCTGTTCCAGCCGGAAAGCCGGCGCGCGTTCCGCGCGCTTGAAAACCTCGGACTGTCCGATGCGCTGCGCCTGACCAACCATGACGACGGTGTCTACAGCTTCTGGGATTATCAGGCCGGCGCCTGGCAGAAGAACAACGGTATCCGCATCGATCACCTGCTCCTGTCGGCGGAAGCGGTCGACCGTCTGGAGCGCACGGGTGTGGACCAGCATGTGCGCGGCTGGGAAAAGCCGTCGGACCATGTGCCGGTCTGGGCCGAATTCGCCGATTGAGCGCAAACGGATTTGCGCTGAGCGTCGGGCGCGGCGTCACGAAATGACGTTGCGGTAAAAGCGTGATTTCCGTCAGGATATGCTATGATTGCGCCATGCATGGGTCATGGCAGATTTCACGCCGCCTGCGCGGCGGCATCCTGGCAACGGCGGCATTGACCGCACCGCTTCTGTTCGCGGCAAGCGCTGCCTCCCAGCAGAATAGCCGCTCCGCCTGCACATGCCGCTTTTTCGGTCAGGACTATCACCTTGGCGAGACGATCTGCCTGCGCGGACCGGACGGACCGCAGCTCGCCCGCTGCTCGATGCTTCTCAACAACACGACATGGACGCCGCTCAAACAGGAATGCCCGACCACGCGGCTGCTGCCAGGCGCATCCGAAACGCCGGACGGTGACACAGCCAAGCCAAGCGCGGGCTGACCCGCGGGGCGTCACCGGGACGGCAGGTCCCGCGCTGAAGCATCAGGGGATTTCGCGACAAAAGTCGACGGCGGCTACTGCCGGCTGTCGGCAAGAACGGACGGGTTCGCCTGCATCCAGGATTCCGCGAGGCTTGCGGACCGGCGGCGAACGCTCTCCTCGGCCAGCGAGAAACTGCGCTCCTGCAACTCGGTGATCCAGGCCTCATCCGCCCCGCTGGCCCGACGCTGCGCGACGGTCAGCCACATCAGGCCGGCAACCTTGTTGTCGAAGCCGTGGAAGTCGCCGGTATAGAGCAATTCGCCAAGCCGCGCCTGCGCCTTCAGGTGCCCTTTCTTCGCCGCCAGCTTCAACCAGCGCGCCGCCATGCGCACATCTCGGCCGCTTTCGTCGAGATACAGCATGCCCAGATGATACTGCGCATCCGCATCGCCGAAATAGGACGCGGCATAGCTGAAGATCTCGCGCGCCCGCCCGATGTTGGGCTTGATCGCACTGTCGTTGATACCCGTCAGGTAATAGGAGCCGAGCTCGACGAAGGCGCTGGCGATGAAAGGGGCGCGGGGCGACGACGGGCTGTCGTCGGCGTAATTGGAGGCGATCTCGCGAAAATACTCGAACGCCTTGATGTCGTCTTCCTTGACGCCGTCGCCGCGCGAATACATCCGGCCGAGCTTCCAGGCCGCCAGCGGATGGCCGTTCTCGGCGGCAAACCGCAGAGAGTCGAGCGCACGCTCCTTCTCGCCGGCGTAATAGAAGCGCGTTCCGGCACGCAACGCCTCGCCGGGGGAAATATCATGCGCGCTTCCTGCAGCACCCGACATGCGGGCTGCCGCCGCTGCGGCAGAATCCTGTGCGTTCGCAGGTCCCGCAAAGGCCGCGCACATCATGACAGCGCTGAGACAACCAAAAACAGTGATCCGCATATTTCGTCCGCCTGATGACACATGGCAGCGGTTTTCCCGCGCCGCGCGTCTGCGCCTTCTTTCCCTGTGGGCGGCCTCAACCGGATGAAGACCGCACCGAATTCACTCGCAATAACCGAAGTGTCAGACTTCGGTTCTCATGCTCGTTGTCCCGCCAACCGACAGCGGAATACTGGACCCTGTGATACTCCGTTCAAAAGGCGAGACTGCGGCTGCGACCTGACATCACCGAGACAAAACCGCCGCAATCCCGTCACAAGTCCGAGGACCCACCTTCTGTTCGCAAAGATGGCCGAAACACGGCATTTGGGGCAGGTCGAACGCCGTGCCTGCAGACGACTGCAACACTGTTGCGCCGCGGCCACAGACCGCGGGCCTCACCCGGCAACGACGATCAGGACGGCATTGGCAAACAGCAGCGCGGCGGCGATCAGATCGATTTTCCCGGCCTTCGGCCTTGACGAATGGAACATCCTGCGGTCCTCCTCTGTCTTCGTTCTGGCGCCAGGCGGCACCACCTCTCCTCACCTGGAGACGATAGCGCGAACCGGTTGAAAAACGGTTTGCAGATTGCCGCGACGCAAGATCCTTTGCCAAAAGACGCGCCATTGGCAGAATCATGGGCGATTCGGGCCGTCGGCCCTTCCCCGACCTGGACAACATATGACCGCTGACGACGATCTCTTTTCCGGCAACGGCCCCGCCCCCCGGCCCGCTTCCGAGCCAGCGCCCCCGGTGCCTCCCGCCGCGGCGACCGCGCCGGCGCGCGACAGCCGCGCGGCCGAGCCGCGCAAGCCGGCACGCTCGCGCTTTTCGGAAAGCGCGGACTACACCGCCGACGACATCGAGGTTCTGGAGGGACTGGAACCGGTTCGGCGCCGTCCGGGCATGTATATCGGCGGAACGGACGAACGGGCGCTGCATCACCTGTTTGCCGAAGTCATCGACAACTCGATGGACGAGGCCGTCGCAGGTCACGCGAGCTGGATCGAAGTCTCCCTTACGGCCGACGGCTATCTGAGCGTCGCCGACAACGGCCGCGGTATCCCGGTCGACCCCCATCCCAAGAATCGCGACAAGTCGGCGCTCGAGGTCATCATGACCACGCTGCATGCCGGCGGCAAATTCGACAGCAAGGTCTATGAAACCTCCGGCGGTCTGCATGGCGTCGGCGTGTCGGTGGTCAATGCGCTGTCCGACGATCTGATCGTGGAGGTCGCACGCGCGCGCAAACTCTATCGCCAGCGCTTCCAGCGCGGCGTACCGGTCGGACCGCTGGAATGCGTCGGCGACGTCCAGAACCGGCGCGGGACGCTCGTGCGGTTTCACCCCGACCCTGAGATTTTCGGCAAGAACGCGGCGTTCCAGCCTGCCCGCCTGTTCAAGATGGCGCGGTCGAAGGCCTATCTGTTTTCCGGCGTCGAGATCCGCTGGCGCTGCGCCCCCGAGCTGGTCTCCGGCAAGGACGAGGTCGAGGCCGAAGCGACCTTCCATTTCCCCGGCGGCCTGCGCGACTACCTGCAGGATGCGCTCGGCAAGGAACGCCGGGTGATCGAGGACACATTCGCCGGCCGCACCAAGGACACCGGCCGGCACGGGTCGGTCGAATGGGCCGTCACCTGGTTCGCCGGCGACGGCTTCGTGCATTCCTACTGCAACACGGTTCCGACACCGGAAGGCGGCACCCATGAGACGGGGCTGCGCTACGCCTTGCTGCGCGGCCTCAAGGCCTATGGCGAGCTCGTCGGCAACAAGAAGGCGTCGATCATCACCGGCGACGACATCGTCACCTCCGCGGGCGCGATGTTGTCGGTGTTCATCCGCGAGCCGGAATTCGTCGGCCAGACCAAGGACAAGCTCGCCACGGCCGAAGCGACCAAGGTCGTGGAAAACGCCGTCCGCGATGCCTTCGACCATTGGCTGACAGCGGCGCCCAACCAGGCCAACAAGCTCCTGGACTGGGTGGTCGAGCGCGCCGACGAACGGTTGCGGCGGCGCCAGGAAAAGGACGTCGCGCGCAAGACCGCGGTGCGCAAGCTGCGGCTGCCGGGCAAGCTGGCAGACTGCGCCTCGAACCAGGCGCAAGGGTCCGAGCTCTTCATCGTGGAGGGCGATTCGGCCGGCGGCTCCGCCAAACAGGCGAGAAACCGAAAGACCCAGGCCGTGCTGCCGCTGCGCGGAAAGATCCTCAATGTGGCGAGCGCCGGCCGCGACAAGCTTGCGGCGAACCAGCAGCTTGCCGATCTTGTCCAGGCGCTTGGCTGCGGTACGGGAAGTTCTTATCGCGACGCGGATCTGCGCTACGAGAAGATCGTCATCATGACCGACGCAGACGTCGACGGCGCCCATATCGCGTCCCTGCTGATCACCTTCTTCTACCGCGAGACGCCGGAGCTGATCCGCAACGGCCACCTCTATCTGGCCGCTCCGCCGCTGTACCGGATCAGCCAGGGCGGCAAGACGCTCTACGCCCGCGACGACGCCCACAAGGATGCCCTGCTGGAGAGCGAATTCCGCAAGAACGCCAAGGTCGACATCGGCCGGTTCAAGGGGCTTGGCGAGATGCTTCCCGCCCAGCTCAAGGAGACCACCATGGACCCCGACAAGCGCACGCTGCTCCAGGTACGGATCCTGGAAGAGGACGGGGCATCGACCAAATCCTCGATCGAGCGCCTGATGGGGAACAAGCCGGAGGCACGGTTCCTCTTCATCCAGGAAAACGCGCAGTTCGCCGAGGAACTCGATATCTGATCCACCGGGCAAAGGGGGGCAGCGGTCAACCAGGGCGACCGCGACAACGGAAAGCAGGAAACGGTGCTCAGGGCCATTCTCAATGCAGTCGAACGGCGACGCCGTCCGATGCACGATCACCATTATCTCGTCCTCTCCGGGATCGGTCTGGCCTATGGCCGCTGCCCCAATGCCGCGAGCGAAAGCCTTCGCCTTGCGCTTCTGGCGCTGAACGCCCGCCACACCGGCGCCGGCGAGCCCGCGACGCCGCCGCAAAATCACTATGCAACGGGAACCCTGGCCAACTGGACCGACGGAATGACGCTGCTTTCGGCACGCCAGCTCGAGCGGCTGCATCCCGGGGCCTTGATCTTCGCGGCAATCCGCGATCCGGTCACACGTCTGGCGGCCTGCTACGCCCGCGACTTCGGCATGGGCCGCAATGCCCCGGCGTCGTCGCGGTTCCTCGGATTCCAGAAGGGAATGAGCTTCGATGCCTTCGCAGCCTGGGTCTGCGGCATTCCCGACAGGAAAAGCCCCAACGCCTTTCGCGGTCAGGCGGATATTCTCCTGCACAAGGGACGGCTGCTGCCGGACCATTTGATCCGCTTCGAAAGCCGGCAGGCGGACTGGACTGCCCTTAGGAACAAGGTGAAAGCGAAAAACGGGATCGATATCGGCCCCCTGCCCGAAGCCGACACCACGTCGGAGCCGGAGATCGCGGCCGTGGCGGCCTCGCTCGCCCCCTCTCTGCGCAAGACCGTGAAGCAGCGCTACCGGCGCGACTACGAGCTCCTCCTTCGCCAGGACGCCCCGCGCTGACAGGCGGGGGCCATCCGAAACCCGGTTCAAGGACCCTACCCTTGCCATGATGACCCTGGGTTCTTTGTTCCTCGGAGCCTTTCTTGCCGCCACCCTGCTGCCCTTCTCCTCGGAGGTCATGCTCGTGGCGGCGCTTGTGGCGGGCGAGATCCCGCCGGCGCTGCTCGTCGCGGCGGCCGCAGCCGGAAACATCCTCGGCTCGCTCGTCAACTGGACGCTCGGGCGCTTCTTGCTGACCTGGCAGCATCGACGCTGGTTCCCCTTTACCCCTGCGCAGATCGCCAGGGCGTCGGACCGCTTCTCGCGCTATGGCAGCTGGTCGCTTCTTTTCGCGTTCCTCCCGATCATCGGCGATCCGTTGACCTTCGTCGCAGGCATGCTGAAGGTGCCCTTCTGGCGCTTCACGGTTCTGGTCTCGATCGGCAAGATCGCGCGCTACGCCGCCCTCGCAGCCACCGTGTAGCCGGTTCTACGACCCCGGGACCCAACGCCGGCCGAGGCACCGTTTCCCTCGACACCAAAACATTTTAGACTGCACCCTGTTTAATCGAACGCGCACGATGAGGAGAGACCATGCGCAGCATTCCTCACCGCCACGGGTGGCGTCGCCTGGGTCCGGTCGCCTTGCTCGCCGCCTCGATCTCCTTGGGCCTTGGCATCCAGACGGCTCTGGCGGACCCGGTCAAGCAGCTGGTGGAGACCCTGCCGGGCAGCGTCGCCGCGCTGACGCGCATTCCCGGAGCCGAGGGCTCACCGCTTTCCTTCGTCGTTGTTCGCGAAGAAACCGGCGACAGGCTGTTCATCGTGTCATCGAACTTGGCAAACACGGCAATCGAAGTGGCCGAGGCGCGGACGCTGTCTGCAAGAATCACTGGCCTGCGCAGTGAATTGGACAGCTACGGCCTTGTTGCCTTCGTCGACCTGCAGACCTCGGGCGGCGAGGAAACGACCTACGAACTCTTCCTTGAAGGCGAGGACCCGTCGGCGCACACCTTCCAGCCGGCAAGTAACTGACGCCACCACCGTCGGATTGCACGATGGGCAATTCTTGTGTCACTACGTATGGCGACTTTGCGTCATTGACATTTTATTTTCCAACTGTAGTGTGCGCGGCAAAGCAGCCGGGTTGGTGGACAACACCGACGCCGGTACGGTTTCCAATCATGCAATCAAGGTAATATGTCCTTTTCCTCACTTGGACTGAGCGAAAAAGTACTCGCCGCCGTCGCGGCTGCCGGGTACACTGAGCCCACCCCCATTCAGGCTGCGGCAATCCCGCATGTGCTTGAACGTCGTGACGTCTTGGGCCTCGCCCAAACCGGCACCGGAAAGACGGCGTCCTTCACACTGCCGATGCTGACGCTGCTGGAGAAGGGTCGCGGGCGAGCGCGCATGCCGCGCACGCTCATTCTCGAGCCGACGCGCGAGCTCGCTGCCCAGGTCGAGGAAAACTTCAACCGATATGGCGTCAACCACCGACTGAACGTCGCGCTGCTGATCGGCGGCACGTCCTTCGGGGACCAGGATCGCAAGCTGGACCGCGGCGTCGACGTTCTGATCGCGACGCCGGGACGCCTGCTCGACCACACCGAGCGCGGCAAGTTGCTGCTGCAGGGCGTTGATATCCTTGTGATCGACGAAGCCGACCGCATGCTCGACATGGGCTTCATTCCCGACATCGAGCGGATCTGCAAGCTGATCCCGATGACCCGTCAGACCCTGTTCTTCTCGGCAACCATGCCGCCGGAGATCCAGCGTCTGGTCGATACCTTCCTGCACAATCCGGCCCGGGTCGAGGTGGCCCGCACCTCGTCGACCGCGGATACGGTCACCCAGCAGGTGGTCGCATCCGGCGGCAAGGATTTCGACAAGCGCGAGACGCTGCGCAAGCTGGTCGACGAAGCGGAAAACCTCAAGAACGCCATCGTGTTCTGCAACCGCAAGCGGGACGTCCAGACGGTGTTCCGTTCGCTGCAGCGCCATGGCTACTCGGTCGGCGCCCTTCATGGCGACATGGACCAGCGCTCGCGCATGGCGACGCTGGACCAGTTCCGCAAGGGCGAACTGGCCCTGCTCATCGCAAGCGACGTGGCCGCGCGCGGCCTCGATATTCCCGACGTCAGCCACGTCTTCAATTACGACCTTCCGACACATGCGGAGGATTACGTCCACCGCATCGGCCGCACGGGTCGTGCGGGGCGCAGCGGTGTCGCAATCTCCATCGTGACAGGCAGCGACCAGAAGTATCTGGCCGGCATCGAGAAGCTGATCGAACGCCCCCTTGCCTGGCATGGCGATCCGATCGATTTCGAGAGCGCCTCGGCAGAGCAGAAAGCCCGCCGCCGGAGCGGCGGACGCACGCCGCGTGACGCTGAAGCGGATGGCGAGGCCAAGCCGCGTCGCCGGACGCGCGCGGGCGGACGGGATCGCAAGGCCCCCGAGCCGGACGCCGCACCTGCCGAGGAAAAGGCCGTCGCCGATGCTCCGGCACCGGCTTCGACCCCGGCAAGCCCGGAGCCGAGGGTGGAGGCGAAACAGTCCGAGAGCAAGGCGCCGCCGCGCCGCGGACGCAGCCCCAAGCCGGCCGCGCAGGACGAGAAGCGTCAATCTTCGAAGCGGCGTCGCGGAAACGGCGGCAAGGACGACGAGCCGGTGATCGGATTGGGCGATCACGTTCCGGCGTTCCTGCTGCGCGATACCCGGCCAAAGAAAGCGAGTTGACGCACGGCATCGCAAACCGGAAAAATCGGAAATGCATGCCGTAGCGGAGGCCGGGACGCGTCTTTCTTCAGCCTTAACGCTACCTTAAAACTTGGCGGCCAATATTCTTTCAACTCTAAGGAATTGCGGCGCGTCCAAGTATTGGGTTTGCCCGCAGGTGCGTTTGGAACCGTGAATGGCCCAGGAAGACGACCACAAGCGAACGATCGTCTACGGCGACGCAGCGATCAAGTACATTCGCAAGAATGAACTTCCTGCATATCCCCGGTTCTATGAGCTCTGGTACACCTACGCGGCCGGCTTCAATCACTCGCTCAATCGCGCGGTGAACGAAATTGCCGGCTCGACCGGCAAGGTCACCACCGAACAGCTCCAGCAGATCTACAACGGCTTCCTGTCGCCGACGAAACTTGGGGACCGGATCGATGAAGTCGGAGAAAAGATCTCGGACGAGATCCGGGATATGGTCGACATTCTGGGACAGAGCGTCGACAGCGTCGCGGAATATGGCGCGTCGCTTGCCGGGGTCCAGTCGCAGCTGGAAGAGCTTGACGATCCGACGCAGCTGAAGCGCATCGTCAGCCACATGATCAAGGCAACCAAGAGCACGGCCGCCTCGAACCAGGCGCTTGAAGATCAGCTCATGGAGTCGCGCAAGCAGATCGAGGAACTTCAGGAAAGCCTGGAAGCGATCCGCTACGAATCCCTCACGGACGAGCTCACCACCCTGAGCAACCGCAAGCACTTCGATCACACCATCGAACGGGTGGTGAAGGATGCCGGGGAATCCCAGGAGCCGCTGTCGCTGCTCCTGACGGACATCGACCATTTCAAGAAATTCAACGACACCTTCGGGCACCAGACCGGTGACCAGGTCTTGCGGCTTGTCGCCCTCGCCGTGAAGCAGAACGTCAAGGGCCACGACATCGCCTGCCGCTATGGCGGCGAGGAGTTTGCGATCCTGCTACCGCACACCTCGCTGCGCCAGGCCGTCACCGTTGCCGAGCACATCCGGCGCGCGGTGTTGTCGAAGGAACTGGTGAAACGCTCGACCGGCGAGAATCTCGGCCGGATCACGATCTCCATCGGCGTGTCGTCGTTCAAGCCGGGCGACACCGCCCAGTCGCTGATCGGACGCGCCGACACCGCGCTCTATGCCGCCAAGGCCGCCGGGCGCAATCTCGTGCGCTGCGAAACCGATCCGGACGTCCAGAGCGACAGCCGCGTCGCCTGACCCGGCCGCCCACCGATAGAGCTTGAAGAAGATGATGCCGGCGCCGTCAGGCGCGGCATCGAAGTCCTGTGCGTTTCCAGGATTTCGGAGAAAAGCCCCCACCCTTCTCCGAAATGCCGGCCGGCGATGTCCGGCGCGGCGTTCCCCTGGCATGCGGCTGTGCGCGTGTCCCGACTTCAGCCCGGCGCGTTGGCCGGCTGAAAACCGTCGGCGTCGGCGGCCTTCAGCGACACGGATTCGCCGCAGCCGCAGGCGGAGACTTCGTTGGGATTGCGGAAGACGAAGCCCGAGCGGAACTTGGTCACCTCGTGGTCCATCTCGGTTCCGAGCAGGAACAGGACGGCCGACGGGTCGACATAGATGCGCACGCCCTTGTCCTCGATCACGTCGTCGCCAGGCTTGGCCTCCTCGACGAGCGACATGTCGTACTCCATGCCCGCGCATCCGCCTTTCTTGATGCCGACGCGCAGCCCGAGAGCATCCTTGTCGGAGTTCTCGATGATTTCGCGAACGCGCCCTGCTGCGGCTTCGGTCAGCGTCAGGACTTGAAATTTCGATGCCATCGCAGTGTCCAATCCAGCAGTCCGGGGAATTCGGGCGCCTTGCGCATGGCGCGCAGGGCGCGGATTTTGCGCGGCAACGATCCGGTTGGGCCCGCCGCGCACGATCTAGCTTCTCGGAACCAGCAGTCCCGAGCCTTCATCACAATATAGGGCGCCAGGCGGGTCAATACCAGTTGAGGGCGATCTTGGCCTCTTCCGACATGCGGTCCGGCGTCCACGGCGGATCGAACACCATGTTCACATTGACCGGGCCGACACCGGCAACGGAACTGACCGCATCCTCGACCCAGCCGGGCATCTCGCCGGCGACCGGGCACCCGGGCGCGGTCAGCGTCATGTCGACCGAAATCGACCGGTCGTCCTCAATGTCGACCTTGTAGATCAGGCCGAGCTCATAGATGTCGCACGGGATCTCGGGATCGTAGACGGTCTTCAACGCGCCGACGATATCCTGCGTGATCTGCTGCAGTTCTTCCGCGGGAATGGCGCTGCCGCCGGAGCCTGAAATCTCCGCCTGCGGCTCTCCGACACCCGTATCGGTCATGGTCGAATGTTCACTCATGGCATCCTCACGCAAAAAAGTCCTGAGCCTTTTGCAAGGCGGCGACGAGACTGTCGACCTCTTCGACGGTGTTGTAGAGACCGAAGCTTGCCCGGCAGGTCGAGGTGACGCCATAGCGCGCCAGAAGCGGTTGCGCGCAATGGGTACCTGCGCGCACCGCCACACCCTCCCGGTCGATCACCATCGAGACGTCATGGGCGTGAACGCCCTTCATCTCGAAGGAGATGATCGCACCCTTGCCCGGCGCCTCGCCGAAGATCCGGATCGAATTCAGTTTCTTCAGCTGCTCCTGCGCATAATCGCGCAGGCGCGCCTCATGCGCGGCGATGCGGTCGCGGCCGATCGCATCCATGTAGTCGAGCGCCGCGCCCAGCCCGATCGCCTGAACGATCGGCGGCGTGCCCGCCTCGAAGCGGTGCGGCGGGGCATTGTAGGTCACGCCGTCTTCGGTGACGTCGAGGATCATCTCGCCGCCGCCGTTGAACGGCGCCATCTTTTCCAGAAGCTCCATCTTGCCCCACAGCACGCCGATGCCCGACGGGCCGTAGACCTTGTGCCCGGTGAAGCAATAGAAGTCGCACCCAAGATCCTGCACATCGACCGGCATGTGCACGGCCGACTGGCTGCCGTCGACCAGCACCGGCACGCCATGGGCATGGGCGATCTCGCAGACCTGCTTGATCGGCACGACGGTGCCCAGCACGTTCGACATATGGGTGATGGCGACCATCTTGGTGCGCGGGCCGATGGCCTGTTCGAAGGCATCCAGGTCGAACGACCCGTCCTCGCGCACATAGACCCATTTGAGCACCGCGCCCTTGCGTTCCCTGAGGAAGTGCCAGGGCACGATGTTGGAATGGTGCTCCATGATCGTGAGAACGATCTCGTCGCCCTCGCCGATATGTTGCGCGCCATAGGATTCGGCCACAAGATTGATCGCTTCCGTCGTCGAGCGGGTGAAGATCACCTCGTCGACCGACGGCGCGTTCAGGAAGCGGCGCACGGTCTCGCGCGCCGCCTCGAAGTTTTCCGTCGCGGTGTTCGACAGATAGTGCAGCCCGCGATGGACATTGGCGTATTCGTGCGAATAGGCCCGCGTGACCGCATCGATGACCGCTTGCGGTTTTTGTGCGGACGCCCCGTTGTCGAGATAGACCAGCGGTTTTCCGTAGACTTCCCGCGACAGGATCGGGAAGTCCCGGCGCACCGCCGCGACGTCGTAGGTGGCAGCCGCATCCGCAGCCGGATTCGCGCTCAACGCCATGTCTTACTCCTCGGTCGAAAGCCAGTCTTTGATCCGGCCTTCAAACGCCTCGATAACGATCTCGTCGTTGATTTCCTCGACAGCCTCGGAGAGGAACGCCAGCACGAGCAGCGTGCGGGCCTCCTTTTCCGGGATGCCACGTGCGCGCAGATAGAAGAGGAGATCCTCGTCGATCTGGCCGCTGGTTGCACCATGCGCGCATTGCACGTCATCGGCAAAGATTTCCAGCTCCGGCTTCAGCGACATGTCGGCATTTTCCGACAGAAGCAGCGACTGGGTCATCATCTGACCGTCGGTCTTCTGCGCATGCGGACGCACGATGATCTTGCCTTGGAACACGCCCTTGGCACCGTCGTCGACCACGGTCTTGAAGATCTCGCGGCTCTCGCAATGGGGAACCGCGTGATCGACGACCAGCGTCTGGTCGACATGCTGCCGGTCGCGCACCATGGTGATGCCGAGCAGGTCCGCGCGGGCATTCTCGCCGTCGAAGGCAACGAAGGACTGGTGACGGGCAAAGCCCGACCCGATCCCCGCACAGATCAGCTTGGCGTGTGCCTCTTCCGCGAGCGTCAGCGTCGCGGTGGCGACATGGGTCGTCCCGGAGGCTTCCGCCTGAAGCCGCGCCACCGTCAACCCGGCGCCCTTGCCGGCGCGGATATCGGTCAGCGTGTTGGAGAACGTGCCCTCCCCGCCGCCGACGAAGGTCTGCAGGATCACCGCCTCGCTTTTCTCGCCGGCGCGGATCAGGACCCGCTCGCCGGTGCTGGCAGCCTCTGCCCCCGACACATGGACGATTTCCACCGGCTTCGTCAGCTTGGTGTTGTCCGCGATGGCAAGGTCGAGCCCATCGGCGCAGAAGATCGCATTGAGCCCGACAGCCGCATCATCGCGCGCGACCGCCGGCAGGTCGAGAAGCGCATCGCCGTCGGCGGCAAGCGCCTCGGCAAAGGGGCGCACGGTAACGCCATCGGCGGCAAGCGCCGCCACATCCGAGAGTTCCGGATGATAATGCCCGTCGACGATCACCAACCGATAGCGCTCCACCGACGCATAGGCCTCGCCCGCAGAGGCAAGCACGGCCTTGGCGTCCGCCTCGGAGCGCCTGGCGGCAAATGCCGGCACGTCTTTCAGCCTTGCGCGCAGGTCGGAGTATTTCCACTCCTCCACCCGGCGGTGCGGCAGGCCGGCGGCGCGAAACGCGTCGAAGGCCTTCGTGCGCAGCTTGGCCACACCGGCACCGCCGGGCAGCGAGTCGCGCATCGTTTCATAGGCTTCGGCCAGAGCGGCCTCCGCCTTGGTTTCCAGAGTGCGTGGTTCCATGTTCATGACAGCTTCCCCCGCGCTCACGCGGCCGCGCCGACGTAGTCGGCATAGCCGTTCTTCTCCAGCTCAAGCGCCAGGTCCTTGTCGCCGGTCTTCACGATCCGGCCCCGGGACAGCACATGCACGACATCCGGCACGATGTGATCGAGCAGACGCTGATAGTGGGTGATCACCAGGAACGACCTCTCCGGCGAGCGCAACGCGTTGACGCCATCGGACACGACCTTGAGCGCATCGATGTCGAGACCAGAATCGGTCTCGTCGAGCACGCAGAGCGACGGCTCCAGCAGCGCCATCTGCAGGATCTCGGAGCGCTTCTTCTCGCCGCCGGAAAAGCCGACGTTCAGCGGACGCTTCAGCATGTCCATGGTGATCTGCAGCTCGGCCGCCTTTTCCTTCACCCGGCGCATGAACTCCGGCGTGGACAACTCGTCTTCGCCGCGCGCCTTGCGCTGCGCATTGAGAGCCGTCTTCAGGAAGGTCATCGTCGCGACGCCCGGGATCTCGATCGGATACTGAAACGCCAGGAACATGCCCGCTGCGGCACGCTCGTCCGGCGACAGCTCAAGCAGGCTCTCGCCATTGTAGAGAATGTCGCCGTCGGTGACCTCATAGTCGGTCTTGCCGGCGAGAATATAAGACAGCGTGGACTTGCCGGAGCCGTTCGGCCCCATGATGGCATGCACTTCGCCCGGCTTTACGGTCAGATTGACGCCGCGCAGGATCTCGGTGCCGTCGTCGGCAATGCGGGCATGAAGGTTCTTGATCTCGAGCATCGGGTAATCCTCGTTCATGTCGTTTCGGCGCGCCGCTCGGGCTCCGCCGTGAATATTCGGGGCAACGGGAAGCGCGCACCGGAGGCTTCGCGCTTCACTCTTCGGGTCAGCTCAACGGGTCGCGAGCTTGTAGGCAAACAGCACCAGAGCAGCGGCGACACCGACCGCAGCGGCCATTTTCAACGTGTAGCCCTTGCCTTTCGCGACGAAGAGCATTCCGAGAAAACCGCCGACGCCCCCGGCGACCGGGGTTGCGAACAGGTCGATGGCATCCGCCAGCGTCATCAGCCCACGGAGCCTTCGAGGCTGATCGAGATCAGCTTCTGCGCTTCGACGGCGAACTCCATGGGCAGCTGCTGGATCACGTCCTTGACGAAGCCGTTGACGATCAACGCCACCGCCTCTTCGTCGCTGAGCCCGCGCTGCTGGCAATAGAACATCTGGTCGTCGGAGATCTTGGAGGTCGTTGCCTCATGCTCGAAGACGGCCGTCGCGTTCTTGCTGTCGATATAGGGCACGGTATGGGCGCCGCAGTCCTGTCCGATCAGCAGGCTGTCGCACTGGGTGAAGTTGCGCGCGTTGGACGCCTTGCGATGCGCCGAGACCAGCCCGCGATAGGTGTTCTGCGACTTGCCCGCCGAGATGCCCTTGGAGATGATGCGACTGGAGGTGTTCTTGCCCAGATGCATCATCTTGGTGCCGCTGTCGATCTGCTGGCGACCGTTCGACACGGCGATGGAGTAGAACTCGCCGCGCGAATTGTCGCCGCGCAGGATGCAGGACGGATACTTCCAGGTGATCGCCGACCCGGTCTCGACCTGGGTCCAGGAGATCTTGGAGTTCTTGCCCCTGCAGTCGCCGCGCTTGGTGACGAAATTGTAGATGCCGCCCTTGCCCTCGCTGTCGCCCGGATACCAGTTCTGGACGGTGGAGTACTTGATCTCGGCATCGTCGAGCGCAATCAGCTCGACCACGGCCGCGTGCAGCTGGTTCTCGTCGCGCTGGGGAGCCGTGCAGCCTTCCAGATAGCTGACATAAGACCCCTTCTCCGCGATGATCAGTGTGCGTTCGAACTGGCCGGTGTTCTGCTCGTTGATGCGGAAATAGGTCGACAGCTCCATCGGGCAGCGCACGCCCTCCGGGATATAGACGAAGGACCCGTCGGTGAAGACGGCCGAGTTCAGCGTCGCATAATAGTTGTCGGTCACCGGAACGACGGAGCCGATGTACTTCTTGACAAGCTCCGGGTGCTCCTGCAGCGCCTCGGAGATGGAACAGAAGATGACGCCGGCCTTCTTCAGCTCTTCCTTGAAGGTGGTGACGACGGACACGCTGTCGAAGACGGCATCGACGGCGACGCGGTTCTTCGGCTCGACGCCGGCCAGGATCTCCTGCTCGCGCAGCGGAATACCCAGCTTCTCGTAGGTCGCCAGCAGTTCAGGGTCGACCTCGTCGAGGCTCTTCGGCCCCGGCGTCGATTTCGGCGCGGAGTAATAGTAGATGTCGTTGAAGTCGATCTTCGGATACTCGACGCGTGCCCAGGTCGGCTCGGTCATCGTCAGCCAGCGCTTGTAGGCGTCGAGGCGCCACTCCAGCATCCACTCCGGCTCGTTCTTCTTCGCCGAAATGAACCGGATTATGTCCTCGTTGAGGCCTTTCGGCGCCTTGTCGGACTCAATGTCGGTGCTGAAGCCGTATTTGTATTGATCCACATCGATCGACCGCACGCGGTCGATCGTTTCCTGAACTGCAGGCATTTCCGTCTCCATCCACTGCGGTGTCAAGGACCGCGGGTTGTCGAACTGTCACCGTAAGCAACGAGACGTCACCTTCGGCAGCTACTCAAGGCCCGGTCGGGTCAGGCGGCGCGTCCTGCGCCCGCTGTCCGCATCCGGGCCGATACACGTCGCCATGCGGCGACAAAGGCCTCTGTTTCTTCCGCGTGCGTATCCGGACCAAGGCTCACGCGCAAGGCGCAGCGTGCCAGGTCCCGATCGACGCCCATCGCCGCAAGAACATGCGAAGACGACACTTTTCCGCTCGAACAAGCCGACCCGGAAGAGACCGCAATCCCCTCAAGATCAAGCGCGATCAGCACTGTCTCGGCCGGCATTCCGGGCACGGCGAAACAGGACGTATTCGGCAGACGCTGGGCGTCCTGCCCAAACACGCGGGTCTCCCCCTTTATATGGAGGAGATCGCGTTCCAGACCATCCCGAAGGACGCGCAATCGGTCCCAATCGGCGATTTCATCCAGCGCAATCCGCGCTGCGACGCCGAACCCGGCGATGGCAAGCACATTCTCCGTTCCGGCCCGCTTGCGCCGTTCCTGCCCGCCGCCGGTGAGAAGCGACACGGGATGCAGCCCGGCATTGCGCAAAACCAGCGCACCGGCTCCTTGAGGGCCACCGATCTTGTGCGCGGACAAGGACACACTGTCGGCCCGCCAGCGCTCGAGATCGAGCGGCAGGCGGCCGGCCGCCTGGACCGCGTCCACATGCAGCGTCGCGCCGACCTCGTGAACCGCCTGACCGATCTCCGCGAGCGGCTGGATCACGCCGGTTTCATTGTTCGCCGCCATGACGCTGACCAGGACGGCTTGCCCGTCCGCGGTCAATTCGCCGAGCCGCTGCGACAGCTGCGAGACATCGACCCGCCCCTCAGCGTCGACCGCGACCGTTTCGACCGCATTCGCCGCGAACCGCCCCCCGGACAAGACCGACGGGTGCTCGCACGCCCCGACCAGCAGCCGGTCGAAGCTGCGGCTGCCGCGCCCGTCGACCCAGACCGGCGACAAGGCGGTCACATTGGCTTCGGTCGCACCGGAGGTGAAGACGACATTGGCCGGCTCCACGCCGGCGAGCGCTGCCACCGCGGAGCGCGCAGCCTCGATCTGGGCGCGCGCCGTCCGGCCCGGCGCATGAACGGAGGAGGCATTTCCGACCACCCCGATCAGCTCGCGCATCGCATCTGCCACCGCCGGGCGCAGTTTTGCGCCCGCGTTGTGATCCAGATAGATGGCTCTGCCCTGCGCCATTGCGGCTTCACTTCCTTCTTCAGGCCCGGGTCATCCCGGATCGGACACGGTCGAACGTATCGCTGCCGGCACCGCACAAAACACGAAAAGCGATGCCGTGACGGCCGCACACCCAAGCAATCCTTGCATTTCGGCGCGGAGATCTGGATAAGACAAGCCTACAAGCCACGCGAAGGACCGAAGGGTTTGAAGTGTTCGGCTCGACCGCGAAGTTTCGAACGATTCTAAAGAAGTTTTAGGAACGGCGTTCATCCGAGTCAAGGCGGCACTACGCAATAGCCCTTAGCGTGCCTGACGATTGTCGAACGCGCGTGACACAAAAAGGAACACGAGCCCCATGCACGAGGTGGTCTATGCCTGAGGTGATTTTCAACGGGCCGGCCGGCCGCATCGAAGGCCGGTTTCAGCCGGCGAAATCGCGTACGGCGCCGATCGCTCTGATTCTTCATCTCCACCCGCAATTTGGCGGGACGATGAACAACCAGATCGTCTATCAGCTCTATTACATGTTCGCGAAGCGCGGTTTCGCCGTGCTGCGGTTCAACTTCCGCGGCGTCGGGCGAAGTCAGGGCACCTTCGATCACGGCCAGGGCGAATTGTCGGATGCGGCGGCGGCACTCGACTGGGTGCAGAGCGTTCATCCCGATGCGCGTGCCTGCTGGATCGCCGGCTTCTCCTTCGGCGCCTGGATCGGCATGCAGCTCTTGATGCGCCGCCCCGAGGTCGAGGGATTCATTTCCGCCGCCCCGCCGGCGAACCTGCACGACTTCTCGTTCCTGGCCCCCTGCCCGTCCTCCGGCCTGATCATCCACGGCGATGCCGACAAGGTCGTGCCGCCGAAGGACGTCCAGAATCTGGTCGACAAGCTGAAGACGCAAAAGGGAATCGTGATCGACCAGAAGATCATTCCCGGCGCGAACCACTTCTTCGAGAACCACATGGATGAACTGATGAGCGAATGCGGGAACTATCTCGACCGCCGTCTGGGCATCGGTACGGAAGTGGCCTGACCGGCCAACGACAGTGCTGAACAAAAACGCCGGCTGGAAACTCCAGCCGGCGTTTTTTATGACAAATCTGATCGAAGTCAGCGCCCGACGAAGGGCGACAATGCCGGAGGGCGTCTCAGTTGTCCGGCGACCAGGCCTGATAGTCGCCAGAGACCCGCGGACGATGCTCCGGCGTCAGGATGGATCCCTTCGGGCGATAGGCGGCCGGCGTGCCGGTGGCATTGGCGCGATGCGGCTTCTGCCAGGCGCGCGGCGTGTACTCGACTTCGCTTGGCGGCGTGTCGACGCGATGATGCATCCAGCCGTGCCAGCCCGGAGGAATCTGCGACGCTTCGGCAAGATCCTTGTAGATCACCCAGCGCTTCTTTCCGCCGCGCTCGCGGTAATAGCTGTTGCCGAATTCATCCGTGCCGACGAACTCGCCCTTGCGCCAGGTGAAGAAACGGGTTCCCCACGTCGCACCGTTCCACCAGGTGAAAAACTGAAGCAGCAGGCTTTTCAT
>PARB01000103.1 GCA_002709505.1 Paracoccaceae bacterium | reverse complement strand
GTCGCCGGCATCGAGCCGACGGCACCGCTCTCCGGCCCCAAGCTCTGGACCGCCAGCCTGGGACTGGACGCGGCGGCCGCCCATCAGGGCATCGCGCTGGCGACCCAGCTTTCGGTGGCGCGGGAGATCGAGGAAGGCCAGCTGGTGGAGCTTTTCGACACCGACATTTCGATCGGCAGCTACTATCTGCTTACCGGCCCGGAGCGGAAGAACAAGTCGCCGGTGCTGGCCTTCAGCGCCTGGCTGCGCGACCAGCTCGCCTGCGATGAAGCCGGCCTCCCGGCCGCGGGCGCGGCCTGACGGCGGCGCGAACCGTCGCCGCGCCGCCGCATTTCACGTCATGTCTTTCCGCCCGTTCAGGCGTCGACGGTCACATCCACATCCAGCAGCGGCGCATATTGCTGCGCGCCGAAAATGTCCGGATCGCCCGGGCTGCCGCTCGGGCGCGGACGCAGGATGGTGAACTTGATCGCATAGGCCGGATCGTATTCGACGAAATCGGTGATGCGGTTGTCGCCGATGTTGAACAGGGCCGAGACACTCGCCCGGGTCAACGCGCCGGAGCGCTTGACCATCTCGTAGACATCGCGCTCGCGGAAGATCACGTCGAAGGTGATCTTGTCCGTGCCCGCATTCTTCGACCGGATGGTCTTGGCCAGTTCCGAGAGCTTCTTCGTCGTCATCATGCAGTCTCCAGAACGTCGGAGCCGACGATCTCGCTGTGGGTGGGGAACAGGGCGAGCGGGTCGTTGACCGCCATGGTGTGGTTCAGGGTCCAGCGGCAGCCGGGGCTTGCCTCCATCACCTCGTCGAACACGAAGGACACGCCGCCGGCGGTGCCCTTGACCTCGGGCAGCCGGGCGTAGAACAGCTGCCGCGTGCCGGTGATCGTCAGTTCCTCGGCCATCTCGCGGGTCGGCGCCACGCCCTGCACGACGATCAGGAGCTCATGGGCCGGCTTGTCCTTCAAGGGCTCCATTTCACCCATGATGCCGTTGCGGCCGAAGACGTTGTAGTGAAGCTCCCAACCATCGTCGCCGAAGCGCTCGCGCACCTGCGTCCGCGCCCATTCGATCACCGCATCGACATTGGCGATCGTATAGGGGTCGCGAATGCCGGCCATGCCGACGAAGCGCGCGCCGAGGCGGCCCGAGCCTTCCAGCTTGACGCGGAACTCCTCAGCCGGAACGAACTTCATCCCCGTCACGCGAGTGGTCTTCTCGCTGACCTGCTCATAGTGGCAGTTGGTCATGTCGAGCAGGCCGCCGGCGACATACTCGTGGAACGGGTTGGAGCGCTCGTACATGGCGTGACCGGCGACCGAGGCGACCGTGCAGCGCTGCTCGGGATGCATCGCGGTCACCTCGACCCACTCCGGCGTGATCTCGCCCATCACGGTTTCCTTGGCGCCATAGGGCTCGGCGCAGAAGGAAGCGCATTCCAGCACCTTGCCAAGGTAGTAGGCCTGGGCGTCGGGAAAGCCCTCGTGCAGGGCGGCGGCGGCGAAGATCGCGCTGTCGGAGGAGCGTCCGCCGATGATGACGTCGCAGCCCTCCTCCAGCAGGGCGCGGAAGGGATGCACCCCGGCCATGGCGACGATCCGGTCGGTCGCGTCCAGCTCGGCCTCGTCGAGGTCCGGCCGGCCGTCCAGGCCCCGGACCGGCGATCCGCCGCGAATGCTGGCGCGCACGGCCTCCTTGTCGACCTCGGAGTAGAACCAGCCGAGACGGAAGGGCGCGAGGTCATGCTTGCGGGCGAGATCTCGGATGATTTCGACATACATGTCGACCCGGCTGTTGGTGCCCGTGTCGCCGGCCGAGCCGATGATCATCGGCTTTCCGGTCTTGCGGGCCGCCAGCAGCATCACCTCAAGATCGTGCTCCTGCCAGGCGCGGGGGCTGGCGCATGTGTCGCTGCCAAGCGGAACCGGACCGATGTCGTCGCTGCCGGAATCGGCGGCGATATAGTCGGTGCCGGCCTCGACGGCGATGCGAAAGCTCTCCGTCTTGAGCGGCGCGAAGCCCAGATGCCCGTTCGGGCAAATGACCTTGAGCGATTTCGTCATGTCTGAATTCTCCGGTCTGAATATCCCGACCGCCCATATGCAGGGAGCATGCCAATCACAAATCCCAGAAAAAGTTCATTATTCGCCATATCTTATTGAAAAAACCCGTCACCCGCAGCGATGCACGCGCCTTCCGCACGCAACCATGCGCGGTTCTCACGCATCGATCATCCCGAGCTTGAGCATCTGGTGGCGCAGCGCGTGGCGGCTGATCTTCAGCAGGGCAGCCGCGTCCTTGAGATTGTTCTTCGAGGCGCCGAGCGCCTGTTCGATCAGCTTGCGCTGATAGGCTTCGGTCGCCGCGCGAAACCCCATGGAGAGATCGGCGCGCGCCGAGGCCGGCCCCGCGCCGCTTCCGCCGCGCACCGTGCGCAGGATCCGGTCCGGCAGGTGATGCGGCTCGATGATGTCGTCGTCTTCCAGGATGAAGATGCGCTCGATCAGGTTTTCCAGTTCCCGCACATTGCCCGGCCACTGGTACTGCAGGAAAATCTCGGCAGCTTCCGCCGACAGCCCCTTGATCGCGCGCTTGTAGCGCACGTTGAAGCGGGAGATGAAATAGTCGGAGAGCTTCAGGACATCGTCGCCGCGCTCGGAGAGAGCCGGAATGTTGATGGCGACGACCTGGAGCCGGTAGTAGAGATCCTCGCGGAAATTGCCGGCCACCACCTCCGACAGCAACACCTTGTTGGTCGCCGCGATGAAGCGGACGTCGACGGAGGTGGTCTTGACTGCGCCGACCCGGCGAAACTCGTGGGTGTCGAGCAGGCTGAGCAGCTTGGTCTGGAGCATCGGCTCCATCTCGCGGATCTCGTCGAGGAAGATCGTGCCGTGGTTCGCCGCCTCGACCAGCCCGACCTTACGATCCACCGCGCCGGTGAAGGCGCCCTTCTCGTGGCCGAAGAGTTCCGATTCCAGCAGGCTTGAGGGGATCGCCGCGCAGTTGATGTCGACGAACTGCTTCGAGGCGCGGGCGGACAGGCGGTGCAGCATGCGCGCGACCATGCCCTTGCCGGTGCCGGTCGGCCCGTAGATCAGCACGTTCTGCGCCGGCGAGCGGGCCACCCGCTCGATCAGGGTCCGCAACGCCAGAATGCTCGGATGATCGCCGATCAGGTCGTTCTGGTAACCCGTCATACCCGCCCCTTGCGCCCCATCGGGAGCGCCGGCGACGCTCACAGGGCGAACCGTTTCCACGTCCCAAGACATGGGGTTCCCTCGTGGAAATATAGACACCGATCGCGGACGGAATAAACCACAGAGGACAGCGTCTGCGCCTCCGCGCCCTCGGCATGCTGGCAAACGGGCGCGGGCGCGCCCGCATCGTCCGTGTGCCGGGCCATCAGCGCCATCACCTCGGCGACATCGCCGGTCAGCGCCGGCAGGCGGCGGGACAGGAAGGCGCGCCGCTGCTCGGAATTCGCGGCAATACGGTCGTCGTCGGGCGGCAGCGTGTCGTCGCGCAGCTCCGCGGACAGGAAATGATTCGTGCGCAGGACCCGCTCGCCCTCTTCCACCGCGACGAACGCGGTGCCCAGCTCGACGGCGGCCGCAGCACCCGAGACATCGGCGAGGATCAGCGTGCCGCCTCCGGCATGGGGGACGGAGCGGATGAAGGCCAGCGCCTCGGCCACATCGCCACAGCGCGCAAGCACCTTGGTCATCAGAAAATAGCGCAGCCAGCCGACCCGATGGGTGCGCGCGCCGATCTGGGTATCGGCCAGCATCAGCCCGCGCGCGTTCATGCCGCTGGAATAGGCGCCGGGGCTGCCCAGACTGCCGACGCAGAGCATCGATCCGGTGGCAATGTCCGGCCCGCTGTGGCGGAACACGGTCTGGATCCCGAGATGCGTTCCGGAAAAATCGCGGTTCTTGGCAACGAGCGGCCCATCGCGACCGGCGGCGAGCGCAAAGGCGCTGCAGCCGTCGCCGTCGAGCGGGGCGCCATCAAGCGTCGCGCCCTCGCCGAGATCCCCGACGATGCGCATGTGCAGATGGGCGAAGAGGTCGTCGACCTCAAGAGCGAAGCCCTCGGCAATGCCGAAGACTTCCGCGAGCGATTCGGGGTCGTGTTCTTCCACGAAGCGCCGCTGCGCCGCCAGATAGGCGAGCGCCCTGTCGTCGAAGACACCGGCCCGGCGGGCCTCCTGCACGCGCGCCACCGTCGCGGCGGCGACCCGCGCGGCATCGCTGCCAGGTGCCGAGGCCTGAGCCAGACCGCGCTGGAAGGCGTCGCCGCACAGCTCCAGCGGCTGAAGCTCCTCGATGTGCTCCATCATCGCGCCTGCGCTCCCGCTGCGGTTTCCCGGACGGAGAGATCTTCAGACAGCCGGTGACACGCGGCCTGATGACCGGGCGCGACCTGCTCGGAGATCGGCGCCTCACGCCGGCAAACGTCAATTGCCAGGGGGCAGCGCGTGTGGAACTTGCAGCCCTTCGGCGGGTCGAGCGGCGAGGGAAGCTCGCCTGCGAGCCGCACCCGCTGGTGCTTGCCCGGCGCATCGACGTCTGGCACCGCCGACATCAGGCTCTGCGTGTAGGGATGACGCGGCCGGGCGAGGACATCGTCCGTCGGCCCCATCTCGACGATCTCGCCCAGATACATCACCGCCACCCTGTCGCTGAGGTAGCCGATCACGGAAATGTCGTGGGAGATGAAGAGATAGGTCAGCCCCATCTCGTCCTTCAGCTCCAAGAGCAACTGGATGATCTGAGCCTGGATCGAGACATCAAGCGCGGAGACCGGCTCGTCGCAGACGATGAACTCCGGATGGCTGATCAGCGCCCGGGCGATGCCGATGCGCTGGCGCTGGCCGCCGGAAAACTGGTGCGGATAGCGGTCGAGATGCGCCGCGTTCAACCCCACCCTCTCCAGGATGCGCGCCACCGTCTCGCGCACCTCCTGGGTGGTCTTCGCCAGCCCGTGGAGCCTGAGCGGCAGGCCGACGATATCGGCGACCGTCGAGCGCGGATTGAGCGAGGCGTAAGGGTCCTGAAACACGATCTGCATGCGCCGGCGCATGTCCTTCAACGCGCCGGCGGAGAGCGCGGTGACGTCCTCGCCGTCGAACCGCACACGGCCCGCCGTCGGCTCGTGCAGTCGCAGAACCGCGCGCCCGAGCGTGGACTTGCCGCATCCGCTCTCGCCGATCAGGCCGAGCACTTCGCCGCGTCTGACCTCGAAGGAAACGTCGTTGACGGCCCTGACCGAGAAGGGCCGCACGCCGGCGAGCCGATTGGCGAGCGTTTGCCGCCCCTGATAGACCTTGGACAGATTTTCGACGCTCAGAAGCGGTTTGGCCGGCGATGTCATGCGACCTCCTCCTGCGTGAGGGCAATGCAGCGCGCGCGGCGGTCGGGACCGACGCTGCGCATCTCGACGGACTGCAGGCAGGCATCCGTGCGTTCGGGACAGCGCGAATAGAAGCGGCACTGCGGCGGCAGCCCGACCAGATTGGGCACCTGCCCCTGGATCGGCCGGATCGGCTTGCCCCGCAGCGACAGGCGCGGAATGGAGCCGAGAAGCCCGCGCGTGTAGGGGTGCTGCGGATTGGAAATCACATCCACCGTCGACCCTTCCTCGACGACCTGTCCGGCATACATCACCATCACGCGGTCGCAGTGTTCGGCGACCACGCCCAGATCATGGGTGATCAGCACCACGCTCATGCCGAGCCTTGCGCGAATGTCGGAAATCAGCTCCAGCACCTGCGCCTGAATGGTCACGTCGAGGGCCGTGGTCGGCTCGTCGGCGATCAGGAGCTTGGGGCCGGGGGCAAGCGCAATGGCGATCATGATGCGCTGGCGCATGCCGCCGGAGAACTCGTGCGGATACTGGCCGAGACGGCTTTCGGGCGAGGGAATGCCGACGAGCCGGAGCATCTCCACCGACCTGTCACGGATCGCGCGCCGCCGGGCAGCGCCGCGCGCCGGCAGGTCGTCGTCGTGGGCGTCCAGCATCTCGGAGAGCTGCTCGCCCACGGTCAGGGCCGGATTGAGCGCCGTCAGCGCGTCCTGCATGGTCATCGAGATGTCGCGGCCGCGAATGGCGCGCATCTCGCGGGTGGACAGGCGGGTGAGATCCTGGCCCTCGAAGCGGATCGCGCCGCTTTCGATGCGACCGGGCGAGCGCACCAGCCCCATCACCGAGGAAAAGGTGACGCTCTTGCCGGATCCGGATTCGCCGACGACGCCGAGGCACTCGCCGCGCCGGACCGTGACGTCGACACCGTCGACCGCGCGCACCACCCCCTCGCTCGTGTCGAAGACCGTGCGCAGGCCGTCGACCTCAAGCAGATTTTCGTTGCGAGACATGGTCACTCCTGAAACCGCGGATCGAAGGCGTCGCGCAGGCCCTGGCTCGCCACATTGATGGCAAGCACGAGCAGAAGGATCGCGAGACCGGGGAAGGTGCTGACCCACCAGGCACCGAGGATATGGGCCCGCCCGTCGGCGACCATCGAGCCCCAGGAGGCCGTCGGCGGCTGAACCCCGAGACCGAGGAAGCTGAGGCTGGCCTCGAGGATGATCACATGGGCAATGCGGATGGTCGACACGACGATCACCGGCGACAGGATGTTGGGCAGGATCTCCTTGACCATGATGTGCCCGGAAGAGGCGCCCAGCGCCCGCGCGGCCTCGACATATTCCAGCTCGCGCGTCGCCAGCGTCTCGCCGCGCACCACCCGGCAGGGGATCACCCATTCCTTGTAGGCGAGCGCCAGAATGATGTTGACCAGCCCCGGCCCCATCATCGCCATCAGGCCGATGGCAAAGATCAGGTAGGGAAAGCTCAGCAGGATGTCGACGAGACGCGAGATTGCCACGTCGACCCAGCCGCGGAAATAACCGGCGGCGAGACCGGCGGCGATGCCGACGGTGGTCGCGACGAAGATCACGGCCGCACCGATGAAGATGGAGATGCGCGAGCCGTAGATGATGCGCGACAGGATATCGCGCCCCAGCGCATCGCAGCCGAACAGATAGGCCCATTCGCCGCCCGTCTGCCAGGCCGGCGGCTGCAGGCGGCGGAAGAGGTCCGTCTCGTTGGGGTCATGCGGCGCGATGAAGGGCGCGAAGATCGCCAGGAGCACGAAGAGGACAACGATGCCGACGCTTGCCATCGCCAGGCGATTGGAGGCGAACTGGCGCAGGTTGCGGCGGAAGATCGTCTGGCCGGCACCGGAGGCGGCGGCGACCGGTGCGGAATTCAGGGCAGCACTCGTCACAGCTTCACCCTCGGATTGAGCGTCGTGTAGAGAATGTCGGCGATGAAGTTCAGCAGGACGTAGGTCACCGCGTAGAACAGCACCGCAGCCTGGACGAGCGGGTAGTTGCGCAAAAAGACGCTTTCGACCACCAGCCGACCGAGACCGGGCCAGCCGAACACCGTCTCGACGATCATGTTGCCGCCGAGCAGCGATCCGGTCTCGATGGCGGCCACCGAAACGGTCGGGATCAGCGCGTTCTTGAGCGCGTGGCGAAACAGGATGCGCCCGCGCTTCAGCCCCTTGGCCTCGGCGAAGACGATGTAGTCCTGACGCATCACCTCCAGCATCGAGGTGCGGGTGACGCGCATCAGGATGGCGGTCATCGGCAAGCCCAGCGTGATCGCCGGCAGCAGAATGTGCTTCAGCGCGTCCCAGAAGGCATCCGGACGCCCGCGCAGCAAGGTGTCGATCAGAAGGAAATGGGTGATCGGCTCGATCTCGCTGTCAAAGCCGATGCGGCCCGACACCGGCAGCAGTTGCAGGTGCACCGCAAACAGCATCAACAGCAGGATGCCGAACCAGAAGCCCGGCAGCGAGACGCCGAGCAGCGATCCGACGGTCGCCATCTTGTCGAGGATGGAGTTGCGCCGGATCGCGGCCAGGACGCCGAGGGGAATCGCCGTCACCAGCGCGATGATCAGGGCGACGAGACTGAGCTCGATGGTCGCGGGCAGACGCTCGACGATCACGTCGAGCACGGGCCGGCGATGATAGAAACTGGTGCCGAAGTCTCCCTGCACCGCATTTCCGAGAAACACGAAGAACTGGCGATGAACCGGAAGGTCCAGGCCGAGGTCCTCGCGCATCGCCTGCTCCTGCTGCGGCGTGACGTTCTGATCTCCGATCATGATGTCCACCGGATCGCCCGGGGTCAGCGCCATCATCAGGAAGACGATGACGCTCACACCGAGCAAAACGGGGACGAGATGGAGCAGCCTTTCGGCGAGCTTGCCCAGCGACATGTGCTTGTCCCGTCCGTTTCGTTGATCAGTCGACGCAGGCGTCGTGCAGGTTGATGCGGCTGTCCGCGCTCGGACGCCATCCCTTCAGCCGCTTGGACACGCCGTAGATGTCCTGCGGAACCCACAGGTAGAGATACGGCAGCTCCGCGTTGACGATCTGCTCGGCCTTGCGGTAGAGCGCGGCGCGCTTTTCCGTGTCGAGTTCGACCGCCGCCTCGTCGAGCAGCCGGTCGACCTCCGGATTGGCGTAGCCGGCGGAGTTGCCGCGATCGTTGGTGCGGTGCGTCGGGGTGAAGATGTCGAAGGGATCGAGCGACCCGTTGCCCCAGGAGGTGAAATACATGTCACCGGACTTCGGCCCGCCCTTGGTGCGCCACTTCTGCGTCATCTGCGCGCCCTCGCCCACCGCGACACGGGTGTTGAAACCGCCCTTGGTGAGCAGCGAGGCAACCGCCTCGGCGATGTCCTTGTAGGCGCCGACCGTGTCCATCGTCACCTCGACGCCATCGGGATATCCGGCCTCGGCAAGCAGGGCGCGCGCTTTTTCCGGGTCGTATTCGTAGACCGGCAGGTCGGTGCTGGCTGCGAAGGCGTCCGGAGACAGGATGCCCTCGATCCGCGCGGCGTTGCCGCCGAGAATCCTGTCGATGATCAGGTCCTTGTCGATCGCGTGGGCCGCGGCCTGACGAACCTTGGGATTGCTGAACAGCTCGCCTTCCATGTTCATGGCGACGAAGAAACTGCGCGTGCCGTTGACGGTCATCACGTCGGTGCCCGGATTGCTCTTCACCTGCTCGATGGAGAAGGGCGGCAGCTCGTTGATGATGTCGACATCGCCGGACAGAAGCGCGGCCACCCGCGAGGCGGATTCGGGGATGATCTTGAAAATCGCGCGCTCGACGCAGGCCTTGCCGACCGGCTCGATGGAGGGCGCGCCGCCGTAATAATCCTCGAAGCG
Source organism: Paracoccaceae bacterium (assembly GCA_002709505.1). GTDB lineage: Bacteria > Pseudomonadota > Alphaproteobacteria > Rhizobiales > Stappiaceae > Stappia. The sequence goes on along the minus strand of PARB01000103.1, from coordinate 20,580 downwards.
CTCCATGATGATGGCATCGCCCTTGCGCCAGTCGACCAGCTTGAAGGGACCGGTGCCGTTCACCTGGGTCGCGAGACCTTCGGTTCCCACCTTCTCGACGAAGGCCTTGGAGACGATCTCCTGGAACGGCAGCATCGCCGGCAGGATCGGCCAGGGTTCGGACAGGGTGATGCGCACGGTGTTGCCATCGCGCACCTCGACGGATTCGACCGGTCCGAGCAGGCTCTTGCGCGGGCTGGTCTGGCCGTCGCCCATCGCGCCTTCGGCCGTCAGCCGCTCGAGCGTGAAGCGCACGTCTTCCGCCGTCAGCGGCGAGCCGTCGTGAAAGGTGATGCCGTCGCGGATGCGGAAATCATAGACCGTCGGCGAGACCAGCTCGTAGGATTCGGCGATCTCCGGCACCACCTTCATGTCGCCGTCGCGGGTTACGAGACCGTCGTACATGTTGCGGATGATGGTCTCGGTTTCGCGGTTGCGGTGATTGGCCGGGTCCAGCGTCATGGCATCGAGCGTAAAGCCAACCCGAAGCTCCGAAGCCTGCACGGCCGAAAGCGAGACGCCCAAAGCCGCAGCCGTCGCAAACAGAACTCGTCCTAGTCTAACCATCCAAACGTCCTCCCGTTTCTGTCGTATCCGGCCCTGCCTCGGCAGGCCTCACTATGCCGGCTCATTCGGGTTAGCAAGCGCCATGCCAGATACCATCATTCATGACGGGAAGTTTTTTGTCTTTTATATCATATATTTATCGATACGCCCCTTCGGAAAAACCCGACAAGCCGAAAGTAAAGCGGGATTCTCACGCATGCGATAAATTTTCACGCGCTGCCGAAACCCGGCCGCGGCGCCGGGCCGGCGCGCCCTTTGTCGGGCGTCGAGCCGTCCCGACAGGGGACAAATGCACGTGGACGGGGAAGCGGTCAGGCTTGTTCCCGGCGCGTCCTGCCCGGCCGCTTTCTCACGATCAGCTGATAGTCGAAGCTCAGGATCTCCAGCCGGTGGCGCTTCATGCGCAGGAAGGCATTTATGGCGCTGGCCGGATTTTCCAGTTCGGCTTCGTAGTAGGTCCAGAAATAGTCATCGAAAATGAGGATCCCGCCATCCTTCAGCATCTTGAAGCAATTGACGGCATCAACGATCACGTCGTCGCTGCGATGGGACCCGTCGATATAGACCAGGTCGTAGCGCTCTTGCTCACGAGCAGCGTTGAAGAACGACAAGGATGTGCCCTTATGCTTCGTGAGCCTGCCGGAAAATGGAGCCGTGTTCTTGTCGAAAACCGCTTCCACAGTCTCCAGCACCTGCGGCGTGGCGGCATCACCGTTCCGGTGCTCGTCCGAGCCTTCCCAGGTATCGACGCAGGTCAGCCGCGCCATTTCGAAGCGTCGCAGGAAGAAACAGGCCGACACGCCCTGCCAGCTGCCGACCTCCAGGCAGTTCAGCGCGTCGCGCTCTTTCAGGCCGGCGATGTCGACCGCCCTCAGGATGGCGGGAATGCTGTCGGTGAACCAGTCGGACGCAATCGTCAGATGCTTCAGGTAGCGCCTAAAGTCGTCCCGCGCCTCTTCGTATCTCGTCCCGTCCGGCGACGAGCGGCCGGACAACCGGCGAAGACCGTTGCAGCGGAGATACGCGCGCATGCTCCACGCCGGGGCCCCGGTGCGCAGCATGAAGCCCAGCTTCCAGAAAGCGTGTCTCGCCGCGGCCGGAGAGATCATGCCGGTCCTCCAGCTTCGGCCCCTCGCGCGCTGGCGACACGGGCCCACGATGCCTAGGCCGGACGACGGGCCTCGAAGGTGATCGATCGGTCGTCCGTCCGCGGCGCTCTGCCATGCTCGTAATTGCCACAGACCGTGACATCGGCGAACCCGGTTGCCCTCAACGCCAGCGCAAGCTCCTCGACGCCCCACCAACGCAGGCTGAAGAACTCCAGTTCGCTCGCCGCCAGTTGCCCGGCGCGCCAGCAATCGTAGCGCAGCTGCGACACGGAGGTCTGGGCGATGTAATCGGTCTCGACCAGCTGCGCGTTCAGGGTCAGCACATCGCCGTCCTGCGTCGACCACCGGCGGATGCCGGTCGAACCGCTCATGACACTGCCGACAGGATCGACATCCACGATCAGACGTCCGTCGGGCAGCAGATGATCGAAGACGCGCTGCAGCGTGGCCATCGCCACGGTATGGTCGGTGATCAACTGGAACGAGCCGGCGGGGATGATGACCGCCTCGAAGCGCTCGCCGTAGGCGAACTCCTCGAAGGTCTGGCGCGTCACATGCGCCGGGAGAGAGCGGGCCGCGCATTCGCGCCGGCAATGCTCCAGCATCTCCTCGGAGGCATCGAAGCCGACGACCTGCAGCCCGGCTTCGAGCAAGGGGATCAGGACGCGGCCGTTTCCGACCGCCGGCTCGAGGATCAGCCCCGTGCTGCCGCGAAGACGCTCACGGTAGTATTCCACATCGCCGAAGGACCGGCCGATGTGCTTGTCCAGATTGTAGACCTGGGAGGCGAGGTTTCCGTATCGGTTGTTCACGTCGAGATTCCCCGGACGATTTCCGGCAAGCGCGGGTGTTGAAAGGCCGCGCGCCGAAATCAACGCGGGGCGAGGGTCACTCCCACTCGATGGTGCCCGGCGGCTTGGAGGTGACATCGTAGACCACCCGGTTGATGCCGCGCACCTCGTTGATGATGCGCGTTGCCGCGCGGCCGAGGAACTCCATGTCGAAATGGTAGAAATCCGCGGTCATGCCGTCGACCGAGGTCACGGCGCGCAGCGCGCAGACGAACTCGTAGGTGCGCCCGTCGCCCATCACGCCGACGGTCTGCACCGGCAGGAGGACGGCGAAGGCCTGCCAGATGGCATCGTAGAGCCCGGCCTTGGCGATCTCGTCGAGATAGATCGCATCCGCCTGGCGCAGGATGTCCATCTTCTCGCGGGTCACGCCGCCCGGACAGCGGATCGCCAGACCCGGACCGGGGAAGGGATGACGGCCGACGAAGGCGTCGGGAAGGCCGAGCTCTCGGCCGAGATCGCGGACCTCGTCCTTGAACAGCTCGCGCAGCGGCTCGACGAGCTTCATGTTCATGCGCTCGGGAAGGCCGCCGACATTGTGGTGCGACTTGATCGTCACCGACGGACCGCCGGTGAAGGAGACGCTCTCGATCACGTCCGGATAGAGCGTTCCCTGAGCCAGGAACTCGGCGCCGCCGATCTTCTTGGCCTCCGCCTCGAACACCTCGATGAAGAGCCGCCCGATGGTCTTGCGCTTCTTTTCCGGGTCTGTCTCGCCTTCCAGCGCGTCGAGGAAGGTGTCGGCCGCATCCACGTGGACCAGCGGAATATTGTAGTGCTCTCGGAACAGCGTCACCACCTGCTCGGCCTCGTTGAGGCGCATCAGGCCGTGGTCGACGAAAATGCAGGTGAGCTGGTCGCCGATGGCCTCGTGAATGAGGACGGCGGCCACAGCGCTGTCGACGCCGCCGGACAGGCCGCAGATCACCCGGCTGTCGCCGACCTGGGCGCGAATCGCCTCGATCGCCTGGTCCTTGTAGGCGGCCATGCTCCAGTCGCCGGCAAGGCCCGCGACCTTGTGAACGAAGTTGGAGAGCAGTTTCGCTCCGTCGGGCGTATGCACCACCTCAGGGTGGAACATCATCCCGTAGGTCTTGCGCTCGGGATTGCCGAATACGGCAAAGGGTGCGCCGTCGGACTTCGCCAGGATCTCGAAGCCCTCGGGCAATTCGATCACGCGGTCGCCATGGCTCATCCAGACCTGATGGCGCTCGCCTTCGTTCCACACGCCGTCGAACAGCGGGCAGTCCTTCTGGACCTCGACATAGGCCCGTCCGAACTCGCGATGGTCGGAGGATTCCGCCTTGCCGCCCATCTGGACGCACATGGTCATCTGTCCGTAGCAGATGCCAAGCACGGGAAGGCCGCTATCGAAGACGATCTGCGGCGCCCGCGGGCTGCCCATCTCCGAGGTGGAGGCCGGCCCGCCGGACAGGATGATCGCCTTGGGATTGAGGCGGTGGAACCCTTCTTCAGCGGACTGGAAGGGGACGATCTCGCAATAGACGCCGGCCTCGCGCACACGGCGCGCGATCAGCTGGGTCACCTGGGAGCCGAAGTCGATGATGAGCACTTGGTCGGTCATGAGGCCGCTTCTACCCAAAGACTTCGCGGTTTTGAACTGAAATCTGCTGTGTGACCCTCACAGTGCCGCATTGTCGCCCGAAGGCTGCGGATAACCCCGGGGTCGGGCGTGTCGTTTTCGCCTTGTCCTTTGACCGGAGCGGCGCACACCCCTACCCTTTGCCCATGCGCGGCGGCGCCTGCCCGCGCCGCGTTTTCATACGCGCAACCTGCGTTTGACCGCGCAGCCCCTGCGTCTCACCGCGCAGCCAAGGAGCCCCGTCGGCCATGTCGTCTTCCCTACCGCCATCTTCCGACGATCCCGTCACAGCCGGCCTTGCCCGCGCCCTCAACGATGCGATGGCGCGCGAAAGCGCCGGAGATCTCGACGGGGCGCTGCGGATCTATCTCGACATCGTCAACCGGGAACCGCAGGCGCACGAGGCGCGCTACCGGGCCGGCACCGCGCTGCTCAGGCGCGGCGATCTGGACGAGGCAGTCACGCTGCTGCGCCAGGTGGTGTTCACCTGCCCCGACCATCTGGCCGCACGCGCGAATCTCGGCAATGCCCTGCTGCTGCTCGATCGCCTGGAGCCGGCGCGCGACGCCTTCGTCGCCGTGCTCAAGGCGGAGCCGGACAACCGCAACGCGCTCTATGGCCTGGCGACGATCCTGCTGCGTCTCGACAAGCCGCGCGAGGCGGCACCGCTGACGCGGCGGCTGTTGCAGGCGCTGCCCAATTCCGCCGCCGCGCTGACGCTGGACGCCGACGCGCAAGGCCCGATCGGCCAGGTTGCCGCCGCGATCGCGCAATACCGGCAGGCGTTGCGCATCGACCCGGGCTATGTGCCGGCCCTCTCCGGCCTTGCCACGATCCTGTTCCGGCAAAGCCGCTTTGACGAGGCGGAGGACTATGCCCGCCAGGCCGCGCGGGTGAATTCGAAGGACCCCGCGCCGCAATCGCTGCTCGGCACCATCCTGCTGGCGCGCGAAGACTGGCCGGGCGCCATCGAGGCCTTCACCGCGGCCCAGACGCGCGACCCGGCTGACGCGACCTCCTCCATCAACCTGTCCAATGCGCACCGCCGCTCCGGCAATCTCGCAGCCGCGCTGCATCACGCGCGCGCGGCCTGGGATCTCGCGCCCTCAAGCAAGGCCGCCGCCAATGCGCTCGGCACAGCCCTTGCCGCCGCCGGCGCGGGCACGCAGGCACGGGCGGTCCTGATGGCGCAGGGCGAGCGCGACCAGCTGGCTCTCAAGGTCTGGCAGGATCTCGACGCGCTGGAACGCCATCTGGAAGAGGTCGCGGCACGGGCGCAGGCGGAGGCAGAGGCCGCCCGTCAGGCCGCCGCGCGAACCGCGCAGCAGGACGAAGCCGCCGCCAGTCCCGCGCAGCCCGCCGCCGACACGCCGACGCAAGACGACAGAACCGCGCCCTACGAGCCGGAAACCCTGCCGCTGTTTCCCGAGGAACGATGATCCTTGCGACGGATGCCAAGGCGCGAACAAGCTGATATATTCACGTCATGGAATGCGTCTGGGAGGACACGATGATCACACGCAGGCAATTCGGGATGGGGGCGCTGACCACCGGCGCGGCGCTGGCACTGGGCGGCGGATTGCGGCCCGCCGGGGCTGCCACGCTTGGCGACGACGGCCTCTACAATCAGGACTGGTTCGTCGAAAGCTTTCTGGAGCTCAGCGACGATCTGGCGGAGGCCCATGCGGCCGGCAAGCATCTGGTGGTGATGTTCGAGCAGGCCGGCTGCCCCTACTGCCGCAAGACGCATGAGGTGAACCTGGAGCGGGAGGACTATCTCCCGTATCTGAAGGAGAACTTCGCCATCATCCAGCTCGACCTTTTCGGCTCGCGCGAGGTCACCGATTTCGACGGCGAGGCGATGGAGGAACGCGCGCTCGGGCGCAAGTGGCTGGTGAATTTCACGCCGACGCTGGTGTTCTTTCCCAACGACCCGGCGGCAGTTGCCGGAAAATCCGGCCGTGCGGCGGAAGCCACCCGGATCCAGGGCTATCTCTCGCCTTTCTACTTCTATCATTTCTTCGAATGGGTGCGCAGCGGCACCTACAAGGAGGAAGGCTTCCAGCGCTACGCCAACGCCCGGCTCGACGAGATGCGCGCGAAAGGCGAGAGCATCGAGGACTGGCGTCTTGGATAGGCCCGGCTGCCTGTCGGATCGGCGCTTTCCTTGAGTGGGATGCACGTCCGCCCCTCGCCCCTGCAAAACCGCGTCGCGCCGGACGGAACGCTGCATGCCATTGCTGCCCGCGGCACGCTGATGGGCAATCGCGGCGGGCGGCTGCACGATCGTGCGAGCGGTCGCCTTGGCCGCGCCCGCTGGACGTCGCGACGCTGGATCGCCTGCCTGCTGTGTTTCAACGACCGGCAGCGCAGCGTGATGGGCAGTGGCTATACGGAACTGTTCTTTCTCGACGAGGCGACCGCGCTCACGGCCGGCCACCGGCCCTGCTTCGAGTGCCGGCGCGCGGATGCGCGGGCGTTTCAGGCCGCCTGGCAGAAGGCCGGCGGTCTCGACAGACCACCGGGCGCCGACGTGATGGACCGCGCGCTTCATGCCGAACGCGCCGTCTCGGCAAAGGTCTCCCTGCCCGTCACCGCGCTCGGCAAGATTCTCGAAAGCTACCCGGACGGCACGTTTTTCCGCGCGAACGGCGGCTTTTTCGCCAAGCGGAACGGCGGGCTGGTCTCATGGGGGTTCGACGGCTATCGCCCGACGCCCGACCGTGACGCGGCGATGCCGGTCGAGGTGCTGACGCCCGCGACCGTGATCGCGGTCCTTTCGGCCGGCTATCCGCTCGGCTGGCACGAGAGTGCTGCGTGATCCGACGGACCGCCCGCCGCGCAAGCATCAACACCGCTCATCAATCGCGCCACATATCCTGATTGGTGGACAGAACGCGGATCGGGCATCATAGACCTCTTCACAAAGTTCTCCCGCCGTTCCTTCGATAGGCCCCTTGCATGACCGACCTTGCCCCCGCCGCGCCGCTTGGCGGCGAACCATCGCTTTCGCCGGCGGACACGGCCCTCTACGCCACCACCGTGCTGGTCTGGGGCCTGTCCTGGTATGCGCTGAAACTCCAGCTCGGCACCGCCGCGCCGGAGGTCTCCGTGTTCTGGCGCTTCGTGCTGGCGGCAGCGATCATGATGGGCTGGGCGGTCATGCGCGGTGCGCCGCTGCGCTTCTCCTGGCGCCAACACCCGCGTTTCGCCGGGCTCGGCCTCTTCATCTTCTCCACCAATTTCACGCTGTTCTACTACGGCGGACAGCATGTCCCCTCGGGTCTACTCGCGGTGGTGTTCTCGCTGACGTCGGTGTTCAACCTTCTGCTCGGCTTCCTGATTTTCGGCCAGCGCATCAGCCGGCGCGTGCTCGTCGGCGGGCTTTTGGGCGTCACCGGCGTCGCGCTTTTGTTCTGGCCGCAGATCGCCGGCGGAGCGGGTCAGGCCGGGATCGACGCGGGCGCCGTTGCCGGCCTCGGGCTCTGCCTTGCCGGAACGCTGTCGTTCTGCTTCGGCAGCATGGTGTCGGCCTCCAACCAGAAGGCCGGGATTTCCGTCGTTTCCGCCAGCGCCTGGGGCATGGCCTATGGCGCGCTGTTCCTGGGACTGTTCGCAGCCGTGCGCGGCGTGTCCTTCGCGGTGCCGATGACCGTCGCCTATCTCGGCAGCCTGGTCTATCTCGCGATCTTCGCCTCGGTCGTCGCTTTCGCCTGCTATCTCACGCTGATCGGACGCATCGGATCGGCACGCGCCGGCTATGCCACCGTGCTCTTTCCCGTCGTCGCGCTGATGGTGTCCACGGTGCTGGAAGGCTTCGTCTGGGGAACGGCCGCCCTGCTTGGCCTCGGCTTCGTGCTCGCCGGCAACATCCTGGTGCTCAGAAGCGGGCGCGCCCGCGCCTGAGACGGCGGGCGACCCGCCGGCTGCCTATTCGGCCGCGGCCGCCATTTGCATCGACACATTGCCGATGGCCGCCTGGATATGCGCGCAGAGCGCGTCATGCACGGGATCGATGGCGGCGGCCGCGCGGATCAGCGTGATGTCGCAGGGCGGCAGCGTCGGAAACCCGTCGCTTTCGCCGAGGATCCGCATCCCGGAGCGCACGGCACTTTCCGGCAGGACGGCGATCGCGAGCCCCGCCTGAACCGCGCCGCTTAGCGCGGCGGCACTTGAGGAACTGTAGGCAATGCAATAGCGCCGGTTGATGCGGTCGAGCAGCGAGATCGCCTGCGTGCGCCAGGAGCAGGAGGTCGGGCCGAGCGCGAGACGCACGACGTCCTCGCAATGCAGGCAATGATGCGCCGGCGCGACCCAATGCAGCGGCTCGCGGCGGATCACCTCGCCCGGCATGCGCACGCAATCGCCAGAGGTGACGATGGCGATGTCCAGTTCGCCGCGTTCGATCATTTCGCCGGTCTGCGACGACGCCTGGCATTGCACCACGATCTCGATCGCCGGATTAAGCCGGGCAAAGGCGGCAAGCACCTGCGGCAGCAGCCGGTCGGCATAGTCGTCCGGCAACCCGAGCCGCACCCGGCCGACGGTGGTCGAGGCCGTGAAGGAGGCCATCGTCTCGTCGTTCAGCCGGATCATCCGCTGGGCGTATTCAACCAGACGGTGGCCGTCCTCGCTGAGCCGCGACTGGCGCCCGTCCTTGACGAAAATGGCCCGCTCGAGCCGATCCTCAAGCCGTTTCATCTGCATGGAAACGGCCGACTGCGTCTTGTTCACCGCCTCGGCGGCCTTGGTGAAACTGCCAAGCTCGGCAATGGCGAGGAAGGTGCGCAGCTGGTCGATGTCGAGTGCATGAGGCATGGCGAATTTCCGTTGCGGCAGATGCGTTGGTTTTCAATACATCACAAATTGAGATCGTTATCCATTCAAAACATTCGTTTGAGAAATGCATTTGGCACGCATAGGTTTTGTCATACCAAAGGGAACGCGGCCCCTTGTCTTCCTCCCTCAGCGCCGCAACCAGACCCCAGGCATCCGAACCCGGATGCCGGAAAGGAGAGACGTCATGTCACATGCCATCGACCCCTGCAGCTCCCCGCCCGCACGGTCCTCCACCCTCGTCGCGCGTTCGTTTCTGACGGCGCTCTCCTCCGCATTGGGGACACTGCTCCAGACCGCCTGGCGGCGGCGGAAAAACCGCCGCACCGTCGCCGGCCTGTTGGAGATGGACGATCACATCCTGGCGGATATCGGCGTCACGCGCAGCGATGTCGAGATCGCCTTGTCGCGCCGCGACATCCGCGATCCGAGCGTGCAGCTCGCACTCTTGCGCAACGAGGCCCGCATGCCTCGTCCGCGCGTGCGCCGCCGTTAGGACCGGCTCGCAAGCGCACCTGTTCCCCTCACCGCAAGACGACGGCCCGACCCTTCCCGTTGTCTTGCCCGAGGCCCTGTCGGCCCCTCGCCGACACACCTGCCCGCCTCCTTCGAGGCGGGCTTTTTTTTTGAAAGAAGGCGACCCGTCAGCCGCCGGCGCCACGCCCGGGACGGCGCTCGAAGAAGCTCTCGAAGCTGCGGATCTGGCTGTCCTGAAGATCGCGGCCGAGCGCCATCCAGTTGTCCACCAGCGCGGAGCCGTCGCCCGCCGGAGCGTCGCTTTCGGCCGATTCCGGCTCCGGGGCCGGGTCCGGCTCAGGCTCGGGTGCCTTGGCCGGCTCCGCCGTCTGCGCGGCGCTGTCGAACAGGCCCATGTAGCCGTCCCAGAAGGAGCGCATGGCTTGCGCATAGGGTTCCATGACGCGCATCGGGTTGGGCACGGGCTTGGGCCGCCCGCGGGCATAGCCTGCCAGGAATGCGTCGAGGAGATCGCGTGCGGGGCCGGCGGTGAAGCGCCGCGCCACCTGGCCAAGCGCCAGCGTCGCCACCACCGGCATCAGCGTTTCCACGCCGGGCCGGTCGAGGCCGGTCTGTTCGGCGATGAAATCGGCAAGCGCCGCCTGGGTCTCGGCCGGGCCGAAGAAGAGCGCCAGCGGTTCGCCGACCAGACTGTCGGGTCGCGGCAGTCCGCTCGCCCGACCGGGACCGGGCAGCAGCGCCATCAGCGCCTCGAAACCAGAAGGAGAGGAGCCGAAATGGCGCATGCCGGCAAGGGCTGCCGGCATCAGCGCCTCGGCGGCGCGCAGGGTATCGGCATCGCCCCAGCCGAAACGGCTTTGCATGTCCCGGGAGAGCGCGGTGGGGTCGAAGGCGGCGAAGGGATTGAAACTATCTGTCATGGCGCGGCCTTCCGGTTCGGGTCGCGCCATCATCAAGCCTCGGGGACCGCCGGTCAAATCATCCCGGCGATCCGCTAGGAAAGAGGCCTCAGTAGGCGTAGTCCTTGAAGGCATGGGCGAGATTGCCGCCCCATTCGCCAGCATAGCGGCGCAGCATGACATCGGCGGGCGACAGACCGCTCGCCAGCGTCTCCTCCACCGCCGCCAGATGGACGCGCTCGTCCTGGCCGCCGTCGTTGACCCGCGCGCGGCGCTTCAGCCCCTCGCGCGACAGCGCCAGCATTTCCTTGGCGAGATCGAGCACCCGGCCGTTGCGGAAACGGGTTTCCAGCCCGCCGGCCGGCACGTCGTTGCGCAGGGCTTCCCGCTCCTCCGCGCTCCAGTCCCTGATCATCTCGTGGGCCTGATCGAGCACGCCGTCGTCATACATCAGCCCGACCCAGAGCGCGGGAAGCGCGCAGATCCGGCGCCACGGGCCGCCATCGGCGCCGCGCATCTCCAGATATTTCTTCAGCCGCACGTCCGGGAAGAGCGTCGAGAGATGATTGTTCCAGTCGCCGATGGTCGGCGTCGGATCGGGAATCACCCCCTCGAGCGCGCCGTTCATGAACTCGCGGAAGGTGGTGCCGGTGACATCGTGATAGGTCGAGCCGCGCTTGACGAAATACATCGACACGTCGATTGCCCACTCGACATAGGTCTCGAAGCCGAAACCGTCGTCAAAGGCGATCGGCAACCCGCCGGAGCGGTCGTTGTCGGTGTCCTTCCAGATTTCCGCCCGGTAGGAGCGGAAGCCGTTCGGCTTGCCGTCGGTAAACGGCGAATTGGCGAAGATCGCCGTCGCCACCGGCTGCAGCGCCAGACCGACCTGCATCTTCTTGCGCATGTCGGCTTCGCTGGAAAAGTCGAGGTTCACCTGGATCGTCGAGGTGCGATACATCATGTCGAGGCCGAGCGTGCCGACCTTGGGCATGTAGCGCGTCATGATCTGATAGCGCGACTTGGGCATGACGGGGATTTCCTCCCGCCGCCAGGTCGGCGTCATGCCAAGGCCGAGGAAGCCGATGCCGAGCGGCTCGGCCACTTCGCGCACCTGCGCCAGATGGCAATTGGTCTCGCGGCAGGTCTGATGCAGGTTTTCCAGCGGCGCGCCGGACAGTTCGAACTGCCCGCCCGGCTCGATGGAAATCGCGCCGCCGCCGACGGGATCGGCAAGGCCGATGATCAGCCCGTTGTCCTCGATCCGCTCCCAGCCGAGCAGCCGCTCCATGCCGGTGAGCACGGCCTCGATGCCGCGCGGTCCCTCGTAGGGGATCGGCGACAGATCGGCGAGATTGAAACCGAACTTCTCGTGTTCGGTGCCGATGCGGAACGCGTCGGCCGGCTTGCATCCGGCCTCAAGTGTCGCAGCGAGTTCCGCCACGCCCGTGATCGGGGTGGAATCGATGGTGTCGCGGGCCATGCACGGTAATCCTTCGAATGGTCGGCGCGCACCATACTCAGCCGCCCCTGTCAAAACAAATGGGTTTTTCGCCGCCCCGCGTCGAAGCTGTCCGCGCCCGCTATCGCCAATCGCCGCAAACCGCCTGCACAACCGCCATTGCCGCAACGGCTGCGGTGTCGGCGCGCAACACGCGCGGCCCGAGCGGGATCGCGGTCACAAAGTCGTGCGCCCGCAGCAGGGAGCGTTCGTCCTCGGAAAACCCGCCTTCCGGACCGATCAGGATCGCCAGCGGCCCACGCTCCAGCTTTTCAAGCGCGGGAAGCGGGTTCTGCGTCGCCTCGCCCTCGTCGCAAAAGATCATCCGCCGTCCCGGATCGCTTTCGGCGAAGCCGCGCACCAGCGCTTCCAGAGCAACCGGCTCGCGAATCTCCGGGACGCTGAGCACGCCGCATTGCTCGCAGGCCTCGATGGCGTTCGCCTGCATGCGCTCCAGATTGACGCGATTTGCCTGCGTGTGCTGCGTCAGCACCGGGCGCAGCGCGCCGGCCCCCATCTCCACCGCCTTTTGCACCATGTAGTCGAGCCGCGCGTGTTTCAGCGGCGCGAAGAGATAATGCAGGTCCGGCGCCGGTGCCTGCGGCCGCGTCTGCGCCACGCAGTGCAACGACGCCTGCTTGCGCCCGGTGACCGCGACCTGCGCGCGCCATTCGCCGTCGCGTCCGTTGAACAGCAGCACCTCGGCGCCGTCCTTCAGCCGCAACACATTGACGAGGTAATTGGCCTGGGCGCGATCGGCCTCAATCACCCGTCCCTCGCCCAGGTCTCCGTCGACATGAAGGCGCTGCATGCGAAACTCGTAACGCGGCATCGAAAATCCTCACAAGACCTCACGGCGGACACGCCGCCCCGGCAGCCATTGCCTGTCGATAGCGCCCTTACGCCCCTTGACGGGGCGCGGCGGGTGCGCTCCCCTCGCGGTCTCGCATTCGCACTCAGGACCCGTCTTGGCCGACAGCAGCAACATCGCCGAATACTCGGTGTCAGAGATTTCCGGCGTGATCAAGCGCACGATGGAAGACACCTTCGGCCATGTGCGCGTGCGCGGCGAGTTGGGGCGGGTCTCGCGGCCGGGGTCCGGCCATCTCTATCTCGACCTGAAGGACGAGCGCGCGGTGCTCTCCGGCGTGATCTGGCGCGGCCAGGCCAGCCGACTGAAGATCCAGCCCGAACAGGGGTTGGAGGTGATCGCCACCGGCAAGCTCACCACCTTCCCGGGTCAGTCGAAATACCAGATGGTGATCGACACGCTCGAGCCCGCCGGCGTCGGCGCGCTGATGGCGCTGCTGGAAGAGCGGCGCAAGAAGCTCGCCGCCGAAGGACTTTTCGCCGCAGAGCGCAAGCGCGCCCTGCCCTATCTGCCGAGGGTGATCGGCGTCGTCACCTCGCCGAGCGGCGCGGTGATCCGCGACATCCTGCACCGGATTTCCGACCGGTTTCCGCTCACTGTCCTCGTCTGGCCGGTGCGGGTCCAGGGCGAGACTAGCGCCCGCGAGGTCGCCAACGGCATCGCCGGCTTCAACCGGCTGGAAAAAGGCGGCACGATCCCGAGGCCCGATCTCATCATCGTCGCGCGCGGCGGCGGATCGCTGGAGGACCTGTGGGGTTTCAACGACGAGATCGTCGTGCGCGCGGCGGCAGCTTCCGACATTCCGCTGATTTCCGCCGTCGGCCACGAGACCGACTGGACGCTGATCGACCATGCCGCCGACCTGCGCGCACCCACGCCGACGGGCGCGGCCGAATTCGCCGTGCCGGTACGCGGCGAGCTGATCGCCACGCTCGACGATCTCGCGCGGCGGCAGATTTCGGGACTGTTGCGGCTGGTTGCGGCCCGGCGCACGGAGCTGCGCGCGGCGGCCGCGGCCCTGCCCTCGCCGCGCGATCTTCTGGCGCTGCCGCGCCAGCGCCTCGACACCTACAGCGAGCGCCTTGGGCCGGCCCTGAATTCCAGCCTGCGCGACCGTCGCTCGCGACTGACGACCGCAACGGCACGACTGTCGCCGCATACGCTGTCGCGTGCCGTCTCGCTGGCGCGCGAGCGCCTCGACGGGCTTCAGGGCCGCATGGCCCGCGCCCACCGGCAACGTCTCGCCACCGAGCGGGCACGCCTTACCGCGTCGGCAAAACTCCTCGACAGCCTGTCCTATCGCAACGTCCTGGCGCGCGGCTATGCGCTGGTGCGTGACGATGCGGGGGCGCCCGTGCGCTCCGCCGGCCAGATCCAGCCAGGCGCTCGACTGTCCATCGAGTTCGGCGACGACACCCGCCTCGACGCCATGGCCGTCTCCGAAGGTGCGGCCGCGCCGGCGGTCAAGAAGCCACGCAAGACGAAGCCGAAAGCCCCGGCCGCGCCAAAGGATCAGGGGTCGTTGTTTTAGGCGGTTCGCGATCCAAGACAGCACCCGCATACCGCAGAGGAAGGCTTCCGATGTCTGAGCGCCTCCAAGCGACCCGCAGCCCGGTCGCACACCGACACTGCCGTCAAGGCCAGGACTCCTTACCGACTTTACAAGCATTGGCTTCCTTTCTTTGGGGGCGTCGGTCGGCAATGGGTTGACAGGGCCTCAGCCGCAAGCATGCTTGCAGCTGGATAATCGACAAAGATCTGGGAGGATCAGCATGAAATTGTTGAAGACCGTGTTGGCCGGCGCGCTCGTTGCGATCGCAACGCCCGTCTTGGCTCAGCAGCAGCTTTCGATCGCCACCGGCGGCACCGGTGGCGTTTACTACCCGATGGGCGGCGGCCTCGCCGAAGTTATCAACAACCATATCGAAGGCTATGCGGCGACGGCGGAAGTCACCGGTGCATCAGTGGAAAACATGGGCCTGATCGCGACGGGCGACGCCGATCTCGCACTCGGGCTGGCCGACACCGTGGCACAGGCCTATTCAGGCACCGGTCGGTTCGAGGGGCAGCAGCTTCCGATGATCCGCGGGCTGGCGTCGATGTACGCCAACATGGTGCAGATCGTGACGCTCGATGGCTCGGGCATTTCGTCGCTCGCGGACTTGCGCGGCAAGCGCGTCTCCGTCGGCGCGCCGGGCTCCGGTACCGAAATCAATGCCGCCGCCATCCTCAGCGCGAACGGCATCAGCTATGACGATATCGAAGAGCAGCGGCTGAACTTCAACGAAACCGCAGACGCTCTCGCAAATGGCGACATCGATGCCGGTTTCTGGTCCGTGGGCGCCCCGACCTCATCGATCCTCAACCTCGCCACCACACAGTCGATCGTGATGCTGGCGCTGAGTGACGCCGAGATGACCGCGGCACAGGAAGCAGAGCCGCTGTTTGCCCGCACCACGCTGGCCGCCGGCACCTATGAGGGTGTGGGTGACACCGCGGTGCTTGGTGTTCCCAACGTGCTCGCCGTGTCGTCGGAAATGTCCGATGAGGTGGCCTATCAGATCACCCGCGCAATGTTCGAGAACATTGCCGACCTGCGGGCGGTCCATCCTGCTGCGAACCAGACGACCGTCGAATTCACGTTGTCGGCAACGCCGGTTCCGCTGCACCCGGGCGCCATCCGCTACTACGAGGAGATCGGCTCCGAGATCCCGGACCGCCTGCGGCCGTGATCGTCAAGATCGGAGGAGGGCTTCTTGCCCTCCTCCTTTTCTCTGTGTTCCAGGCCGCCATGGCGGGCCAACTCGTTGCAACCGCCGAGGATGGCGAGGAGATCGCCAGGTTCGACGTTCCCGAAGGAACAGGCTGGTGCGTTCTTTGGAACCATTCCGTCCAGGGTTTTCCCGTCAGCGATTGTTATGAGAACCGCGAAGGCCGAATGGTGCTCGTGCGCTCGCGCCAACCCGACTTCGCCGCCGGGCTGGGACATATCCCGGGACGCGGCAGGCAGGTTTCGGATGGCGAAGGCGGATACTGGATCCTCGACATAAACGAAGCCGTGACGGGAAACGCCTATGTCTTGCGCCCCGGAAAAGGCCCCGTTGACCATCGCCTGGAGGTGGGTGACACGACCGTGTCCCTGTCCGAGCCGGCGGCGCGCCAACGGGTGCGCATCGAACTGACAGAAGAGTGACGCGATGGCGACGGATACCGAGAAGCCACGACATGAGCACGCACAGCCCTGGATCGTGCTCCGCGCGATAGCAGTGGTCGGTATCTGCCTGTCGCTGTTTCAGCTCTGGGCGGCCGGGCTTCAGCCGCTGGGTCTTTTCTTTCAGCGGCCCATACACCTGGGTTTCATCCTGGTCTTGTGCTTCTTGATCTATCCCGTCTGGGGCCAGCAGCGGCCGCGGGGTCTGTCGGGGTGGATCATCGACGGAACACTCCTCGTCGCGTCGGTCGTGGCCGGCGCATGGCTTCCGGTCAACATCGAGACGATTGCCAACCAGATTTTCCCACGTGACATCGACGTCTGGATCGGGATCCTGACCGTGCTTCTGGTGCTGGAGGGCGCGCGACGCGCCGTTGGCCTTGGCATGACGATCATCGGCGTGGTCTTCATTGCGTATGCCTTCGCGGGCAACCGCGGCGAGCTGCCGTTTCTTGCGGACTTGATGCCCGGCATCCTGAACCACCGCGGATATTCGCTCGACAGGCTCGCAAGCCAGATGACGCTGGGCGCCGAGGGCATTTTCGGCATTCCGCTCGGGGTGGCGGCGACCTTTGTCTTCATCTTCGTACTGTTCGGGGCCTTTCTCGAGGCCACCGGCGCGGGCAAATTCTTCATCGACCTCGCCTATGCCGCGACCGGTCGCCAGCGCGGCGGCCCGGCCAAAGCCGCCGTCATCGCCTCGGCAGGCATGGGATCGATCAGCGGCTCCGCGATCGCCAATGTGGTAACGACCGGAGCCTTCACCATCCCGTTGATGAAACGACTGGGCTATCGTCCCGCGCAGGCCGGCGGGATCGAGGCCGCAGCCAGCACGGGCGGACAGATCATGCCGCCGCTGATGGGCGCCGGCGCCTTTTTGATGTCCGAGTTCACCCAGGTTCCCTATGTCGAAATCGTGCTGGTCTCGATCTTTCCGGCCGTTCTTTACTTTGGTGCGGTCTACCTGCTGGTGCATATCGCCGCCGTCAAACAGGGCCTGACCGGCATGACCTCCTCCGAATTGCCGAGCGTGCGGGGGGTGCTGGCCGAAGGCTGGCACTTCCTTCTGCCGCTCGTGGCGCTGGTTGCGCTGCTGGTGGCCGGTTATTCACCAATGCGGGTCGGATTTTACGCCATCGTCTCGATTCTGGCGGCGGCCGCGGCGCGCGCGCTTTGGGTGTTTTCTCGCGATGCGCCGACATCGGAGAAATTCGTGGCCCTGTGTCAGCGCGGCCTGGTTCTCGTCGCCCAGGCTCTTGCACTGGGTGCGCGCAATGCCGTTGCCGTCTCGATGGCGTGTGCCGTCGCAGGCATCATCGTCGGCGTTGTGGGCCTCACCGGGCTGGGGCTGAAGTTCTCGGCCATGATGATCGCGTTTTCGGGCGGCAACATCGTGCTCGCGCTGATCCTGGTCATAATCGCGAGCCTTATCCTCGGCATGGGCCTTCCGGTGACGGCAGCCTATATCGTTTTGATCATTCTCGTCGGCCCTGCGCTGACGGAGGAATTCGGCATCCCGATCCTGATCGCGCATCTCGTGGTGTTCTGGTACTCGCAAGACAGCAACGTGACGCCTCCGGTCGCGCTCGCCGGCTTCGCAGGAGCCGCCATCGCCGGTTCAAAGCCTCTGGAAACCAGCGTCCAGGCATGGAAGTACGCGAAAGGTCTCTACCTCATTCCGCTTTTCATGGTCTTCAACGAATCCATCATCCTCGGCGGGCCTTTGCCGCTCGTGCTGTGGAACGGGTTCATCGCCATCGTGGCGCTGGTTGGCTTCGCAGCGGCTCTGGAAGGTTTCCTCTGGCGCCCGATGCCGATCTGGCAACGCGCGCTTGTGGTGCCAGGCGTCATCGCGATTTTCTGGCCGAGCATCGTCGTCGAGGCGGTTGGGGTCGCCCTGATCTTGCTCTTGTTGGCGCTCAACAGGGGACGGTCCGCCGCCGCGCGATAAAGAACCTGCGACTGCGGACCGCGGGCTCGAGCAAGGTACCACCGCGCCCCCGTGAGGCGGGCATTGCTGTGCCCGGCAGAAAACCGGCACTCGTCCCGAGTTCGCTCGGTCGCTTAAACATGATTGCTCGCGATGACGCAGACCCGATGCAAGACAGCACCCCGCTCCTGCTATTCTAGCCATTGGGAGAAAGCGCAATTCGGTGTAATCAGGCCCACTCTTCCACGCCCAATTGGATCCCGCTGCAATCCCGCGTCTTGACGGAGACCCGAATGCTTACCGAGAAACCAGGCCTTATAGAGGCCGTTCGTGCTCGTTTCGCCCATGTCGACACTTGCCCCTTCGAAGGGCCGCGCGTGTTCTTCGAAAACGCTGGCGGCGCGCTGACATTGAACTCCGTTGTCGAAACCTCCGCGAAATTCGCCGCAATTCCCGACAACCAAGGCCGTGACAATCCCGCCGCTCACGCGCTGGTCGCCCTGATCGAAAAGGCCAAGCAGGACATGGCGGTGTTCTTCAATGCTCCGCAGGGCCGATTCTTCGTCGGCGAGAGCGGGACGGAGCTTCTGTTCCGGCTCATCCGCACCGCCGTGGTCGGCACCGAACCGGGCCGCATCCTCGGCTCGACCCTGGAACATCCCGCCACGCGCAGCGCCGCAAAACACTGGGCGGAGGTGACCGGCAAGCCCCATGTCCTCGTCGCCCATGACAACGCGACGGGCTGTGTGGGACCGGAGCATTACATTCCCGAAATCACGGCGGACACCCGCGTCGCCACGATCCTGCACACCTCGCCGGTCACCGGCATGGGGGTCGACGTGGCTGCCATCGCTGCGGAAATCCGCCGCGTGGCGCCGGACTGCATCATTATTGTCGACGGCATCCAGCATGCCGCCCACGGGCGTCTCGACATCGAGAGTTACAACATCGACGGCTATGTGGTCTCGCCCTACAAGGTGTTTTCCCGGCACGGCTACGGCGTTGCCTGGGTATCCGACCGGTTGCACGCGATCAAACACGAACATCTGATCGATGCTCCCGGCGACCCCTGGGAATTCGGCACCCGCGATACCGGTGCCTATGTAACCTTCTCGGATGTGGTCGACTATTTCGACTGGCTGGGGGGCGAGGTGTCCGACGCGACGGACCGCCGGGCGCGCATCGTTGCGGCGGGCGAAGCGATACATGCCCACGAAAAGCGCCTGACCGACGCGATGATCCACGGCACCGGCAACCTCAAGGGGCTGGCCGACATCGCCAAGGTCACGATCATCGGCGGCGTCGACAACCCGCGCCGCGAGGGACTGGTGTGCCTCACGGTTGAGGGGCAGGCCGCGACCGACGTGGTCACCAAACTGCGCGAAAAAGGCATCAGGACCCACACCCGGAAGGCCGACCACTATTCTGGCAACATTCTCAAGCCTCTAGGATATGACGCAGCAATCCGCGTTTCGATGTGCCATTACAACACCGAGGCTGAAGTTGCCCAGTTTCTGCAAGCCATTCGCGAGATCGCCGAAGACAGCGATGCACCCTAGGCGCTGCGCGGTTTCCCGGCGCGACTGCCCTTGAGAAACGGCAAGCATTCGGCCTAATCCTGAATACGGCCCCGGCTAGAACCAGCCGGGGCTATTTTTTTGGCGAGGCGTCGCCGTAGGGGTTTGGTGCGCGCAACAGATTGCCGCAGAACCGCGACACGGCGCGTCTTCACAACAACGCCCGGCGCATCGTTAAACTGCTTCTTCGACCTTTTTCGCTCCGCGGCTCGCCCGGCGTGGACACGGGCGCGGGCGGCAAGTATGCCTTTTCCTACGTGCGCTTGCGCTCCCACCGTAGGGGTAGCGCAAATATCGTCTCAGGCCGTTTAAGACCGGAAAGGATGCCGATGCAGTTTTCATTGAGCGAAGAAGAGTATCTCATCCAGGACACCGCACGGAAACTGGCAGAGGACAAAATCGCGCCGCTGGCCGAAACACTCGACCGGGGCGACGGGCGCGAAGCCTTTCTCGCCAATCTGAAGATGCTCGCCGAAAACGGCTACATGGGTCTCAACGTATCGGCGGACCATGGCGGAACGGAAGCCGGAACCGTCGCCTTCGCGCTGGCGGTGGAGGAAATCGGGCGCGCCTGTGCCGCGACCGGCGTCACCGTCTCGGTCTCCAACATGGTGGCGGAAGTCATCCAGGCGGTCGGCTCGAACGAGCAGCGCGCCGCCTATCTGCCGAAGCTAACCGACGGCACCTATTCCGCCGGCGCCTTCTGCCTGACGGAGGCCGGCGCGGGGTCGGATCCCTCGGCGATGAAGACCCGCGCCGTGCTCGACGGCAATCACTATGTGCTGAACGGCACCAAGCTCTACATCACCTCGGCCGAATATGCCGGCGTCTTCGTGGTCTGGGCCGTCACAGATCCGGACGCGCCCAAGGGAAAGGGCATCACCTGTTTTCTCGTTGAAGCCGGCACGCCGGGGCTGGTCATCGGCAAGGCGGAAAAGAAGATGGGGCAAACCGGATCTGCCACCAACGAGGTGGTGTTCCAGGATTGCCGGGTCCCGGCAAGCGCGGTGATGGGCAAGGAGAACGACGGCTTTCGCATCGCCGTCGGCGAGCTCGCCGGCGGGCGCATCGGCATCGCCGCCCTTGCGCTCGGCATCGCCCGCGCGGCG
>PARB01000102.1 GCA_002709505.1 Paracoccaceae bacterium | reverse complement strand
GCTGGAGCGGCTGCGGTTCCTGTCGATCTCGGCCAACAATCTCGACGAGTTCTTCATGGTGCGGGTCGCGGGCCTGCGCGCCCAGATGCGCGAGGGCGTCTCGACCCGGTCGATCGACGGGCTGACGCCGGCGGAGCAGCTGGAGCGCGTCTCGACGGCAGGGCTCGCTCTTCAGGCCGAGCAGCAGGACGTCTGGCGCGAGATGCGCAAGCTCCTGGCCGCGGAAGGGGTTGCGATCGTCGAGGGCGCGGATCTCTCGGCCTCCGACATGGCCTGGCTCGAGGAGCATTTCCTCGCCCATATCTTTCCCGTGCTGACGCCTCTGGCGATCGACCCGGCGCATCCCTTTCCCTTCATCGCCAACCTTGGCTTCTCGCTGGCGCTCGAGCTTGCGCCGGAAAAGGGCGGTCGCGGCATGACCGCGCTCTTGCGCATTCCCGCCCAGGTGGAGCGGTTCGTGCGGCTGCCGGAGATCGAGGGGGAGGCGGGCGCCCGCTTCATCACCATCGAGAATGCCGTCGGGCTGTTCATCACCCGGTTGTTCCCCGGCTACGAGATCCGGGGGAAGGGCGCGTTTCGCGTCGTGCGCGATTCCGATCTGGAAATCGAGGAAGAGGCGGAGGATCTGGTGCGCCTCTTCGAGAGCGCGCTGAAACGTCGCCGTCGCGGGTCGGTGATCCGTCTCGAAATCGAGGACACGACCCCCGCGTCCCTGAGCGAGTTCGTGGCCGAGGCGCTGGACGTGGAACCGGAGCAGAATTTCCGGGTCGACGGGCTGCTTGCCTTGAACAATCTTTCGCAGCTTGTCTCCATTGATCGCGACGACCTGAAGTTCGAACCCTTCACGCCGCGGTTCCCCGAGCGGATCCGCGAGCACGGCGGCGATTGCTTTGCCGCGATCCAGCAAAAGGACATCATCGTCCACCACCCGTATGAATCCTTCGACGTCGTGGTGCAGTACCTGCGCCAGGCGGCGCAGGACCCGGATGTGGTCGCCATCAAGCAGACGCTCTACCGCACCTCCAACAATTCGCCCATCGTCAAGGCGCTGGCCGAGGCGGCGGAAGCGGGGAAGTCCGTCACGGCGCTGGTGGAACTCAAGGCGCGCTTCGACGAAGAGGCCAACATCCGCTGGGCGCGGGACCTGGAGCGCGCGGGCGTACAGGTCGTCTTCGGCTTCCTGGAACTCAAGACCCACGCCAAGCTGTCGATGGTGGTGCGGCGCGAGCATGGCGAGCTGCGCACCTACTGCCACATGGGCACGGGCAACTACCATCCGATCACCGCGCGGATCTACACGGATCTGTCCTATTTCACGGCAGATCCGGAGATCGGCCGCGAGGCGGCAAAGATCTTCAACTACATCACCGGCTATGCCGAGCCGGTCGAGCTGAAGCACATGATGGTGTCGCCGGTCACGCTGCGCCAGAAGATGACGGCGCTGATCGCGGCGGAGGCCGAACATGCCAAGGCCGGCCGGCCGGCGCAGATCTGGATGAAGATGAACTCGCTGGTCGATCCCGGCATCATCGACGCGCTTTACGAGGCGAGCCAGGCCGGCGTCCAGATCGACCTCGTGATCCGGGGGATCTGCTGTCTGCGTCCGGGGATTCCCGGACTGTCGGACAACATCCGCGCCAAGTCGATCGTCGGCCGCTTCCTGGAACACAGCCGGATTTTCTGCTTCGGCAACGGCCACGGGCTTCCCTCGCCGCAGGCGGTGGTCTATATCGGCTCGGCGGACCTGATGCCGCGCAACATCGACAGGCGCGTGGAAACGCTCGCTCCGCTCCTTTCGCCAACCGTCCACGAACAGGTGCTCGATCAGATCATGGTCGCCAACTTGAAGGACAACCAGCAAAGCTGGCGTCTTCTCGCCGACGGGGGGCATGAACGCGTCCGGCTGTCGCGAGGAGAAAAGCGCTTCAACGCGCATCAGTACTTCATGACAAACCCATCGCTTTCCGGTCGCGGCAAGTCGCTGCGCAGCCACAGCCCGAAATCCTTCACGGAGCCGAAGGCGCGTGGCTGATGCTCCGCATACGGACATCGTACGCGGGCGGCTGAACGGCAGCGGGCCCGTGGCCGTCATCGATATCGGCTCGAATTCGATCCGTCTCGTCGTCTACGAACGCCACGCCCGCACGCCGACGGTTCTGTTCAACGAAAAGGTCCTGGCGGGGCTTGGACGCGGCGTCGGCGCGACGGGCCGACTGGCCGACAAGTCGGTCGACATGGCGGTGCGCGCGCTGGCCCGGTTCCGCAGGCTCTGCGACCAGATCGGCGTCATCGACGTGTTCATCATGGCGACGGCGGCAACGCGGGACGCGGAAAACGGCGCGGCGTTCATCGAGACCGTGGAGCGCATCTGCCGCACCCACGTGCGCCTGCTGTCAGGCCGGGACGAGGCGCGCCTTGCCGCACTCGGTATCGTCTCGGGCATGTGGCGACCCGACGGCATCGTCGGCGACCTTGGCGGCGGCAGCCTCGAGCTGGTCGAGTTGAATAACGAGGAAATCGGCCGGGGGCAGACCCTGCCGCTCGGAGGGATCCGGCTGCAGGAAGAGGCTGACGGAAAGACCGCCAAGGCCCAGAAAATCGCGGAGCAGGCGCTGGAGGGCGTCGACTGGCTGCCGATCGGGGCGGGAAAGCCGTTTTATGCGGTTGGCGGCACATGGCGCTCACTGGCGCGGCTGCATCTCTTCCAGAACGGCTATCCGCTGCATGTGATGCACGACTATACGATCCCGGCCGAGGAGGCGATCGAGTTCTGCCAGCTGGTGGCACGCCGCGACCCGGAAAGTCTGAGCATGATCGACGTTGTGTCGCGTGCCCGTCGCCAATTGCTGCCCTTCGGCGCGGTGGTGATGGAGCGCGTGCTGAGGCGCTCCAAGGCCGACAGCGTTGTGATGTCCGCGCTCGGGCTTCGCGAAGGCCTCCTCTACGATCTTTTGCCGGAGGAATTGAAACATCAGGATCCGCTGATCGAGGCGGCGCGGGAACTCTCCATTCTGCGCGCCCGTTCGCCGGCCTATTCCGAGGAACTCGTTGCCTGGACCGACAAGGTGTTTCCCGCTGTCGGGATAGACGAGACCGAATACGAGCGCCGTCTCAGGGCGGCCGGCTGCCTGTTGTCGGATATCGGCTGGCGCGCGCATCCCGACTACCGCGGCGAACAGAGCCTCAACATCATTTCCAACGCCGGCTTCGTGGGGATCGATCACGCGGGGCGCGCCTATCTGGCGCTTTCCGCCTTCTATCGCCACCAGGGGCTGGTGGAGGATGCGCTGGGACCCAGAATCCGTGAGTTGGCGCACACCCGGCTGAAGGATCGCGCCCGCATTCTCGGCGGCGCCTTGCGCCTTGCCTCGGTGGTGAGCGCATCTGTTGCCGGGATCCTGCCCCGGGTCGATGTGACGGTGGTGGACGGCGAAATGGTTGTCGCGCTGCCGGCCGACTATGAGGCGCTCGACGGCGAGCGGCTGCGCAAACGCGCAACGCAATTCGCACGGCTGTTGGGCCTGAAAGCGCGTGTGCAGGTGAACGGCGCCGACTGAGCGGCGCGCCCGTTCAATCCGCCGCTTCGGCGGCCGTCTGGTGGCGGGACTTGCGCTTGCGCGACGGCTTCTGCTTTTCCATCTGGATCGGCTCCGCCTGGTCAACGGCGACAATGCGCTTGCCGTTGAAGGCAAGGGCGACTTCGCCGCGCTTCAGCTTCAGGGCCGCTTCGCCGAAAAGCTCCCGGCGCCAGCCCTTCATGGCTGCAACGTCGGCATCGTCGCTGGCGGCGATCTTTTCCAGATCCTCGACGGTCGCGATCACCTTGGCGGCAACGCCCTGGGCCTCGCTGATGAGTTTCAGGAGCACCTTCAGCAGGTCGACGGCTGCAGCCGATCCGTCGGGCGCCATGCGGCCCTTGGGAACCTGCGGAAGCTCGTCCCTGGGGATGGCCAGCGCACGCTTGACCGCACCGAGAATATCTTCCGCCGTCCGCGAGCGCTCGAAGCCGCGCGGGATCGTGCGCAGCGCGGCCAGCGCTTGGGTGTTTACCGGCTGCTGCGCGGCGATTTCATAGATCGCGTCGTCCTTGATCACCCGGTTGCGCGGAACGTTGCGGCTGTGCGCCTCGCGCTCGCGCCAGGCGGCGACTTCCTGCAGGACGGCGAACTCGATCGGCTTGCGCACCCGGAGCTTGAGGCGCTTCCAGGCATTTTCCGGCTCGCTGCGATAGGTGCTTTCGGAGGTGAGCACCTCCATCTCGTCGCCGACCCAATGGGTGCGGCCCTGTTCGGCGAGATTGGCCTTGAGGAACAGATAGACGTCGCGCAGGTGGGTGACGTCGGCGAGCGCATAGTCGAGCTGCTTGTCGCTCAACGGGCGCCGCGACCAGTCGGTGAAGCGCGAGGACTTGTCGATCCGCACTGCCGTGACCCGGTGCACGAGCTGGTCGTAGGAAATCGAATCGCCGAAGCCGCAGACCATGGCCGCCACCTGGGTGTCGAACACGGGATGGGGAATGAACCCGCCGAGGTGATAGACGATCTCGATGTCCTGGCGGGCGGCGTGGAAGACCTTCACCACCGTCTCGTCCCGCATCAGCTCGAAAAACGGAGCGAGGTCAAGCTCGTCGGAGAGCGCATCGACGATCACCGCCTCATCCGGGCTTGCCAGCTGGATGACGCAGAGCTTCGGCCAAAACGTCGTTTCACGGAGAAACTCCGTGTCGACGGTGACGAAGTCGTGTTGCGCGAGACGCCGGCAAATGTCGGCGAGTTCTGAGGTCTTGGTTACAATATGCATGGCGACCGCGACGTATATCGCAAGCTTGTCCGCTTGTCGCCACGAAACCGCCGCGAATGCGTCATCAATGCCGTCGTGCTGCGCGGACGCCACGCCCGATGGCCCGATTCCGGCTGCCGCCAATGCCGGCGCGGTGCCGCTGCCCCGGGCAGTCGCCCGCCAAACCGGGCACGCACCTTGACTTTGTCGTGCTGGCGTGGCTTGTGCACGGCGCGTCGGGGCACCTTGAACCGTGAAGGGGCAGGGCAGCCGATTCCATCGAAAAGCCGGGCCATTGAGGACGAAATGCATCGCTATCGCAGCCACACGTGCGGAGCTCTCCGCGAAGCCAACGTCGGTGAGGGCGCACGCCTGTCGGGTTGGGTCCATCGTGTGCGCGATCATGGCGGCCTGCTGTTCATCGATCTGCGCGACCATTTCGGCATCACGCAATGCGTGGTCGATCCCGATTCCGACGCCTTCAAGCTGGCCGAGACGGTGCGCGCCGAATGGTGCATCCGCATCGACGGCGAGGTGAAGCGGCGCTCCGAGGAGACCACCAACGAAAACCTGCCGACCGGTGCCATCGAGATCTTCATCCGCGAGCTCGAAGTCCTGGGCGCGGCGCGCGAGCTGCCGCTGCCGGTCTTTGCGGAGCCGGAGTATCCCGAAGACATCCGCCTGACCTACCGGTTCCTCGACCTGCGCCGGGAAACGTTGCACGCAAACATCATGACGCGGTCGAAGATCATCGCGTCGATGCGCCGGCGCATGGAAGGCTCGGGCTTTGCGGAGTTCCAGACGCCGATCCTGACGGCCTCCTCGCCGGAAGGTGCGCGCGACTTCCTCGTGCCGTCGCGCATTCATCCCGGCAAGTTCTACGCGCTGCCGCAGGCGCCGCAGCAGTTCAAGCAGCTGCTGATGGTCTCCGGCTTCGACCGCTATTTCCAGATCGCGCCCTGTTTCCGCGACGAGGACCCGCGCGCCGACCGTCTGCCGGGCGAATTCTACCAGCTCGACGTGGAGATGAGCTTCGTCGAGCAGGAAGATGTTTTCCAGGCGATGGAGCCGGTGATCCGCGGCGTCTTCGAGGAGTTCGCCGACGGCAAGCCAGTGACCGAGGTGTTCCCGCGCATTCCCTATGCCGAGGCGATCCGCAAATACGGCAGCGACAAGCCGGATCTGCGCAATCCCATCGAGATGCAGGACGTGAGCCCGCATTTCGCCGGCTCAGGCTTCAAGATCTTCGCGCGGATGCTGGAAGACGAGAAGAATGCCGTCTGGGCGATCCCGGCAAAGACCGGCGGCAGCCGGGCCTTCTGCGACCGGATGAATTCCTGGGCGCAGGGCGAGGGGCAGCCGGGTCTCGGCTATATCTTCTGGCGCGAGGAAGACGGCGCGATCGCCGGCGCCGGGCCGCTGGCCAAGAACATCGGACCGGAGCGCACCGAGGCGATCCGCGTGCAGCTCGGCCTCGAGGCCGGCGACGCTGCCTTCTTCGTCGCGGGCGATCCGAAAAAATTCGCGGATTTCGCCGGCAAGGCGCGGACCAAGGCGGGCGAGGATCTCGATCTCGTCGACCGCGACCGCTTCGCGCTTGCCTGGATCGTCGATTTCCCGATGTACGAATGGGACGAGGACGAGAAGAAGGTCGACTTCTCGCACAACCCGTTCTCGATGCCGCAGGGCGGTCTTGACGGGCTGGAGAACACGGATCCGCTCGAACTCAATGCCTGGCAGTACGACATCGTCTGCAACGGCTTCGAGATCGCCTCTGGCGCCATCCGCAATCACAAGCCGGAAATCATGAAGCGGGCCTTCCAGATCGCCGGATACGACGAGGCGATCCTGGAAGAGCGCTTCGGCGGCATGTACCGGGCGTTCCAGTATGGCGCGCCCCCGCATGGCGGCATGGCAGCCGGCATCGACCGGATCGTGATGCTTCTGGTCGGCGCCAAGAACCTGCGCGAGGTCACGCTGTTCCCGATGAACCAGCAGGCGCAGGACCTGTTGATGGGCGCGCCCTCGGATGTCTTCCCGCGCCAGTTGCGCGACCTCCATATCCGTCTCAATCTGCCGGAAAGCGAATAAGACTGTCCGCGCGCCGCGATGGCGCGCGGATCGGTCCGGGCAGCAGCGATCGGATCTCAAGTGCTGAAACGGCTCGACACCTGGTTGTTTTCCGATGTGGACGGCGCGCTCTTCGTGTTGCGCCGCCTGCTGTCGGAGAACGCGCGCGCCTATGCCGGGCGCTATGCCCTTGCCTTTGTGATGATGGCCGTCGTCGCGGCCTGTACGGCTGCAAGCGCCTGGATCATGAAGGACATGATCAACCAGGTGTTCCTGGAACGCGACGGGCGGATGGTCTGGGTGATCGCCGGGTTCGTGCTGGCGATTTTCACGGTGAAGGGCGCGGCCGCCTATGGCCAGCTCGTCATTCTCGGGCAGATCGGCAACGCCATCGTCGCCTCGACCCAGTCTCGGCTGTTTCGCGCGATCACCCGCCAGGACCTCGGCTTCTTTGAAGGCTCCGGCATCGGCGATCTCGGTACGCGGCTGTCCCACAATGCAACGGCGGCGCGCGCTGCTCTCGATCTCGTCGTCACGGCGCTGGGGCGCGATCTGTTGACCGTCATCGCGCTCGTCGGCGTGATGATCGCCCAGGACCCGTTGATGAGCCTGATCGCGCTGGTGATCATGCCGCCCGCGATCCTGCTGATCGCCGGTCTGGTGCGGCGGGTGCGCCGGGTGGCGAAGACGCAATTTGTTTCCATGACGCGGATCCTGTCGGTCGCCCAGCAGGCGATCTCGGGCATTCGCGTGGTAAAGGCCTTTGCGGTCGAGGAGCGGCTGCGACAGGAAATGGATGTCGCCGTCGCCGACGTCGAGAAACAGGCGAACAAGATGACGCGCCTGTCGGCACGGACGTCGCCCGTGATGGAGACGCTTGGCGGCATCGCCATCGCATTGGTCATTCTCTACGGCGGCTATGCGGTGATCGAACTTGGCAGCGATCCGGGCGGCTTTTTCGCCTTCATCACGGCGCTGCTTCTCGCCTATGACCCGGCGCGTCGTCTCGCCCGGCTGAATGTCAATCTGTCCGGCCACATCGTCGGCGTGCGCCTGATGTACGAGATCCTAGATCGTGTGCCGGCGTCGAACGAGGAAGAGGGCACCCACGCGCTGACGATTTCCGACGGGCATGTCCGCTTCGAGAATGTCGATTTCCGCTATGGCGACGCCCCGGCGCTGAGCGGGCTGGAGTTCGAGGCCCGTCCCGGCGAGGTCACCGCTCTGGTTGGCCCCTCGGGCGCCGGAAAGTCGACGGTCTTTGCGCTGCTTGAGCGCTTCTATGACCCTTTGTCCGGACGGATCACCATCGACGGACAGGACCTCAGGGAGGCGTCGGTCGCCGGTCTGAGATCCCAGATCGCGCTTGTTTCCCAGGACACATTTCTCTTCGACCTCACGGTGCGCGAGAACATCGCCATCGGACGACCTGGCGCCAGTGAGGCGGAGATCCGCGAGGCCGCGCGCCAGGCCAATGCCGACGGTTTCATCGAGGAGCTAGAGGCCGGCTACGACACGCGCGTCGGCGAGGGCGGCAGCCGCCTGTCCGGCGGACAGCGCCAGCGGGTCGCGATTGCCCGCGCCATCCTGCGCGACGCGCCGCTGCTGCTTCTGGACGAAGCCACCTCCGCGCTCGATTCGGAATCGGAAGCGAAGATCCAGGCAGCATTGTCCCGGCTGATGAAGGGGCGCACCACGCTCGTCATTGCGCATCGCCTCGCGACGGTGCGCGAAGCCGCCCAGATCATCGTCATGGACAAGGGGCGGGTGCTGGAAGCGGGAACGCATGCCGCGCTGCTTGCCAAGGGCGGCCTCTACAAGCGGCTGTGCGACCTGCAGTTCGCCGATTTCGATGCTGAAGACGCGGCGAACCCGGCTGCCGCCAACACCGACTAGATTGTGCTTTTGGGCAGGAATTGAAAAAGGGCCGGTCAGCTTGCTGACCGGCCCTTTTTGCTTTGGTCACGTTGCCGCGCATCGCGGCCGCGCGGCTTCAACGTCAGGGGTTTGCCGCGACCGCCGCATTGAGGAGGCCAGGAAGCATCGACGGGGTCGTCGCGACAAGGCCGAGGATCTGCATCGCCGGCACGGGCGCTTTCGGCTCGACCGTGACGATGAGATGGTCGGGCTTCACCAGAAACGCCTTCATGGCCCCATGCAGGCTTTGCCCGAACGGGGTGTCGCGCAGCGGGCCGAGGGCGCTTGCACCCTGATCCGCCATTGCCAGCGCCAGCGTCTCCGGCGACAGGTCGGCCGCTGCTGCCTGTTCGGCGATAAAGGCGGAGACGAGCTTCGCATCGCGGATTTCCACGCGGGCGCTGTTGATCGTGGCGGTGGCGATGGCTGCCTGCGCCTGCTGCGGATTTTCGAAGACGATGCGTGGAATTCCGCCGATTTCGACCGACATGTCGATGGATCCGCCGCCATCGATTTCCATCCGCATCGGGTCGAGTGTCAATGTCTTGTCGTCCGCGTCCCAGCGCAGGCGCATCTCGTCGTCATAGCGGATCGCGGTCAGGCCAAGCGCCTCGAAGAGCTGCCGCGCTTCCTCTTCCTCGATCACCGAGACCGGAAGCTCAAGGCCTTCGGTCCGCAACTCGATGTCGGTCGGGATCGGCGCGATGAAGTCCCGCATCGACAGGCGGAAGCGGTCCAGCGCGATCGGGCCGGAAAGCGCATCGGTGGCGACCTTCACGTCCTCGATCTCCATCCGCCCGAGCATGGGCATGACGGCCAGGATCTCGGTCAATGTCGGCTCGCGAAGCTGCGAGGCGAGCCCGAAGTCGAGGAAGGAGACCAGAGGCGGCAGGTCGAAATCGGCGATACGGAAGCGCCCGAGGTCGACGGCGGTGTTCTGCTCCACCGCGCGCACCGACAGTCCCGACAGGGTGAATTCGCCCACGCCGCCATAGGAGGCGTCTCGCATGGACATGCTGTCCAGGGACGTGGTCACTTCGTCGGCGGTGGCGGCAATCCCGCCCACATCCACTTTGGCGATGGTGACGCTTTCCAGCGATGTCAGTGCCTGTCGTCCGAGGGCGACCAGATCGTCTTCCGCGTAGGTTTCGGAGAATGTGCCGAGCATGGCCTGATCGAGCAGGGGGAAGATGTCGAAGGGCTGCGCATCGGCGTCGATTTCGAAGCCATCCGCCGATGCCTTGCTGATCGCGGCGGTGAAAAACGGTGTGGAAACGCGCAGATCGTTGAATTCGCTGTGGTCGAGGATGCGCTCGCCCACCGCCTGATCGGCGGGGAGGACGCCGAGAAGCCGGAGCATCGGCTTGATGTCCATGCCGGTGGAAACGCTCTCGCCGTATTCCTGGCGCAGGGTGACGGCCCCGCCGGCCTCTTCGGCTAAGACCTCGGTTTCGGAGAGCGACTGGCCGACCCGGTATTCCTCCAGCCGGCCGTCAGCAAGGCCGGTCATGGAGATGCGTTCCTGACGTTCCGTGCCGCGCGCGCCGTCGGGCATTTGCGTGGTCGCTTCGATGGCGCGTACGGAGATGCTGTCGGCGCTGTTGCGCAGGCCCGAGCGGATCAGCGGAATGAAGCGGGAGGCGGGCCGCTCGGGGGCCTCCTCGAGCGTCCAGTAGGCCTGGTACATGTTTTCCGCGACGAGATCGTACTGGCGAACGGTCAGGTCGAGCGGTTGCGGCTTTCCGTCCTCGGTGATCGTCCCGGTCAGGCGGATCTCATGAACACCGGGTTGCTCGAACCGCCCGAAGGCGACACCGTCCCCGTCGCTGTTCGCGCCGAACAAGCGCGTTTCGGGCGAGTCAATGGAAAGCTCCGCCTCGATCCTCTGATCGAAGATCTCGAAATCGAATTTCCAGGCAAGCCGTGCGCCGCGCAGGATGGCCTCGTTCGGACCCGTTTCCGTGAGGCTTTCGTAGTCGGCCACGGTCGTGCCGGTCGCGCGGGCCCATGCGAAGAAATCCTCGACCGCATCGACGGCGGGATTGGCAAGGGCGGTCGCTGCGGGGGCGCAGAGGACGAAGGTCAGGACGGCAGCGCCGGTTCTGGCGGCAGTGGCGAGACGCGATGTCATTGTCAAAACCCGTTGTTCATCGGAGGGCAGAAGCAAATCGGGAGGGCACTTGCCCTCCCGTGGTCCGTGTCAGTCCTGGTTGGCGGTGATGGTCACACCGAGAATGTCCGGCAGGCTTTGCGGCGCCATCATCGCGGTTCCGAGAATCTGGGCGAAGGGCACCGGGGCGGCCGGCATTGCCGACGCCGACAGGGACTTCGGGTCCTTCAGGAACGCGGTTGCAGCGCCAGCGATCTTGGCCTGGAATTCGGCGTTGTTGAGCATCGACAGCATGAAGGGCAGGGCGCCGGTCAGCTGTTCGACAAAGACCTCCCGGGTCGCGCCGGCTTCCTTTGCCTGGTTTTCCAGAACCCGGTCGACGATCGAATCATTTTCGATGCGCAGCGAAACGCTTTCCACCAGAAGTCCCTGCATCAGGCCCATGGCCTGCTCCGGATTGTCCTGGGCGGCATCGAGCTGTTCCAGAACCTCGCGGGTCAGCCCGTTGATCCGCAGCGCGGCATTCAAGGTGCCGGCGTTCTCGCCCGACAGCGTCAGCCGGTCGATTGCGAGTGCACCGGTGTCCGGCTTCCAGTCGGCTTCCATCTGGATGGACAGGGTCAGGCTTTCGTAGCCGAGGTCCGAGAGCGCCTTTTGCTCTTCATCGTCGAGCGAATCGGCCGTGATCTCGATGCCTTCGACGCTGATCGAACCGGAGGTCGGCAGGCCGTCGTCCATCGCGTCGATCACCGCGACGACGCGCGAGACCGGCACCCGGCCGTCGTCTTTGGCATCGATCACGATGTTTGTCAGTTCCGCGCGCGAATAGGTCGGCGTGATCGCGTCCGCGCCGTTGGAGGCCTTTACCGCCGCCGGCGATGCCAGCACGGGATCGGAGATCACGATGCTCTCCGCGCTGACCGTCACATCCTCATCCTCGTCGAGGTTTTCGATGTTGACGCCGCCCATCGACAGGCTCGCGGCCGACAGCCCGCCGTCGTCGGTGAGCAGACCCCCCGAGATCGTCGTCTCGCGGATCGTCAGCCGGGACTTCGCCGAGCCTTCATCGATCGAGGTGCGCAATCCGCTGATCGTGACGGTTTCACCGCTTTGCGTGACGCCGTCATAGCCCGAGACAGTGGCATTACCGGCTTCCACGATCTCGAGGAACCGGTCGGCAACGTCGCTGCCCGTTGCATCGAAGGCAAGGGCCGGCGGAGCCAGCACGAGCGGGCAGGCGAGCGCCAGCGCAAGAGCCGGACGTGAAAGGGTTTTAATCATCAAGACGTCTCCAGAATGCGTGTTTTAAAGGGTCCGCCCCTGCCTGCGGAGCAATACGATGCGCCAAGCGCCGGGCAAGGACAACCCTTGCCCGGCGCAACAGCGCATCGGGATCCGGGTCAAAATGCGGCGACGACAGGTTTTTCCGGCCATAGGTCGCTGGCCGTCCTCACATTTTCCAATGACGGCAGGCTGGCCTCGTTGCCAAGGTGTTGGATTGCATGCGCCGAGGCGGCCCGGGCGAAGCGGAAACGGTCCGTCCAGGTCGCATGCTCGCCGGAGAGAAAGGCGTAGACATAGGCTCCGTGGAAGACGTCTCCCGCGCCATTGGAATCCACAACTTTCGATGCGGGGACATCAAGGGCCGGAAGATGGGTCGTCGGCCCCTGATCCTCGTACCAATACAAGCCCTCGTCTCCGACGGTCACCCCGCCGACGGGGCAGCCACGGGCGCGCAGGTAGTCCAGCGTTTCGCCGACATCGAGTCCGAGTTGCTCGCAAAAGCGCATGGAGACTATTGGAACATCGATGAAGCGCAGGAGCTCGTCGGTGTTTTCGCGCACGGCGCCGCCGTCCAAAGAGGTGAGGATCCCCGCGTCCCGGCAGGCCCGCGCGTAGTGGAGCGCGGCGTCCGGCATGTGGCCGTCCAGGTGCAGCGCCCGGCACCCGTCGAGTGTCAGATGCTGAAAGGGGTGGAGATAATGGTCGTCCCGGCAGCGCACGATCGCCCGTTTTCCGTCCTTCGGCATGATGAAGGAGAGGGAGGATTCCTTCACTTTCCGGCCGTGGATGGAGATGCCGTAGCTTGCCGCCATGTCGAGAAACATGCGCGCCAGCCAGTCGTTTGCCTGCGAGCACATGATATCCGGCGCGATCCCGAGCTTGGCGCAGGTGAAGCCGGCCGTCACCGCATTTCCGCCGAAGCTCACGGCATAGTCGCGGGCAAGGGTCTTTTCGTCGCCGGTCGGCAACTTGTCCGTCAGAAAGGTGATGTCGATATAGGCCTGGCCGATGAACAAAGCCTCCATGAAAATCCTCGCTCCAAAAACGTCAAATCATTGCCTGTTCGGAATTTTTGATCCCAATCGGTCATATTTGTCAAAGCGTGCGTCCGGTCTTCAGGTGTCATTTACGAAGCTTGGCCATAGTGGGACCGCTGCTTTAATCCGGGACAAGCCGTGTCGCATCGCTATACCCTCTTTTTCAGGACGTTGCTGATCGCGCTGGCGCTTGCCGTCGCGCCGCTCGTTGCGGCGAACTACGTCCTGAACAGCTATGCGGTCACCCAGGCCCAGGCGGAAATGACCGCCATTGCCGAACGCTATGTGCTCAGGGCCGAAAAGGCCATTGGCGACGCGGTGTCCACGCTCCAGACCTTGCATCAGGACGGGTTTGTCACTTGCGCGCCGGCGGACCGCGCCGCGTTCCATACCGGCGTCATCTCCGCGCCCTTCGTCCAGATGATCGGCGTCGTGAATGCCTCCGGTGTTCTCATGTGCAACGTGCCCGAGTTGCCGGCGACGGGCGATGCCGTATTGCCGGTGCTGAAGGCGGACGCGCCGCTGGTGGGGATCGGCATGCGCGACCGTGCCTTCGAGGGCACCCGCGTTGCGTTGGTGAGCTGGCGGATCGGCAACGGCAATCGCCTGCTGGCGGAAATCTCGCCTGTCGCGATCTCCATCGACCCCGGTCCGGACTATCTGCGGGCGCATCGGCTGGTCGAGCTGCAGCTGGGCGACGGCGTCGTGTGGTTGAGGTCCGGCGAGGCAGCGCAGCGCAGCGGGAATGGCGAAAGCGAAGAGCTTGTCGCGGAGGTTCAGTCGACGAAGTACCCGATGATCGCGGTGGTGACCGCGCCGACATCGGCCGCCGACAATCTGGTGCGCGATCTCAAGGTCGTCGCGGCGATTGCCTGCCTCGGCTTCGCCGTCCTGTTCGTGGCGGTCGGCGTCTGGTTCTCCTGGCGCCCCGAAAGCGAGGCGGAGGACGAGTTCGTCCAGGCCATCCGCAAGGGCGAGTTCGTGCCCTATTATCAGCCGGTGATGGACATCGAGACCGGCCGCCTGCGCGGCTGCGAGGTGTTGATGCGGTGGGCGCGGCCGGACGGTTCCGTGATCTCGCCCGGCGCTTTCATGACTTTCGCGGAGACCTCTGGACATATCTTCGAGATGACCCGCCAGATCATGCGCAAGACGCGGGAAGAGGTCGGCGATCTCTACTACCAGAACCCGGAATTCAAGCTGTCGATCAACCTCTTCGCCGGGCATTTCGAGGATCGCCAGATCATCGAGGATATTCAGCAAATCTATGGCGGGTCGCAGATCGCCTTCCAGCAGATCGTGATGGAAGTCACCGAGCGCCAGCCGCTGTCCGACATGGAGACGGCCCGCAAGATCATCGCCGAAATGCAGGCGATCGGCGTTCGCGTGGCGCTGGACGATGTGGGCACGGGTCATGGCGGCTTCGCCTATCTGCAGAAGCTCGGCATCGACATCATCAAGATCGACAAGATGTTCATCGACAGCCTGGGCACCGATGACAATTCCACCACCATCGTCGACACGATGGTGGAGCTCGCCGACAACCTCGGCATGGGTATCATCGCCGAGGGCGTGGAGACGATGGAGCAGATCGAGCGCCTGCGCGAACTCGGCGTGTCGGCCGCGCAGGGCTATATCTTTGCGCCGCCGCTGCCTGCAAAACTCTTCATCGACCTTGCCCAGGCGCTTTCCGGCGGACGCGGGGAAGGCGAGGGCGAGAGCGACGTGATCGCCGACGACGCAAGGGTCGCGTAACCCGCGCCGTGCCGTGTCGCCCGGGCCGACAGCCCTTCTTCCGTCTTCGACCCCGGATTTTTTGCGTCCCTGGCCGGTGGTATCCTGTCCGTTCCTTGTGTCCTTGCGCGGTTTCGCTATGTTGGCGCCGCTTTCAGCGCAAAGGAGCGACCCGTGGGCCCTGTCTCTGTCCAATCTGCAAGCGATGAGGTGGCAACCGTCGGACCGCGCGCCGGCGCGCGCAGCCGGCTGATTGCCGTTTTCGCTGCCCTGTCGCTTGCGCTTGCGGCCTGTCAGACGGCGCCGCAGCAGGGCGGGTCCCTCGACCGTGGCGCGGTGCCTGCGGTTGCCGCTGTCGAGACCGCGCCCTTGCCGGAAATGCCCGGTCAGGTCGCGGAACTGGGGCTTGCGCCCGGCGGCCAGGCAACGCCGCGCGCCTATTCCGCGATCGTGGTCGATGCCGCGAGCGGGGCGGTGCTTCACGAAGAGGCGGCGGACGGCCTGCGCTATCCGGCCTCGCTGACCAAGATGATGACGCTCTACCTGCTGTTCGATGCGCTCGACAGCGGCCGGGTGTCGCTCGACAGCGCGCTTCAGGTCTCCGCCAATGCCGCGCGCCAGCCGCCGGCCAAGATCGGCGTGAAGGCGGGCACGCCGATTTCCGTGCGTCAGGCGGTGCAGGCGCTTGCGGTCAAATCCGCCAATGACGTCGCCGTGGCGGTTGCGGAAAACCTCGCTGGATCGGAGAGCGCCTTCGCCGCGCAGATGACCGCCAAGGCCCGCTCGCTCGGCATGCGCCGGACCCGGTTCGTCAATGCCTCCGGCCTGCCCGATCCGCGGCAGGTGACAACAGCGCGCGACATGGCGATCCTCGCCCGCGCCCTGAAGAGCCGGCATGCGGCACGCGCGCGCGCCTTCACCGCGCGGTCCTTCACCTACAATGGCCGCACCTTCGAGGCGACCAACAACCTTCTCGGCCGTGTCGCCGGCGTCGACGGCATCAAGACCGGCTATATCCGCCTGTCGGGCTACAATCTCGCGGCATCTGCCGGGCGTGGCGGCAAGCGGGTGATCGCCGTGGTGATCGGCGGCGAGAGCGAGCGCGCGCGCGACAGCGAGGTCACCGCGCTCCTGGAACGTTACCTGTAACAGACACCCGGTCGAGGCTTTCGTCCTCTTGCGGTCAAATCGAGGCAATCGACATGAGTTCGGTCAAGGAGACCAGCCGGCGGTTCTGGAACAAGGCGGCCCGAAAATATGCCAAACGCCCCGTCGGCGACGAGGCGGCCTATGCCCATACGCTGGAGCGCGTGCGCGCGCATATCGACGGGTTCGAGCGGGTGCTGGAGGTCGGCTGCGGCACCGGCACGACGGCGTTCAGGCTTGCCGATTGCGTCGGCGCCTATACGGCCAGCGATCTCTCCGAGGAGATGATCGACATCGCGCTGGAAAAGGCGGCCGCGGCCGATGACACGAAGATCCGTTTTCTCAAGGCCGGTCTCAGCGACCTGCCGGACGAAGCGGCCGCTTACGATGCGGTGCTCGCCTTCAGCCTGCTGCATCTGACGGAAGATCCGCGCGCGGCGGTCGCACAGATCGCGGAGCGCCTGCGCCCGGGCGGGCTGTTCATTTCCAAGACCGTCTGTCTCGGCGACATGAACCCCGTCTTCCGCCTCATCATTCCGGTGATGCGCTTCTTCCGCATGGCGCCGCTGGTGCACTTCTTGAAAGCGCAGGAGCTTGAGGCGATCATCGCCGAGGGCGGTTTCGAGATTATCGAGACCGGCACCTTCCCGAAGAAGCCGCCGGCGCGGTTTGTCGTCGCGCGCAAGGCGTAGGGCGAGGCCGGCATCGCTGCAGCATCTGTCAGGTGAACCTGCGGTGCGTGGGCCGGCTTTTGGCGGGCTGCCAAGATCAAATGCGCAACGCGGATGCGGCCGGGACGCTCGACCGGCTTTTCGGATCGCGCGAAATCTTGGGGTTTACATCGCCCGGCAGACTTGCGAGCCTGTGGTTCGAGCGACTGAGCATCCGACGTTTCACCGGGTCTCGTCAAACCCACACTCTCCCGAAAGAGACTTCTTCATGACGCAAGCCAAGCCGGGCGACACTTTGCATCTTCACTACACGGGCATGCTGGACGACGGCACCGTCTTCGACAGTTCGGAAGGCCGCGATCCGCTGTCCTTCGAACTGGGATCCGGCCAGATCATCCCGGGACTCGATAACGGCGTGACCGGCATGGAAGTCGGCGAAAAGCGAAAGGTGCGCATCGAGCCGGAAGACGCCTATGGCGCGCATGTGCCGGATCGCGTGCAGGCCGTCGACCGGGCCAATTTTCCCGACCATATCCCGACCGACCCCGGCACCCCGCTTCAGGTGCAGACGCAGGACGGCCAGACCATGAACGTCGTCATCGCCGATGTGACCGAGGACAAGGTGCTGCTCGACGCCAACCATCCGCTGGCCGGAAAGGCGCTGACCTTCGACGTGGAGCTCGTCAAGATCGCCTGAGGTCGGGCGGCGTGGTCTCAACGCCGGTCTCGGGATCGCCGAGGCCGGCCGCTTCGACAGGAACTCCTGCGCGCGTCGTTGTCACGCGGAGCTTATGAGCGCGTTGCGATAACAGCGTTCGGGCGCAATCAATGCCCGACGCTGAGCACACCGGTGGTAGGATCGTAGGCCCAGGCGTAGGCAAGAAACTGGTTGTCGTAGATCAGCACCGCCGTCTCCGGACTGAGATCTATCGCCAGCTCCGCGATTTGCGCGACCGTCTCGTTTTTGAGCTTGAAGTGCTGGCCGGTTTCTTCCGGCGCGCGATCCAGAAACCTGTCGATGGCGACGGAGATCTCTGCGCGCGTCTGATAGGCCATGACGACCGTGAACTCGGGAAGCGGGCGGATGGCCATCGCGTCGAGCAGCATCTTGTCCTCAAGCTCGGGTAAGCCGAAGAGCGACATGCGCTCGCCACCAATCGCGTCCGCGACAAGCGTGTTGTCCGACACGCGGCGATCATAAATGACGACGCTGATGCGCTCACCGATGCGTGCTTGCGTATAGGCCTTCAACGCGGCCGCGGCATCCGGCTTCAGCCGTATCGACGGCGACTCGCTGTTGACGCTCCAGCCGTCGGGCGGTCGGATCTCTTCGATGTCCGTGGACTTGATCACATGTCGCGATTTCAGGACGAAGAGCGTCATGTCCGTTTGCGCCGAAACCGGCTGCACAAGCGAGAGAGCGCAGGCGAGGGTCAGGCAAAGGCCTTTGCAGGAACCTAGTATCGCTCCGACCACTTTGCCTCTCCTTATCGCTTCAGATCACCGCGACCAGTATTCTCTGGGCAAAGATACCGTGGCTGCGCGCTCGCATTCTGATCTCCGTCGCCATGTTTTCCGTCAATCGAACGGTCGTCGATCCGGGTCCCGGTCGTTGGAAACTTTGACCGTTCCCGCCCTGGATTTCGACGCTGAAGGTCGAGGGCGTTTCGGTGGAAGAGTTGAACTCGATCCGCAGCGTTCGCGGCGGCCCGGCCACTTGATCGAAAACCGTCACCCAAGGCCCCCAGTTTCCGGGTGGGGCGGCAAGGGATCCTTCCCGGCCTTTGGATTCCGTCGATTGCCGCCGGTTGTGCGTGCAGGCTTCGCGGGGGTATTTCGCCTCGAGGCAAGACCGCAGCGCGGACCCGATAGTCGCTCCATAAAACTCATTCATGCCATGGTCTCCAAGGACGGACCGAATGCAATCATAAATTGATTGTTGCTGCCGGTGATTATTTCACGGTGGTCTATGAATGAGGTCGGGGCCGTTCAAGCAATCGAAGGCTTCAATGCAAAACGGGCGCCCGAAGGCGCCCGTCTCATTGTTATCGACTTGGTATAGGCGCGATGGCCCTCAGCTGCAGCCGCTCGTCGAGCCGCAGGTGTCGCACTTCAGGCAGGTGCCGTTGCGCACCATGGTGAAGTTGCCGCATTCCGAGCAGTTCTCGCCTTCGTAGCCCTTCATCCGGGCCTGGGCGATCTGCTGCGCCTGGCTGGCGACCGGGGCGGGGGAGGCGGTGCCGAGGTCGGTCGCCGTCTCCGTCTCGATCTCCACCTCGCGCTTGAACGCCGTGGCAACGGCGGCCGTGCGGGCATGGATCGACGTCGAGGTCACGGACGCCCCGCTCTTGGCGGTCTCACTGCTGCCGAGCGCGCCGGCCGGCTCGCCGGTGGTTCCGACCACGCGGAAGCGCTCCGTCTGGCCGCGCACCAGACCGCGCGACACGACGCCGCTGTGGCCCTGATCGTTCGCGCGACCCTCGTTCGGGCCCGACGACATTGCCGTGTTGCCGATCGCCTCCGGCGGCACATGCGCCAGATCGTTGCGGGCGAGGTAGGAAACGGCCAGCTCGCGGAAGATATAGTCGAGGATCGAGGTCGCGTTCTTGATCGCCTCGTTGCCCTGCACCATGCCCGCCGGTTCGAAGCGGGTGAAGGTGAAGGCGTCGACATATTCCTCAAGCGGCACGCCGTACTGGAGACCGAGCGAGATCGCGATGGCGAAATTGTTCATCAGCGAGCGGAAGGCAGCCCCTTCCTTGTGCATGTCGATGAAGATCTCGCCAAGGCGGCCGTCGCCGTATTCGCCGGTGGTGAGATACACCTTGTGGCCGCCGACGCGCGCCTTCTGGGTGTAGCCCTTGCGGCGGTCCGGCATCTTCTCGCGCTCGCGCACCGGGCGTTCGACCACCCGCTCCACGATGCGCTCGACGATCTTTTCCGCGACCTTCTCGATCCGGGCGTTCTGCGGCTGGGCGATCAGCGCCTCGACCGCATCCTCCTCGTCCTCCTCGTCATCGGCGAGAAGCTGGGAGTTCAGCGGCTGCGACAGCTTGGAGCCGTCGCGGTAGAGCGCGTTGGCCTTGAGCGCCAGGCGCCAGGACAGCATGTAGGCCTCGGCGCAATCCTCGACGGTCGCGTCGTTGGGCATGTTGATCGTCTTGGAGATCGCACCCGAGATGAACGGCTGGGCCGCCGCCATCATGCGGATGTGGCTTTCCACCGACAGGAAGCGCTTGCCGAGACGGCCGCAGGGGTTGGCGCAATCGAAGACCGCGTAATGCTCCTTCTTGAGGAAGGGAGCTCCCTCCAGCGTCATCGCACCGCAGACATGGGTGTTGGCGGCCTCGATATCGGCCTTGGAGTAGCCGAGATGCGTCAGCAGGTCGAAGTCCGGATCGTCGAGCTTCTCGGCCGGGACGCCGAGCGTTCCGGTCACGAAGTCGTCGCCCAGCGTCCAGCGGTTGAACACGAACTTGATGTCGAAGGCGGAGCCGAGCGCACCTGCGACCTTCTCAAGCGCCTTGGCGTCGAAGCCCTTGGCCGTCAGGCTGCCGGGATTGATCGCGGGCGCCTGGTCGAGCGAGCCGTGGCCGACCGCATAGGCCTCGATTTCGGCGATCTCGCTCTCGCTGTAGCCGAGGCCGCGCAGGGCCGCGGGAACGGCGCGGTTGATGATCTTGAAGTAGCCGCCGCCGGCCAGCTTCTTGAACTTCACCAGCGCGAAATCCGGTTCGATGCCGGTGGTGTCGCAGTCCATCACCAGGCCGATCGTGCCGGTCGGGGCGATCACCGTCGACTGCGCGTTGCGGTAGCCGTGCTTCTGGCCGAGGTCGAGCGCCTTGTCCCAGGCGATCTTCGCCCGTTCCACCAGACGCGGGTCGGTGCAGGAGGCATGGTCGAGCGGCACCGGATTGGTGTTGAGGCCCTCGTAGCCCTTGGCCTCGCCATAGGCGGCGCGGCGATGGTTGCGCATGACGCGCAGCATGTGGCTGGCGTTTTCCTCATAGCCCGGGAAGGGGCCGAGTTCGCCGGCCATCTCCGCCGAGGTGGCATAGGCCACGCCGGTCATGATCGCGGTCAGCGCGCCGCATATCGCGCGGCCCTCGTCGCTGTCATAGGGAATGCCGGAGGTCATCAGCAGGCCGCCGATGTTGGCGTAGCCAAGGCCAAGCGTGCGGAACTTGTAGGAAAGCTCGGCAATCTCCTTGGACGGGAACTGCGCCATCAGCACGGAGATTTCGAGCACCATGGTCCACAGGCGCACGGCGTGCTCGTAGTTCTCCACGTCGACCAGGCCGTCTTCCTGGCGGAACTGAAGCAGGTTCAGCGACGCGAGGTTGCAGGCGGTGTCGTCGAGGAACATGTACTCCGAGCAGGGGTTCGACGCGCGGATTTCGCCGGAGGCCGGGCAGGTGTGCCAGTCGTTGATCGTGGTGTGATACTGGATGCCGGGATCTGCGGAGGCCCAGGCGGCATAGCCGATCTGCTCCCACAGCTCGCGCGCTTTCACGGTCTTGGCGACGGAGCCGTCCTTGCGGGCGGTCAGGTTCCAGTCGTCATCCTCCAGGACGGCGGTGAGGAAGCCGTCGGTGACGCGCACGGAGTTGTTGGAGTTCTGGCCCGACACCGTCAGATAGGCCTCGGAGTCCCAGTCGGTGTTGTAGATCGGGAACTCGATCTTGGTGAAGCCCTGGCGGGCGAACTGGATGACGCGCTGGATGTAGTTCTCCGGCACCATCATCTT
>PARB01000101.1 GCA_002709505.1 Paracoccaceae bacterium | reverse complement strand
GCACACCACCCCCGCATTATGCTGGTGCACTGCAAAGGGCAAACAGTGGCGGCTCAGCGGCCCGCGTTGCCGGAGAACGCGGCCATGACGTGACGGTGCTGGAGGCCGCCCCCCACGCCGGCGGGCAGGTGCGGCTTGCCGCGCAAAGCCCGCGCCGGCGCGAGCTGATCGGCATTATCGACTGGCGGCTGGCGGCCTGCGATGCCGCCGGCGTGCGCTTTCGCTTCAACACCTGGGCGGAAGCCGCCGACGTGCTGACGCTCGCTCCCGATGTCGTCATCGTCGCCACGGGCGGTCTGCCCGACACCGGCGCGCTCGACGTCGGCGCGGAGCTTGCCGTGTCCTCCTGGGACATCGTCTCGGGCGACGTCAAGCCAGGCGCCCGCGTGCTCGTCTTCGACGACAACGGCGGCCATCCGGGCATGCAGGCCGCCGAAACCGCGACAAAGGCGGGGGCCGAGGTCGAGATCGTCACGCCGGAGCGATTCTTCGCGCCGGAAATGGGCGGGCTCAACCACGTGCCCTACGCCAGGCTCTTCCATGAGGCGGGCACCCGCATCACCATCAACACCCGGTTGACCGGGATCGCGCGCGACGGCAACGAGCTGGTCGCGACGCTCGGCTCCGACTATTCGCCGCAAACCCATCTCCGCCGGGTGGACCAGGTCGTGGTCGAACATGGCACCCTGCCGCTCGACGACCTCTATCTGGAGCTCAAGCCGGCCTCGCGAAACCTGGGCGCCATCGACTGGCCCAGGGTGATCGCGGCCAGGGGGGCCCTGCCCTTTCCCGACAGAAATCCGGACGGCGCCTTCCTGCTTGCGCGCATCGGCGACGCGGTCGCCTCGCGCAACATCCACGCCGCGATCTACGAGGCGCTCAGACTGACCAAGGACCTGTGACCCGCCGCAGTGCACAAGTGCAACACTCGCCGCAAATCGCCCGCGCGTTAGCGTATTTGCCCGAGAAACAGCGTATAACCGGACAAATCCTTTCAGTCTGCCGGAGCGGGCCAACCAAACATGCGCAATTTCAAGCTACTGACCGTTCTTGCCAGCGTCGCGACCCTGACGCTCGCAGCTCCTGCCGGCGCGCAGGACGGACTTGCCCCGCCGGACGATCTGCCGGTGCCGCAGAAACAATATGTGATCGACCTGGGCGTCGGCGCGCTCGCCAAGCCAAAATATGAAGGCGCCGACAAGCTCCTGGTCATGCCGATGCCGATCATCTCCGTCGGCCGGTTCTATCTGCCCGGCTTCGGCCAGGTCGCGGATGGCGAAACCAAGACGCGCGGCGTCTTCTTCTTCCCCTCGTTCAACTACGTCGGCGAGCGCAAGGCCTCCGACAGCGCCTCGCTGACCGGCACGCGCACCGTCGACTGGGCGCTGGAACTCGGCCTGGGGGCGGGCTTCCGCTATGACTGGTTCCGCGCCTTCGTCGAATTGCGCCAGGGCATCAACGGGCACTCCGGCCAGGTCGGCCAGGTCGGCGCGGACGTGATCTTCAATCCGATGGAGCGGCTGCAGCT
The DNA here is from genome assembly GCA_002709505.1 of Paracoccaceae bacterium. GTDB lineage: Bacteria > Pseudomonadota > Alphaproteobacteria > Rhizobiales > Stappiaceae > Stappia. Next base: position 13,907 of record PARB01000101.1, on the reverse strand, counting down.
CAGCATCGGCCCGCGCGCCGACTTTGCCTCCGGCGACTACATGAGCACCTATTTCGGCGTGACCGCGGCCGAGGCAGCAGCCTCGGGCGGCGCCCTGACGGCCTATAACGCCGGCGGCGGCTTCAAGTCGCTCGGCATTCTGGGCCGGGCGAGCTACGCCGTGTCGGACACGACCGCACTGCACCTGCAGGCCGGCTGGGACCGGTTCATCGGCGACGCCAAGAACAGCCCGATCGTGCGCGGCGGCAACCAGGACCAGTTCTCGATCGGCGCCGGCGTCACCTATCGCTTCGCCTTCGATCTCTTCGACTGACCGGCTGCACGACAGCCCGAAACGAAGAAAGCCGCCGCCGGGGTCCCGGTCGGCGGCTTTTTCATGGGGCAGACGCATCAGGCGGCAACGATGGCCGCGCCGCCGTCAGTTGCGCAGGTCGTCGCAGACCTCGATCGCCATTCCATCGGGAAGCTTGGTGCTGGCATCGCCGCAGGCGCCGATCATGCGCGCCCTGTCCAGACCCCGCGCGCCGGTGAGATCCGCGCCGACGAGCCGCGTGCGGCGAAACAGCGTTCCCTCAAGCTGCGCGCCGGTGAGATCCGCACCCGTAAGGTTCGCGCTGGAAAAATGGGCGCCCGTGAGATCGGCGTCGCGGAAGTTCGCCCCTTCCGCCTCGATCCGGTCAAAGTCGGCGTATTTCAGCCGGGCACCGGTAAAATCGGCCCCCGACAATTCCGCCCGCTCCAGATTGACGGCCTCCATCTTGGCACCGTGAAACGACGCGCCGTCCGCCCGCACCCGCACCAGCAGCGCGAAACGCAGATCCGCATCGGCAAGCGAGGCGCCGGTCAGGTCCGATTCGGCCATATCCGCATCGCGCAGGTCGGCGTTGTTGAACTGCGCGCCGGCGAGAATCGCCTTTTCCAGGTCGACACCGCGCATCGACGCGCCGGTCATATTGGCGCGCGACAGGTCGGCCCGCTCCACTTCCGCACGCCGAAGGTCAGCGCCGCTCAGATCCGCCTCGACCAGCGAGGCCTCCTTCAGGTCGGCCTCGCGCAGGATGGCCTTCGACAGGTTCGCGTTTTCAATCGCGATCCCGCGCATTTCCGCCAGCCGCAGATCGCAGCGCGGGCACTGTCCATTGTCCCTGAACCCGTCCAGCGCGGTTTGCGCGGAAGCCGCGTGTCCAAACGGCAGACCGGCACCGAGCAGAAGGACAAGGACGGCCGAAGCCGCAGGCGTGACTGGGAATGCGCGTCTCATGGGATCCTCTCGAAATGGTGTGCCTCCCTTAATTTGGGGGCAAACGCGGGTCATTGTAAGACCAAAGCCTCGCTGACACCTTACCCCGCTCCGGCAATCCTCAAGAGCGTGCCGGAACGGCTCTTACGGACAGCGCGGGCCCTTGCCCGGCACGCGGTCGGACGAACCGCCTGTCCTTTGGGTGTGACAAACAAGGAATGCGGATATACTGCGGGTCCGGCCCGCAAGCGGGCGGGCCCGATGACGTGGGAGGGCCTTCGCATGAATACCGCAAACGCTGTTCGGGCAGGCATCCTGCCAATCGCCGGCGCCTTGATGCTCGCCCTTGCGATGGCGCTGGCCGCGCCCGCAGCCAAAGCCGCCAGCGTCGTCGCCCGCATCGATCTGTCGGACCAGCGCATGAAGGTCTATGTCGACGGCCGTCACACCGCCACCTGGCCGGTCTCGACGGCGCGGCGCGGCTATCGCACGCCCGTCGGCACCTTCCGGCCCGGACGCATGCATGTGCGCTATTTCTCGCGCAAATACGACAATTCGCCGATGCCCTATTCGGTGTTCTTCCACGGCGGATACGCCATTCACGGCACCACGGCGATCAAGAGCCTCGGCCGTCCGGCATCGCACGGCTGCGTGCGCCTGCACCCCGAAAACGCGCGCCGGCTGTTCTCGCTGATCAAGCAGAACGGCAAACAGAATGCGCGAATCGTTATTACCCGGTAACCTTTACAGGCGGTCGGTGCCCGGCGCGCATTGACGCAAGGCCGCCATTGCATATTGTGCCGGGGAACGCGCAGCCGACGCTCAAGTGCTCGGCGCAAGTCATCGCGGTGTCGCGGACCGGCCCTGCCGGTCTCGTCGGGGCCTGTGGCTTGAGAAGCCGGCGGGACGAAGGAAGACAGCGGGGTCGCATTTGCCGCCTTCCCTCGTCCGCCAAGTGCTGACGACGCACTACCTGACTATCAGCGTGCCAATCATGCGGCAAAACCCTTGCCAAATGGTTGGCACGCTGTCGTTTCAAGATAGGGCGCTCGCGCCGACACACCCCACAACATGTTGAAGCCGTTAGGGTTTCGCTAACCTTTGCGCCGCGCAATTCGCAACGCGGCGGCCCGAAGGATTAAGCGGCCGTTAACGCTGCGTCGGCGCGCAACCGCGCGGCGCACAGAAACGCAAAAAATATTTCGTTGAGGCGAATCGCCCGCACGAATCGCTAACACGAATTGTCCGCTACAGGAACTCCGCCCGCAGGTCGATGCTCGAGCGATTGCCAATAGAGTCGAAGTTTTCCGCCTCCCAGGCTTTCGCGGCATTGCGGCCGATGTCGTGCAGGTGCTTCAGGAAACGCCATTCGGCGTTGACCTTGGACGAGGCCTGCAGCGGTTTCAGCCCTTCCGCCGAAATCCGGTGGATGTGGACCTTCTTGTAGTCCTTGCGGTCGAGCTTGCCGTCCTCGATCAGCCGGGTGACGAATTCGATCGCCCGCATCTCGCGCAAGAGCGTGGAGTTGAAGGTGATCTCGTTCAGCCGGTTGAGGATCTCGCGCGCGCTCTTCGGGGTCTCCACGCGCTCCACCGGATTGATCTGCACGAGCACCGTATCACTCGTGTCCGTGGCGCCGAACAGCGGAAACAGCGGCGGGTTGCCCATATAGCCGCCATCCCAATAGGGCACGCCGTCGATCTCCACCGCCTGGAAGAGATGCGGCAGGCAGGCCGAGGCCATCACCGCGTCGAGATCGACCTCCGCACCCGAAAACACCCGGATCTTGCCGGTGTGCACATTGGTGGCGGCGACGAAGAGCGCGATGCTGTCGCAGGCGCGCACCGCGTCGAAATCGACGGAGGCCTCGACGACATCGCGCAAGGGATTGATGTTGAGCGGATTGAACTCATAGGGCGAGGAAAACCGCGAGGCGAGATCGAAGGCGATGAAGCTCGGTGACATGTCGAGGCTCCACTGGCCCATGATCATGTCGATCGGCGTGCGCTTGATCGGGCTGAGCCAGGCCTGGTCGCTCACCGCTTTCCAGAAGCGATAAAGCGCCTCGCGTGCGCCGTCACGGCCGCCCTTGTGCAGGCCGTCGGCAAGCACCACCGCGTTCATGGCGCCGGCGGATGTGCCGCTAACGCCCTCGATGACGAAATTTTCGCTTTCGAGCAGCCAGTCGAGCACGCCCCAGGTGTAGGCGCCATGGGCGCCGCCGCCCTGGAGCGCCAGATTGATCGCCTTGGGTTGTGCGGTCATGGGGCGCCCTTGAGTGCGAGGATGGTTCGACGGCGACCGGAGATCCGCTCGCCCGCTACTGCGCCACCCAGCCGCCGTCCAGCTGCTGCAGCGATCCGGTGATGCAGGAGGCGGCGTCCGAGGTGAGATAGAGCGCCATGGCGGCCACCTGGTCGACGGTGACGAATTCCTTGGTCGGCTGCGCGGCAAGAAGCACGTCGCGCTTCACCTGTTCTTCCGTCAGCCCGCGCGCCTTCATCGTGTCGGGGATCTGCGCTTCGACCAGCGGCGTCCAGACATAGCCCGGACAGATCGCATTCACGGTGATGCCGGACTGCGCGACTTCCAGCGCGACCGTCTTGGTCAGCCCGGCGATGCCGTGTTTGGCCGCGACATAGGCGCTCTTGAACGGCGAGGCGACCAGCGCATGGGCCGACGCCGTGTTGATGATCCGGCCCCAGCCCTTTTCCTTCATGCCGGGCACGGCGGCACGGATCGTGTGGAAGGCGGAGGACAGATTGATCGCGATGATCGCGTCCCATTTCTCGACCGGGAACTCCTCGATCTTGGAGACATACTGGATGCCGGCATTGTTCACCAGAATGTCGATCGCGCCGAAGGTGTCTACCGCCTCCCCCATCATCGCGGCGATCTCGTCGGGCTTGGTCATGTCGGCGCCGGAATAGACGCATTTGACGCCGTGTTCCTTTTCGATGCCCGCCCGCTCTTTCTCGATGGCCTCCGCGTCGCCGAAGCCGTTGATCACGACATTGGCGCCGTTCTTGGCAAAGGTCTGCGCAATCGCGAGGCCGATCCCGGAGGTCGAACCGGTGACAAGTGCCGTCTTGGAGCTGAGCATGAAAATCCCCTTCGTCGCCATGGCCGCCCGAACCGTCACGCGGCGCGCCGGCGCTCATAGAACATGAGATCGCATTGCACTGCAACATGGGCCGCGACGCCCCACGCGACAAGACCTCCCGACGAGACCCGCCTCCTGCGTCAGCGGCTCAACTCTCCGGCGTCTCCGGAAGCTGCGGTCCGCCGCCGGACGGCATCTGGCGTTCGCGCAGGATGTAATAGCCGCCGGTGAGGATGCCGCTTGCCAGTATTACGGCAACCAGATTCAAGCCTTCCACGACAAAAAGCCCCAAAATCCCGCCTGGATAGCCCGTCACCGGAAAACCGAACAAAAAACTATAGAATCCCGTGAGGACCATTACGGGAAGGGTAGCCGCGACTCCTGCAAGAACCATTGGTGCACCCAGCGACCAGACGGTGTCGAATACCTTTCCAACAGGCAGATGCTCATCACATGCCACCGCCGAAAGAACGAGGCTTAAGCTCGCCGCCGGAGACAATACGAACAACCCGAAAATCAAAAGCAACACACCTTCCACAAATAACGCGAGGAAGGAGGCATTTCCAAAAACCGACTGTAGAAAAAAGCCAGGAATGATTAAGATAACGAAGCCGGAAATGATAAAAAAAACAAGCCATGAAATATACAAAACGAAAGTCCAACCAATGAACTTCAGCTCGCGCAATCCGAACCTCAAATGAATTACCCAAGGCTTCTCCCCAAGCATGAGACCGCGGATCCACGCAACGGCAATTGAAGGTATATATACAAATGGCGTTAAATTAAACAAAACAAGAAGAATAATTTCTTTTTCGCTCAACCAGAATGATTTATCAAACAAAAAACCCCAAGTATCTATTTCCCCAATTCCAAGGTAAAAATATAATAAATACTTTAACAGAAGCCATCCGGCACAAATTCGAAGAGCCATTCCGATATTGGAATACAGCGCAATGTAGGTGCCCGCCAATAGCCGACGCGTCGTTTGAAAGAGCATTCTTGCGAAGTCCTTGGATTGAAAACATCGTTCTGAGAAAACGAATTCAGCTCAATCCTCCGGCACTTGCGGTCCGCCGCCGGACGGCATCTGGCGTTCGCGCAGGATGTAATAGCCGCCGGTCAAGACGCTGACCTGCAGGGCCGTTGCCGAGATCTGCAGGGCGAGGGTGAGAATGAACACCGCGATGCCGGCGAAGACGCTCGCCCCGCCCGCACCGGCCGCGAGCAGGCCAATGACGAAGGTCCCCCCGCCGATCACAAGCGAAAGACCGACCGCAGCGAGGGACATCGGCAATCCCAGCCCCACGCTGTCGCTGACCGCCTCGCCAAAGCCGAGGGGTTCATCCAGCGCGACGGCGGGAAGAACGAGGCTGAACCGCAGCATGAAAGGGAGAACAAAAAAGACGATTGCCGCGAACATGAGCACAATCGACAAAGCGAACTGCGAGATAAACAGCCAGAGAACGGCCAGAACCGGGATCATTAGGATCATCACGATCAGCATAACCACGAGAAACTTCCCCGCGTAGCGCAGCTCGCGACCGCCGACGGTGAGATGCAGCCAGCCCGGCCGCTCCTCCATCAGCAGGCAACGGTGCCAGGCAACCGCGATGGAGGCATTGCCGAGGATATAGACACAGACGAACAGGAAAGCGGCTGCAAAACGAGTGAAACCGATGTTGCCGATTTCCGGAGGGAACACGATTTCTCCAAGAACCTGGAAGACCAGAAAGATCGCAAACCAGGCCCAGCAGATCTTCAGGAAGGTTTCGAAATTGGCGAAAAGCGCCTTGAATGCGCCGACAAAAAGCCGGCCGGTCGTCTTGAACAGCATGAATCCCCCGAAAACACCAGTAACCGTTACGGCAGCAAGCCGCGCGACGGTTGAAACAGGGTTGCACTATTCCAACCTGCGCGCGCAGAGGCAAGGCGGTTGACGGCAGGAACCGACGTCAGCCGTGACTTTTCCAAACGAACGCGTCAGCGCCGCCGCTTGTCCGAGAGACCGCGCACGGCATCCACGGCCCGCGCCGCCGTTTCGCGCGTCGCCTTGCGGCGGCGCACTTCAGCCTCGGCCAGTTCCGCCGTCTTGAGACCGACCTCCTCGGCATAGCGTTCGCGCGCAAGTGCATAGGCCGTCGTGTGCAGGCTTGCGAAGAGCCAGGTGACGATCACCATCGCTCCCATGGGAAACAGCGCGGAGCGCAATTGCGCGAGCGCGCCCATATCGCTGACCAGCGCGCCGAGCAGCATCAGCACCAGCGACCAGATCCAGACGCCGATGCCGGCAAGCAGCGTCACGGCAAGGGCTGCGACCGCCAGCGCCCAGCCGATGCCGCGGGTCAGCGCCCAGGATTCCTTCAGCGTCATGTCGTCGTCGAGGGCGGCCGCCGGCAGCACCAGCGAGAGGCGCTGCACCAGCATCAGCGCCACGAAGGGCGCGGCGACGAGCGCGAAGACCCCGATCGGCCCCAAAAGCGGCACCAGAACGCCGCCGAGCATGACGAGCGGCAGCAGGATCAGCACGCCAAGGAGACCGAGGATCACAAGCTTCCACGCAACCCGGAGATTGCGCGCGCCGAAGGCGAGGGGAAACTCGCGCGCGCCGAGAAGAATGCGCCGCAGATAGGCGACCCCGATGGAAAAGCCGGCAAGCAGATTGGCAATCACGGCCAGCAGCCGCAGGGCCGCCTCGCGCTCGGCGGTCTCGGTTCCCTCCACGATGGGCTCCATCATGTAGGAGCCGGTGGTGAAGCCTTCCGCCGGCATCAGCGCGGAGCTGATCGCCACGTTCAGCAGGACGAGAAGGAGCATGTAGCCCCAGCCGGACGCGAACAGCGTCGCAAGACGCTTGCGCGCCAGATCGAGCGTGCGGCTCAGAACCACCAGAAGCATGCCTGTCTCCCCGTTTCCTTTCAGATGCGGGTTTGCACGGTCCGGGTCAAGGCATGGCGCGCGCCCCTTGCGCACAAGGGTGGCGCGCCCTATTCAAACGGCGTTAGTCTGCACGCAAGGTCCGTGAGGATGTCGCGCGGGCGCAGCGGCCGACTTGGCCTCCCGGACGGATCGAACGCCATGACTGGATTGACCCCATGAAAAGCGACCTCCACAGCCACAGCGAACGCAGCGGACCGGCGCCGCGCCGGGTCTCGGTGCCCGTCAAGGTCGGCTCCGTCACGGTCGGTGGCGGCGCGCCGGTCGTCGTGCAGTCGATGACCAACACCGACACCGCCGACATCGACGCCACCGTCGCGCAGGTGTCCGCGCTCGCCACGGCCGGCTCGGAGATCGTGCGCGTCACCGTCGACCGCGACGAGGCCGCCGCCGCCGTGCCGCGCATCCGCGAGCGGCTCGACCGCATCGGCTGCCATGTGCCGCTCGTCGGCGACTTCCACTATATCGGTCACAAGCTGCTGGCCGATCACCCGGCCTGCGCCGAGACGCTCGCCAAATACCGCATCAACCCCGGCAACGTCGGCTTCAAGGACAAGCGTGACCGGCAGTTCTCCGACATCATCGAGATCGCGCTGAAACACGACAAGCCTGTGCGCATCGGCGTCAACTGGGGCTCGCTCGACCAGGAGCTTCTCACCCATCTGATGGACGAGAACGCAAAGCTTGCCGCCCCCGCCCCAGCCGACGCGGTGATGCGCGAGGCGATCATCCGCTCAGGGCTCCTCTCGGCGGAACGCGCCGAGGACCTCGGCATGGGCCGCGACAAGATCATTCTCTCCGCCAAGGTCAGCCAGGTTCAGGACCTGATCTCGGTCTATGCGGATCTGGCGGCACGCTGCGACTACGCGCTCCACCTCGGCCTCACCGAGGCGGGCATGGGCACCAAGGGCATCGTCGCCTCGGCGGCCTCCATGGGCATCCTGCTGCAGCAGGGCATCGGCGACACCATCCGCGTGTCGCTGACGCCGGAGCCGGGCGGCGACCGCACCCGCGAGGTGCAGGTGGCGCAGGAACTGCTCCAGGTGATGGGCTTCCGCTCCTTCGTGCCGGTCGTTGCGGCCTGCCCGGGCTGCGGGCGCACCACCTCGACGGTGTTCCAGGAACTGGCGCAGGACATCCAGGACAACCTGCGGGTCTCCATGCCGGTGTGGCGGGAGAAATACCCCGGCGTCGAGACCCTCAACGTCGCGGTGATGGGCTGCATCGTCAACGGACCGGGCGAGAGCAAATTCGCCGACATCGGCATCTCGCTGCCCGGCACCGGCGAGACGCCGGCAGCGCCCGTTTTCGTCGACGGCAAGAAGGTCGCCACCCTGCGCGGCGCCAACATCGCCGACGACTTCAAGAAGATGGTCGACGACTATATCGAGACCCGCTTCGGCGGCGACGCGCGGTCCGCCGCCCAATGAGCGCGCCCGCGCCGCCCCCCGCCCGGGCGGATATTCTCGTCGTCAATTCGCAGGTGGTGCGCGGCGCCGTGGGCGGGCGCATCGCAAGTTTCGCGCTGGAGCGCATCGGCCATCGCGTCTGGTTCCTGCCGACCGTGCTCCTGCCCTGGCACCCGGGTCAGGGACGCGGCGAGCGCCATGTCGCCGACGACGTCACCTTTGCCGCGCTGGTCGACGACCTGATCGGCGCGGATACGCTCTCCGGCATCGGCGCGGTGGTCTCCGGTTATCTCGGCAGTGCCGCCCAGGCCGGCAACATCGCCCGGCTGGTCACGGCCGTGCGCAAGGCCAATCCGCAGGCGCTCTACGTCTGCGATCCGGTGAGCGGCGACCGCGCCGGCCTCTATGTTGCCGAGGAAACCGCCGCCGCCATGCGCGATACGCTGCTGCCGCTGGCCGATATCGCGACCCCAAACCTCTTCGAACTGGAATGGATGTCCGGGCGCAGCGTGTCGACGGAAATGGACGCGATCTCGGCGGCCCGCTCCCTCGGCCCCGCCCGGGTGCTGGTCACATCCGCGCCGGCCATGCGACGCAACTCCGTCTCCAACCTCCTGGTCGACGAAAAGTCCGCCATCGCGGCGGAGCATGGCGCGATCGCCGATGCGCCGAACGGCACCGGCGACCTGATGGCCGCCCTGTTCACCGCCAACCTGCTGGCCGGGCACCCGGACGAAATCGCGCTCAAGCGCTCCGCCGCCTCGGTGTTCGAGCTGGTCGCCCGTTCGGTCAAACGCGGCGCCCGCGACCTGCTGGTCTCCTGGGAGCAGGCAGCCCTGGTGCAGCCGATGGCGCTTGTCTCGAGCCGGCGGGTGATGGACGCGCCGATCCGCGCATGAGTGACGACGCGGCCGCCCGGCGCGTTGCCGGCGTCGACGGCTGCAAGGCCGGATGGCTGGTCGTCACGCGCCCGCTTCAAGGCACGGCCGCGCCGACCGTCGCCGTCGTTCCGCAGTTCCGCGACATCCTCGCCGATGAAACCCTTGCCGTGATTGCGGTCGACATGCCGATCGGATTGCCGGACCGCGCCGGCATCGGCGGTCGGGGACCGGAGCGCTGCGTGCGCCCGCATCTCGGCCAGCGCCAGTCCTCGGTGTTTTCCGTGCCGTCTCGCGCGGCCGTGGCCTGCACCGACTACCGCGAGGCCTGCGCGGTGGCGCTTGCCACCTCGGACCCGCCGAAAAAGGTCTCCAAACAGGCGTTTTACCTGTTCCCCAAGATCCGGGAAATCGACGCGCTGATGACGCCGGACCTTGAGGCGCGCGTCTTCGAGGTCCACCCGGAACTTGCCTTCTGGCGGCTCAACGGCGAGGCGCCGATGAGCCTGCCGAAGAAGGTCAAGAACGCGGCCAGTCCCGCCGGCCTCGACCAGCGCGCGGCACTGCTGGCGGACTACGGATTTTCCGAAGCGTTTCTCGACGCCCGTCCGCCGCGCGGGGCGGCACGCGACGATCTGATCGACGCCTGCGTCAATGCGGTGATCGCGCAACGGATTGCAGATGGGGACGCGATGCCCTTTCCGCCCGCGTTCGAGCGCGACGCCAAGGGGCTGCGCATGGCGATCTGGGCCTGACGGCGGGCGAAGCGTTCCGACGCGAAGGCGGGCAACCACAAGAGCCATGCGTGCCGCAGCGCGCGAGAGAATGCGGGAACGACAGTGGTCCGGGGCGCGGCGCGGCCCCGCCGATCAGGGCTTTGCTGCGGGCAGCGGCGCATCCGGATCGGCCGTGCCGACGCTTGCGCTCTGCGCGTCATTGCCACTGGAGAAGATCCGGCTGAAGAAGCCGCCACTGCTCTTGGCCGGGGCCGGCTCGGGCGCGAAGGCGGTCTGGCTTGCGGCCTGATCCGGCTGGGCTGCGGGCGCGCTAGCGGTTGCGACACCGGCACCGGAGGAGACCGGGGCCGTCGGCTGGACATCCGCTGTCGGATCGACCGGCGCGGCGTTGGCGTCGCTGCCGCCGCCGAAGATCGCGGCAAGCTGTGCCTTGCGCTTTTCAGCGCGGAGTTCCGCTTCCGCGATCTGGCGGACCTTTTCCTCGTCGCGCTGCTGCATCTTGTTGACCGCAATCTCGACGCTGTCGGGAATGTCATAGGCCGGGCATTTCGCCGTCGCGCGGAAGGGAACGCCTTCCACCAGCGGCGTCGCGTCGAAGACATATTGCTTCTCGCAGACCTCGACCTTCGGCGGGACCTTGGTCACTTCGAAATGATCATGTCCGCGCTTCAGCATCTGCCAGAAGGCGTAATGCTCGTTGTCCCGGTGCTTGGCCATGTTTTCCGCCGTCATGCGGAAGGGGAAGGCCTGCACCTGGAAGGACCGCTGTCCGCCGGAAAAGCTTTCCCGCGCCAGCGCGTAGATGTCCTGCACCTGGGCGTCGGTCATCGCATAGCAGCCGCGCGACGAACAGGCGCCATGCACCATCAGGTGCGAACCGGTGCGGTTGTGCGCCCGGTCGTAGCGGTTCGGATAGCCGAGGTTGAACGCCAGATGGTAGCTGGAATTCGGGTTCATCAGCGCCGGGGTGATCTCGTAAAAGCCCTCCGGCGCCTGACGGTCGCCTTCCTTGAACTTCGGGCCGAGCTCTCCCGACCACTTGCAGATCTCGAAGGTTTCCAGCAGCGCGTAGCGACCGCCCTTGGTCTGCTTCCAGACCTCCAGCTCGGACTCCTGCTTGAAGATCCGCAACATGATCGGGCTCTTGAGATCCATGCCAAGGCGCGTGATCTCGCGCTTGACCTCGGCACTGACCGGGCGCTTGTGTTTGGGACCGTAGCCAAGCTCGTCCGCCTGGCAGGCAGCCAGGAACCCGGCAAGAGCCATCACCGCCAGCGTTTTCCACGGTGCGCTGCGAACCCGTGCGATGCCCTGCGCCATGCCGATTACCTGCCTCAGCTTTCGATGCCCGCAACCTTGCGGTCAATTCAATGAAAAAGGCTAGTCACAGAGCGTTTACCATCGGTTACTCCGTAAAAACCGGAGCGGACGGAAGCCCTTGAGCCTTGTGCTGACTCACAATTCTGGCGTTTTGGCGGCAAAGGCGCAGAGTTGCACCCGGCGTGGCGCCGGGGCTACAGGCTGCGGCCGATCGCCAGGAACTTCTTACGCCGCTGCGCGCGCAGCTCTGCTGCGTCCATGCCCTCGAAGCGGGCCAGCGCCGCGTCGATGGCCGTGCCCGCGCGGTCGACGACGATCTCGCCTGCGCGATGCGCGCCGCCGAGCGGCTCCTCGATGATCTCGTCGATCACCTTGAGCTGCATCAGGTCCTGCGCCGTGATCTTCATGTTGGTGGCCGCATCCTGCGCCCGGGCGCTGTCGTGCCACAGGATCGACGCACCGGCTTCCGGCGAGATCACGCTGTAGATCGCATGCTCGAGCATCGCCACGTGATTGGCCGTCGCAATGGCAATGGCGCCGCCGGAGCCGCCCTCGCCGATGACGAGCGCGATGTTGGGGACGCCAAGCGCGAGGCCCGCGTCCGTCGAGCGAGCGATGGCTTCCGCCTGCCCGCGCTCCTCGGCGCCGATGCCGGGATAGGCGCCGGCTGTGTCGACAAAGGAGACAAGCGGCAGGCCGAACCGTTCGGCCATATCCATGATGCGCACCGCCTTGCGGTAGCCCTCGGGGCGGGCCATGCCGAAATTGTGCTTCAGGCGCGATTGCGTGTCGGCGCCCTTTTCCTGACCGAGCACGGCGACGGACCGGCCGCGGAAGCGACCGATGCCGGCGATGATCGCGGCATCCTCGCCATAGCTTCGGTCGCCGGCCAGCGGCGTGAAGTCCTCGATCAGTCCGGTGATGTAATCCACCGCATGCGGACGGTCGGGATGGCGGGCGACCAGCGTCTTCTGCCAGGGCGTCAGCCGCGCATAGAGATCGCGAAGCGCCTGTTCCGCCTTCTTTTCAAGCCGTTCGATCTCGTCGGACACTTCGACCGTTTCGCCGCTGGCGGCAACGGCCCGCAACTCGTGAACCTTGCCCTGAAGGTCGGCGACGGGCTTTTCGAACTCAAGAAAACTGTGCATTGCAAGTGGGTCCAGACGCTGTGCGGGAAGGGCCAGTCCATCCCGCGCGGATTGCGGCGCGACACTGGCGAGACCGGCCCGCCCTGTCAAGACATGCCGGTTCGGGACATGACAGTCATATCCCGCCGCAGCGCCTGTCGGCCGCGCGTCAGATGGCCGTCAGCGGGCGACCGTCAGCGGGAGGCCTGGTCGCGACCGCTGGAAATATCCAGCTTGCGCGGCTCGACCACCAGCGTGCCGCTTTTCGTGCCCATGGCAATGCGATAGGGAACGAACACCCGGCCCGACCCGATCGGCGCCAGCCAGGCTTCCATCTTGCGGTTCTCGGCCATGTATTTCACCGAGGCGCGCGAGGGACGGTGGCCCGCGACCGGGATCCAGCGCGCGGAGCACACCACGACCTTGCCGTCGTAACCGCGTCCGGACACATCCTTCATGCCCTTGTAGCTCAGCTGGATGTCGAAGCGCGTCCAGCCGTCGAACACCGGAATCCGGCGCTTGCACACGGAGGCGTCCGGCGTGCCGCTGGCGCTCTTGACCGGCATGAGGATCGCGCTCAGCGGATCGACCACGTTGCGCTTGTGCTTGGAACGGACCTTGATGCGCTCGGGGTTGGGCTTGAACTGCGGCGTGACGCGCATGTCGCGCACCCGGCCCGAGCCCTGCGCCAGATCGACGAAGAAATCCCGGTCGGCGGCGCGCGACGCCATCTTGTAGCGCGAGGGAACGACGCCGCTGCCATTGACCCAGCCGGAGGCCTCCGCACCGCCCTTGCCGGTGGAGAACAGCGTGCCGATGCCGGCCGGCTCCATTCCCACCTTGGCGGAATAGGCGTTTTTCTGCAGCACGAGCGACAGCGATCCCCGGGCGATCTTGAAGCCGGAGACGGAGACGTCGTAAACGCCGCCGAGCCGAGTGGTATCGGCCTGGGCGGCAGACGCCAGCGCGGCGAGTGCGCCGCCGGCGACCACGGGGGCGACAAACCGCACGGAGCGGCGGAAGAGGCACATCATCCTGGACATCGGATCCTCACACGGCGCGCGGCCACATCGGCCGGAATTCGAAACGCTGCTGTCGCCGCAGCCGCGACCCGTTTCTCCCGTCATCGCACGATGCCATGACGGTAAGACGGACCCGG
>PARB01000100.1 GCA_002709505.1 Paracoccaceae bacterium | reverse complement strand
GCTGGCTCGCAACGCTTGGCCTCGCCTGGCTGGTGCTGGTGGTGCTCGCCGCCGTTTTCGCACCGCTGATCGTGCCGTTCGATCCGCTCGAGATCGATCCGGTGGCCCGGCTGACCGAACCCGGTGCCGCGCATTTCTTCGGCACCGACCACTTCGGCCGCGACACCTTCTCGCGCAGCATCTACGGCGCCCGCATGGCCATCGTCATCGGCCTCGGCTCCGTGCTCGTCGCGCTGCTGGTCGGCGGCCTCACCGGCATGATCTCGGCCTATTTCACGAGGCTCGGCGCCTTCCTGATGCGCGTCGTCGACGTGCTGATGGCCTTTCCCGCGCTGCTTCTGGCGCTGGTGCTGATGACGCTGCTGGAACGCAGCGTGATGAACACCGTGCTGGTCATCGGCATCGTCTATGCGACGACGACCGCGCGCATTCTGTTCGGCATGACACTGAAGCTGAAGAACGAGGTCTTCATCGACGCCGCCGTGTGCTCCGGCGCCGGTCACGCCAGCATCCTGTTCCGCCACATCCTGCCGAACCTGATCTCGCCGCTGCTGGTGCAGGCGAGCTTCATCTTCGCCTTCGCCCAGCTGCAGGCGGCCGCCCTCGACTTCCTCGGCCTCGGCCTGCCGCCGGAGGTGCCGAGCTGGGGCAACATGCTGTCGGAATCGCGCATCTACGTCACCCGCGCGCCCTGGCTGCTGCTTTTCCCCGGCGCGCTGATCATCCTCTCCGTCTTTTCCATGAACCTTGTCGGCGACGCGCTGCGCGACAGCATCGACCCCAGGTTCAAGAACGACATCAAGGGGGTGTGACGATGACACAGTCCAATCCGCCCCTCCTCGACGTGCGCGGCCTGTCGCTGTCGGTCGCAACCGGCGACGGCCTGATGCCGGTCGTGCGCGATATGTCCTTTTCCCTCAACGCCTCCGAGACACTCGGCATCGTCGGGGAATCGGGCTGCGGCAAGAGCCTGACGTCGCTTGCGATCATGGGCCTTCTGGAGGGAACGCCGGTGCGCGTCACGGCAGGCGAGATCCTGTTCCAGGGCCGCGACCTGCTGACGCTTCCCCCTCGCGAACGCCGCCGCATCATGGGCAACGAGATGTCCATGATCTTCCAGGAGCCGATGACGAGCCTCAATCCGGTCTACCGGATCGGCGACCAGATCGTGGAGACGATCCGCGAGCATCAGCCGATGTCGAAATCGGCGGCCCGCACCCGCGCCGTCGAGCTTCTGCGCATGGTGCGCATTCCCGATCCGGAGGGGCGCATCGACAGCTATCCGCACCAGTTGTCGGGCGGCATGCGTCAGCGCGTCATGATCGCCATGGCGCTTGCCGGATCGCCCCGCCTTCTGATCGCGGACGAGCCGACCACGGCGCTCGACGTGACCGTGCAGGCCCAGATCCTCAAGCTGATCGCCGATCTGCAGAGCAAGACCGGCATGGGCATCATCCTGATCTCGCACGATCTCGGCGTGATTGCCGAGACCTGCGACCGCATCGCGGTGATGTACCGCGGGCGTGTGGTGGAAAGCGCGGAAACCCGCGATCTCTTCGCCACGATGCGCCACCCCTATACGCGCGGGCTGCTGGATTCCATCCCCGAGCCCGACGAGGACGTCGACCGCCTGCCGACGATCCCCGGCCGGGTGCCCGGCCTCGACGAACGGGTCGACGGCTGCGCCTTCAATCCGCGCTGCGCGCGCGCCTCCGCGATC
Organism: Paracoccaceae bacterium; assembly: GCA_002709505.1. Taxonomy (GTDB): domain Bacteria; phylum Pseudomonadota; class Alphaproteobacteria; order Rhizobiales; family Stappiaceae; genus Stappia. Next base: position 27,792 of record PARB01000100.1, on the reverse strand, counting down.
TGCCGCGAAGAGGACCCGGGCGAAACCGCCTTCGGCGGCGGACACGCCGCGCGCTGCCACCACCCGCTGGAGCCGGACGCATGACCACAGACGCTGAACGCCCCCTGCTCAAGGTCCGCGACCTCAAGACCCATTTCACGCTGAAGTCCGGCGGCCTGCTTGGCGGCACGAAAAAGGTGCTCAAGGCCGTCGACGGCGTCTCCTTCGACCTCGCCGCCGGCGAGGTGCTCGGCATCGTCGGCGAGAGCGGCTGCGGCAAGTCCACCGTCGGGCGCACGCTGACGCGGCTGGAAGACGCCACCGGCGGCACGGCCGAATTCGACGGGCGCGAGATGCTGTCGCTGTCGAAGGCCGCCTTCCGCCCGTTGCGCCGGGAGATCCAGATGATCTTCCAGGATCCCTTCGCCTCGCTCAATCCGCGCCTGACCATCGAGCAGACGCTGGCCGAACCGGTGCGCATCCACGGGCTGGAAACCACCCGCGAGGGCATCCGCGCGCGCATCGCCCGCACGCTGACGCAGGTCGGTCTCGATCCGAAGGTGATGAACCGCCACCCGCACGAATTTTCCGGCGGCCAGCGCCAGCGCATCGGCATCGCCCGGGTGATGATCGTCGAACCGAAACTCGTCATCGCCGACGAGGCGGTCTCCGCGCTCGACGTCTCGATCCAGGCGCAGGTGCTCAACCTGATCAAGGACCTGCAGAAGGAGAGCGGCATCTCGATGCTGTTCATCTCCCACGACCTCGGCGTCGTGCGTCACATCTGCGACCGCGTGGCGGTGATGTATCTCGGGCGGATCGTGGAAACCGCGCCCAAGGCGACGCTGTTTTCCGCGCCGTCGCATCCCTACACCAGGCTTCTGCTCGCCTCGATCCCGCGCATCCGCCCGGGCCGCATTCCGGCCGAGGACCGGGGCGAGCCCGCAAGTGCGGCAGCCCCCCCGCCCGGCTGCCCGTTTCACCCGCGCTGCCCTATCGCCACCGACATCTGCCGCAGCGAGCGGCCGCAGCCGGTCGATCTCGGCAACGGACAATTCAGCGCCTGTCACCACGCCGGCAAACAACAAGGGGAGGCCGCGTGATGGCCGAGAACAAACGCGTCTACGTCGGATCCGTGGCAACGGAAACAAACACATTCTCCCCGCTGCGCACCGACATGCAGGACTTCCGCGACAGCTTCTACGCGCCCCCCGGCCATCACCCGGTGACGCCGACGCTGTGCAGCGCGGTGTTTCCGGTCGCGCGCGACCGCGCCCGCCAGTACGGCTGGACCGTGATCGAGGGGACCGCCGCCTGGGCCGAACCCGGCGGCGTCGTCAACCGCGCCACCTGGGAGTTCCTGCGTGATGCGATCCTTTCCGAGATCGAGGCGGCGCTTCCGCTCGACATCGTCCTGCTCGGCCTGCATGGCGCGATGATCGCTGAGAGCTGCGACGACTGCGAGGGTGAGCTCTTGGAGAAGGTCCGCAAGCTCGTCGGACCGGACACGGTGATCGGCGCGACCTTCGATCCGCACAGCCACCTGTCGGCACGCCGGACCGAAAACGCCGACCTCGTCGTCGTCTTCAAGGAGTTCCCGCACACCGATTTCGTGATCGCGGCGGAAAGCCTGGTGGATCTCGCGCACCGCACCTCGACGGGCGCCGTCGCGCCGGAGATCTCCGTCTTCGACTGCCGCATGATCGAGATCTTCCCGACGAGCCGCGAACCGATGCGCGGCTTCGTCGACCGGATGAAGGCCATGGAAGGCCACGACGGCGTGCTCTCCGTCTCCACGATCCACGGCTTCATGGCCGCCGACGTCGCCGACCTCGGCAGCAAGATCGTCGTCGTCACCGACGGCCAGAAGGCGAAGGGCGACGCGCTGGCGCAAAAGCTCGGCATGGAGCTCTTCTCCTACCGCGGCCGCACGCGCCCGGATTTCCTCACGCCGCAGCGCGCGCTGGAACTCGCGGAAACCCGCGAGGGCGCGCCGATTGTCGTCGCCGATGTCTGGGACAATCCCGGCGGCGGGGTCGCGGGCGATTCCACCATCATCCTGCGCGAGATGCTGAAGCGGAAGATGGAGAATGTCGCGCTCGCCTCGATCTGGGATCCGGTCGCGGTGCGCACCTGCATCTCCGCCGGCGAGGGCGCCGTGCTACCGCTGCGCTTCGGCGGCAAGATGTCGGCGACCGCCGGCGACCCGATCGACGCGACCGTGCGCGTGCGCAAGGTGGTGCGCAACGCGGTGCAGAGCTTCGGCGAGAGCATCGTACCGCTCGGCGACAGCGTCTGGATCAGCGTCGAGGGCGTCGATATCATCCTCAACACCGTGCGCTCGCAGATCTTCAGCCCGGACGCCTTTTCCAACCTCGGCATCGATCCGGCGAAACGCAAGGTGCTGGTGGTGAAGTCGACCAACCATTTCCACGATGCCTTCTTGCCGGTGGCCTCGGAAATTCTCTACGCTGCGGTCGATGGCCCCTACCCCAACGATCCCGCGACCAATGCCTACACCAAGCTGACGCGCGCCATCTGGCCGCGCGTGGAAGACCCGCACGCCCTGAAGGCAACGGGAAGCTGACCTGCCGAAGGATTTGCCCGCAATGACCGCCCATGCCCCCGAGACCCCGGCTCTCGTCATCGACGAGCGCGTCGCAATGGCCAATATCGCCCGCTTCCAGGCCCATTGCGACGCGGCAGGGCTGGCGCTGCGCCCGCATATCAAGACGCACAAGCTGCCGCTCTTCGCCCGCGCCCAGATCGCGGCCGGTGCCTGCGGCATCACCGTGCAGAAGATCGGCGAGGCGGAGGTCATGGCCGATGCGGGCATCGACGATATCCTGCTGACCTACAACATCCTGGGCGTCGACAAGCTCGCCCGGCTCGCCGCCGTCGCCCGCCGGGTGGAGCGCTTCGCCGTCGTCGCCGACAGCGCGGCCACGGTCGACGGACTTGGCGCGGCGTTTGCGCGTGAGGACCGCCCGCTCACCGTGCTGGTGGAATGCGACACGGGCGCCGGGCGCTGCGGCGTGCAGACGGCTGAGGCAGCCGCCGGTCTCGCCGCGCGGATCGATGCGACCGACGGCCTCGCCTTCGGCGGGCTGATGACCTACCCCGCCCCCGGCGGCCAGAGCGCGGTGGAGACCTTCATGCGCGACGCAAAGGCGCTGATCGAACAGGCCGGCATCGCCTGCCCGACGATCACCAGCGGCGGCTCGCCCGATATGTGGAAATCGGGCGGCGGGACGGTCGTCACCGAGTATCGCGCCGGCACCTATATCTACAACGACCGCTCGCTGGTGGCGGGCGGCGCCTGTTCGCTCGATGACTGCGCGCTTACCGTGGAGGCAACGGTGGTCAGCACGCCGACGCCGACCCGCGCGATCCTCGACGCCGGTTCCAAGGCGCTGTCGTCGGATCTTCTCGGCCTCACCGGCCACGGCACGATCCTCGGGCATCCGGATGCGGCCGTCGTCGCGCTCAGCGAGGAACATGCGATTGTCCACACCGCGGGCGAGAACGAATTCGCCATCGGCCAACGCGTCGCCATCGTGCCGAACCACGCCTGCGTGGTGACCAATCTTTTCGATTTTGCCTGGCTGAAGGGCGAGGACGGCGTGCTGCGCCGCATCGACATCGCCGCGCGCGGCAAGCTCACCTGAGGCGGCCTCCACCGGACCTGCCAGTCCCGGCCCGCAGCGACACCCGCCGACTGGCCGGGATCATGTCCCCGGCCAGTCGGCGGGCGACGGCGGCAGCAGCGCGAAGCCGCAGCCGAGCGTGGATGCCAGCAGGTAGCGCTTGGGGTCCCGGCGCCCGGTCGAGAGCTCGATCACACGCCCCAGACCCGGGCCGCCAAGCACGCAGGCGGAGACCTCGCCGGTGTCCGGTCCCATCACGAGCGGCGCGCCCCAGAGCCGCCTGACCAGCTTGCCAAGCGACAGTGCGGCCGGATCGATCACCTCGATGCCGCGATGCGCGAGCCAGTCCGCGATCTGCGGCCACGCGGCAAAGAGCCTCGCCGCGCGCTCCGCGCCGCCTTCGCACAGGAACACGGGACGTGCAGCTGACGATCCGTCTAGCGAATAGACATCCGAGATCCGCTTCCACAGGCGTTCGTAGACATCGCGCCGCAACAGCGGACGGTCGACCCGATAGACGGTCTCGGTGCGCGTAACGCGCCGCGGCTGCATCAGCTCGATCGGCCGGGGGCGAAACACCCCGTCGTTGATCGCATCCTGAAAGGGATCGGTCATCGCCATGGAGACCGGCACGATCACCAGCAGGTCCCGCGGCAGATCCAGCGCATCGAGACTGAAGAAGCGCGGCAGGAGATCGGTGAAGAAGGCGTCGAGCGACGTGTCGCCGCCACCATGAAGAACGACGACGGGCTCGCGCAGCATCGGGCGCAGACGCAGAAACCGCGTGAGATCGGGATGCGTGCGCCGAGCCGGAAGCAGCTCGCGCATGGGCCCTTCCGTTGCCCATCTGCCGTCGAAGAACAGCGCGCCGGACCTCGGCTCGACATCGATCGTCCGCCCGGAGATGCGCCGGCAGGCGAGACGGTCCGGGGTTTCCGCCAGACGGGACACCGGTTCGCGCAAGGCCTCGGGCACTGCGGCCAGCACGGCGGGCGGGATCGGCATCGCCTCGTCGGCGAGCGTTTCCACGCTGCTTCCGGAAAGATCGGTACGCGGCCAGAACGGCACCAGCAACCGGCTCACCAGCCCGCGATAGACCCGCTGGCGCGCGGCGACCTCCAGTCTGACCAGCCAGGCACGCAACGCTAGCGTCGTCACAGCAAGACACCTATAAGGCATTGGAACGGAATATGCGCCTCACGCTTAGAAGCGGGACCGCGGGAAAGCAAGCATGGATCGAGACATCTTCAATCTGAACGTCTTCACCAATGTCGCCTCCCCCGATCCGGCACATTGCCTGGCGCAACATGCGGTTCGCTCGTTTCACGAGGTCTTTGCAGCCGGCACGACACGACGCATCGTCACACGCGTCTTCATCGACGCCAATCCCCACCCTCAGACGCTCGAGGCATGGAAGGCGACGATCCGAGACGCCCTTCCCGATCTCCCCTTCGAGTTTGTCGCGACTAACGGCCTGATCGACGGGTTCGCGCGCTCCCTCGAGATCTGCGAAGGCGCATACGCCATGCAGCTCGAGCATGATTTCGTCTTCATGAAGAGCCGCATCACCCACACGCTCGACGAGATGCTCGCCTGGATGGGCGCCCATGAGGTCAACTACCTGCGCTTCAACAAGCGCACCAACAAGCCCGCCGTTTACGACCTGGCGCTGGAACCGCGCGGCGACGCCGACTTCCCGGTCTGCCGGGTGAGCGGGCGCTCCAACAATCCGCATATCATCGACATGCGCTACTATCGCGAAATGGTGCTGCCGCACCTGCGCCGGCCCGATGGCTCGACCTGCGGGCTGGAAGGCGGCATGTGCCGGATCGTCGGCGGCGGCTACATCTACGGATCGCTCGGCCTGCCGCGCACGGTCGACCATCTCGACGGACGCATGCTGCGCTTCAAGGACGCGATCCGCAGGAATCTCTATCTCGCGCGGCAGAAGCGCTCGGCGTGACGCTCAGGGCCGAGCGCCGCCGGTCACCGCCAGAACGAGACGCGTGATCATGCGCCCGAGCGGCCGGCGCCAGCTCGAGACCCAGCGAAGCCGGCGCCGACGGGCAGACATGACATCGCGCACGACGTCGCGCGCCGCGTCATCCGGACAGACTTCGAGCAGTGCCGCTTCATAATCGTCGAACACCGCCGTCGGCGGCCCGAAGTCCTCGGGAAATGCCTGCCAGCTGCGGCGCTTGGACACCTTAGGCGACCGTTTGGTCATCAGGACACGGTCGACAAACGCCCAGGGGCCGCGCACGAAGGCCGCGAACACCAGCACGATATCCGATCCCCAGACCGTCAGGGCCGGCGTCGGTTTCCAGACGGCCCAGGCCTCACGAACCGCCTCGGTCCGGTACAGGCCGTAAATCAGATTGGCTTTTCCAAGCAGCTCGGGCTCGGCCAGATAGGCACGCAGCCGCTCGGCGCGATCCGGACGGTCGAACCGGGAAAACCGGTCGAAAACGGAGAGCCGCGCGCCCCTGGCATCCACGACCTCCAGGCCGCTGGCGGCGGCGATATAAGCGGGGTCGGCTTCCAGCCGTTCGACAAGACGCTCGACGAATTCGGGATGCCATTCATCGTCATCGGCCGCCCACATGAAATAGGGACCGTTCGCCCGGTTCAAAACGCTTTCGAAATTTCCGCTCGGACCGATATTTTCAGAATGGCGGCGGAAAACGACCCTTGGGTCGTCGCCCGCCACCTCGCGAACCGCCGCCTCGATGCCGTCGACCTCCGACGGGTTCTCGTGAACGAAGATCTCGAGGTTCCGATAGGTCTGCGCAAGCAGGGAGCGCAACGCCACCTGCAGGGCCTCGGGCCGCCGATAGCACGGCAGGCCGATGGAAACGAGAGGGCCGGCCGCCCCCGTTGTTGTCGGTGTCTCCACGCTCATGACCGGCGCAGGATGGCTTCGAGCGCCGCGCCGACGCGATCCACCTTTGCCTCGTCCATGTGATAGCCGGACGGAAGGTTCACACCGAGGCGGGCAATCTCGTGGGCGCGCGGGGCGGCGGGAAGAAAGCGCGCGCTTTCCGGCCGATCCGCATAGGCGGGCAGCGTCGACAGCGGCGAAAAGAACGGACGGCTGTCGATGTTGCGCTCCTTCAACCCGTCCATGATCGCGAACTTGTCGAGGCCGTAGTCGGCATCGGGGACGATGGTCACCATCCAGTAGGAGTTGGTGGTGTCTTTCGGCTCCGCATTGAGGCTCACGCCCTGCAGCCCGGACAGGCGATCGCGATACCAGGCGAAAATCCGGCGCTTGTGCTCGATCAGTTCGTCAAACCGCTCCATCTGCCCGAGCCCGAGGGCCGCCTGCACCGCGCTCATCTTGTACTTGAAGGCGACTTCCGTATTCAGGAACAGCCGGTCTCCGGGCGGACGACCGTGATCGCGCAGGGTCATGACCCTTGCATGGAGCGCATCGTCGCTTGTCACGAACATGCCGCCCTCGCCGGTCGCGACCGTCTTGGAGCCATGGAAGGAAAACACCCAGGCATCGCCGAGCGATCCGGCCTGCCGGCCGTGCCAGGTCGACCCCAAAGCTTCCGCGGAATCCTCCAGCAGAAAGAGACCGTGCTTTTCGGCAAGGGCGCGCAGTCGCGCCCAATCGGCCATCGACCCGTAGAGATCGACCGCGATGATCGCCCGCGTTCGCTCGGTGATCGCGGCTTCGACCGCATCCGGATCGATGCACCATGTGTCGGCGAGACTGTCGACGAAGACCGGCGTCGCCCCGACATAGTCGACCGGCGCGACGGAAGCGATCCAGGTGACGTCGGGAACGATGACCTCGTCTCCCGCGCCGATGCCGCGCGCGGCGAGCGCCAGATGGATGCCGGCGGTGCAATGCGGCAGGCTGACGGCATGCTTCACACCGACGGTTTCGGCGAAAAGTGCCTCGAACCGGGCGTTGAAGACATTGTGATTCTGGTACCATGCGGTGCGCGCCGCCTCCGCCGCATAACCGACCTCGCGATCGGTGATCGAGGGCCCCGCAACGGGAATGAAATCATCGACGTCGGACATGCGCGCTCCTTTACACGATGCCTCGCTTCTGCCACATGGCGGGAACCTTGCGCAATCCGGCAATTCGACCTTGGCCTTGCCGCCGTTCGCCGCTAGGTTCGCCGAAAATTCAGGAAAGGTCATTCGAGTGACAGACGATCGCGCCGAGTTCGAACGCCACACACGCAGCCAGTCCGTCGCGCTGGGCAAGGACAAGGCCGTGTTCGAGCGTAGCATCGATCTACTGCTGGATCTGGATCGCTATGACTATTCCTACCTGTGGAGCTGGATGGGCGTGCCGATCATTCAGCTTCCGGCTGACATCATGGCCACCCAGGAAGTCATCTGGGCGACAAAGCCCGACATCATCATCGAGACGGGTGTCGCGCGCGGCGGGTCGGTGCTTTTCATGGCTGCGATGCTGCAACTCATCGGCAAGGGACAGGTCATTGGCGTCGACATCGATATCCGGGCTCACAACCGGGAAAACATCGAGACCCACCCCATGTCCGGCCGCATCAAGTTGGTCGAAGGTTCGTCAATCGCCGACGACACACTTGAAAAAGTGCGTTCGCTGATCCCCGAGGGGGCCTCGGTAATGGTCGTTCTCGATTCGGATCATTCGCGCGACCACGTTCTGGCCGAACTGCGGGCCTTGGGCCCTCTTGTCACCAGCGGCTGCTATATCGTTGTGGCCGACACGGCCGCAGGCCACCTTGACGCGGACCGCGCCCCGACCAAACGGTCCAAGATCTGGTACAAAGGCAACGAGCCGTTGACCGCACTGAACCTCTATCTCGAAGAGACCGACCAGTTTGAGGTGGATCCGGAGCTGAACGGGAAGCTGGTGCTGTCGTCCTCGCCTGGTGGCTATTTGCGCCGAAAATGACCAGTCACCTTGGTCGACCCAACGGTGATCAGGAGCCAGCGGTGAAGGTTGTCATATCACAGCCCATGTATTTTCCCTGGGTCGGGTTTCTGGCGCAGATGGCCCTCGCCGATGTCTTTATCTGGCTCGACGACGTTCAGTTTTCGAAGGGTAGCTTCACCAATCGCGTGCAGGTCAAGACTGCACGCGGCGTAAAATGGATGTCCGTTCCGCTCGAAAACCGAGGCAGTTTTCGCCGGATACGGGATCTTTCCGCAAGTCTTCCAAACTGGCACCTTTCGCACCGAGCCCTGTTGGAACAAGCCTTCCGCAGTCGCCCGCATTCGGTCGATGCACTCGCCGTGTTTGACGAGGTGGACTACGCCGCACCGCTTTGTGATGCGCTCGTGCACTCCGCCGAGACCATGGCGAGCGCCCTCGGAGTCCTGCCAGCGAAGCGGACAAGCACAACCGAGCTCGACGTTGAAGGCAGGTCCTGGGAGCGGGTACTCAAGCTCGTGAAAGCAGTGGGTGGCACGGAGTACATATCCGGACATGGAGGCCTGTCCTATCTTGACCACGAGGCCTTTGAGGCTGCGGGCGTGTCCGTAAGCTACATGGACTATGCCCCGCACCCGTGGCCGCAGGACGAGGCTCCCTTCACGCCTTACGTCACAGGGCTTGATCTGATTGCCAGCGTTCCTCTTATCGAAGCTCGCAACTATCTGAACCCCGCCCGCATTGATTGGCGCGAAATGAAGACACGCAAGCAGGAAGCCACCTAGCCTTCAGTTCTCCCGGCTTGAGAAACAGAACTCCCCGGTGAGCAGCAAGAACAGCGCTGAATACAACACAGAAACACACGCTTCAGGCGTGCTCAATACGGTCGACCCTGCCTCCAAGCTGCGTTCCCTGCCACAGGCAGTCCCCTATGAAAGGCGCATAGCCGCGCTCTGCAATCACGGCAACCGTTCGCGCAATATCATACGGAACACGGACAAGCTCGACACTTGAAGGTGTCACGAGCGCGTATCCGGACCTTGGGTCGTTGTCTCGAGGTTGACCGACAGAGCCTGGGTTGCAGAACACTCGCTCATCGAGCTCCAGAATTGTCTGTACATGAGTATGCCCGACGAACATGCGGCGAACCCCGTCTTTAAAGAGATCGCGCGAAACCCGATAAATATACTGATCGACAGGATCGTCTGGTCCGCCATGGACGAACAGGTCACCGTTCGCAAACCGCGAAAGGCCCGCCAGCGCCAGCCATTCCAGATTTGCCTCGCTGACCCGCGTCCGATGATCGTCGATGATTTCCGCAACGACCCGCGAGCGCTCGCAGTTTTTTCCGGAAACAAGATAACTGTCATGGTTTCCGAGCAGGCAAGGAACCTCCCGAGCACGCAGCAACGACAGACATTCATCAGGCTCGGCGTTGTAACCAACGACGTCACCGAGGCAGAGGATATCGCGGACGCCACGGCGATCAATATCGTCCAACACCGCCTCGAGAGCGGCCAGGTTCGCGTGAATATCGGAAATGAGTGCGAGCATGATCTAACCGTAAACCACGTGATCGGCCGAGTAGCGCTCCGCGCGCCCGCGCCGAATCGGCCCAACCTGCGGTCGACGGCGAAGCAGATAGTGATCGATACTCATGGCAGCCTCATTGAAGCCGAACGCGACACGCAGGGAACAGCTTGAGGAAAACCGCGGATTGATTTCCAGCAGTCGAGGGACCCCATTGTCCAGACGGAACTGAAGATTGGTAGGCCCTTCGGGACAGAAGTGCTTCATAAGCGCACGCGCGGCGGCTTCGACATTCGGAGCGTCGGTGATTTCCGCGCGTCCGGTGTTTCCGGCCCTTGTCAACCAACGCCTCATGACGATCATTTCGTCGAGAAAAGCGCCATCCCCAAGTCCGAAGGCGCCAACGGTGAACTCCGCGTCATCGCTGCCAACGAAGGGCTGCATCAACCAGTTGTCGTTCGCGCGGGACGTCCAGTAAGCGAAATCGCGCTCCGTTCGAATGACGGCCTGTCCCTGTCCCCCCTCGCCACTCCTGGGCTTGAACATGAAGGGCGGATCTCCGAACGTCGCGAGCGCCTCGCTCCAGGATGCAGGTTGGCGGCTTTCGATGCGCGGCAGATCGGCGCACTCGAGAAGCCGAAAGAACTCCAATTTGTCCCGCGTTTCACGAATCAGGCGAGCCGTGTTGAGGCCGAGACGCACGCCCAGCGGGGAAAGTCGCTCGCGGTTGGCATCGAGAAAGTCCATATCCGCGCTGATGCCAGGAAGGACAAGGTCGACCCCCTCGTTGACGATCAGGTCCTGCCAGAAAGCCAGATAAGCCGGATCCGCCTCATCGCAGTCAGGCTTGACGACAAAAGCGTCGCACAAGGACGCGCCGTGATCGGAAATCCTGCGATCGAGCCCGATTACACGCGCTCGCCCATCAGATCTCAACCCGGCAACAATACCCTGGCCGATCAGCGCTCCCATACCCGTGACGAGCACGGTAACTGTTGACCTCATTTGCAAGTCGTCTCTTCAGGCACCAGTTCGACCAGCAGAGCAACGCACAGGTCGGGAAAGTCCACCCCCACCTTGAGCATCGCCTTCAGGTTGGCGTCCATATCGTCCAGCGTCTTCAAAACCCCGAGCGGCAGCGGCTTCAGATAGATGCCTTCCTCGTGCGCGACGCGATAGCCGGCCCGCGCGGCATCCGCCGCCAGCGTTTCGCGACAGTAGTTACGCTGATGGCCCAGAAGGTGATCCGTTTCGTTCAGATCATAGATGTCGTCGATCAAACCCATCTCAAGGCCAAGCCGCCGGTTCATCGACTTGGCGTTGGGAACCGCCACGAAAAGCCGCCCTCCCGGCGCAAGCGCCTTGCGATACCGCCGCATGACGGCCACCGGGTCGTCGACATGTTCGAGCACGAAGCCCATAACGATCAGATCGAAGCGCTCGTCGAGTTCGCACGTCTCGAAGTATCCCTCAAGGATACGACCCTCAAACCAAGGATTGTTCTTCTCAAAATAGTCGACAACGGCCCGCGATCCCTCGATCACCGTATGACGGTCGGCCATTTCGTGAAAATGGCGCACGGTGTAGCCGTGGCCAAGACCGAGTTCCAAAAGGTTTCCGACACGACCCGTTCGTGCAAGCACCCTTTGCGGATACCAGTTCAGGATCAGATCATTTTCGATCTCGACTCCGGAGGGCTTGGTATATTTCGACGCAACCGTATCAAGGTCCCGCATGATGATCGCCTCTAGTGGTTTTCAACGTCATCGAGAAAGAGGAACGAATACCCCTGCCCCTGAAGACTGGAGACATTTGCGATGATGTCACGTCCCGACTTCGGATTGAGGCCGACAAGGACGGCATCCGTGCCTGCCGGCACATCGGCGGGATCGCGGATGGGAACGCCCTTGATCTCCTTGCCGGCCAGAAACTTGTTTTGATCGAGAAACGCGGCGATTTTCTGAGGTTCGCGGAGACAGGAGAAGATATAGTTCCCATAAATCCCCGCACCATAAATCACCCGCCCGGCATCGGGCGCCAGAGAAGCCTCGAACGCCTGAATTCGTCCTTTGAGCCGCTCCCAGAAGCCCACAATCTGTAGGAGATTTTCCTTCATTTCGACTTTGGCGGGTTCAGGTTTGGCGGGTTCAGGAGATTTCGCGCCCGCCTTGTCCAGGCGCGCGTGCACGACGAATGCAGCGGCATGGGCGGTCTCGTCGATCTCCACATCGCGAAAGCCTGCCCTCTTGAGCATGACGTGAAGTGACGAGCGGCTGAAGTGGTTGACGTGGTCGGCAACGATCAAATCGGCCACATTCTCGTAGAGATTGGGAACGATGAAGTAGAATATGCCGCCATCGCGTAAGAGCCGCTTTACGTTCTCCAACGCAAGATCGAGATCCTTAATATGCTCGAGCGCATAGAAGGAGAGCACAACGTCCATGGCACCGGCCCATTCGGCCTTGGGCTCGAAGGCCGCCCAGTCTCGGTCGCCAGGAAAAGACGCCCAGAAGGAAATATATTTGTCGGTCACATCGAACATATGCGCGCGTATGTTCGGAGCCAAGTCCACGAGACGGCGTAGCGTGTGCGCCTTGGCGCAACCGTAATCGAGCACGTTTCGGTACTCGGTTAGATTGATTTTCGTCGCCAGCGTGTTTGCCTGGTGCTCGGACCTGTAGACGTTGGCACCGTCAACAAGTCCGTAAAGCTGGTCTTCATCGGCGCTGTCGATGTTTATCTCGTAGTCTTCAGCATAGAAGCGGGCGAGATCAGGCAACTCGGCTGTTTGTGCATGATCGCAATTCGGGCAATAGGCGACAACGGTCTCACCATCGACGAAGGTATTCATCGTCGTGATCGAATACCGCTCTCCGCTCCGGAAAACCGTCTCGATTGCCCTCGATCCGCAAACATTGCAAGATTCGCTCATTAAACTGGCGCTCCTAATCCTCGACAAGGAAATGATCGGGAAATACATCCTCGACACGCACGCCGGTGGTTACCGACGCTTTCCAGCCGATTTTTCGTCCCACAGGATCGTCGAAATTGAAAAACCGGTGCTGTACGGACCAACGCGACCGGTCAGACCGGTTGACGCCTGAACTGTGGATCGTGAGAAAATCCATAAGCAGAAGATCGCCGGGTTTCGTCAGCGGCGCAATCTGCTCGTAATTCGCAATGACGCTCGCCTCGCGATGCAAGCCGATCTGATAGGCCCCCTGCTTCTGAGCGTAGTCTTTCGTTCTTGCATAAACGCAAAGCCCATCCTTGTGCGATCGCGGCAGCACGATTACAGGACCCAGATCAGGTGTGACGGGTAACAAAGGTGTCCAGAACACGATCCCGTCGATGCTCTGTGGTTGGAACATGAATTCCTGATGCCAATGCGCAAGGAATTTGTCATCATTCGGATTGTCTATTCGGATACCGTACGAATTTGCGCCGATCCCGGACATGCACCTGCCCCGAAGCTCCCGAAACAGACGATCTGCGCGCTCGTTACAAATCAAACGAAGAAAAGAAGGGCTTTGCTTCACAAGATCATAAACTTCAGAAGCATAGGTTCGATCTAGACGTAAAAGCTCTTGATATCCTGCATCGAAGGTGTCGATGCTGAAATCAGGCATTGAAATCTCAATGCCATGCCTGAGAGCAACGCGTTCGATAATACCATGAATATCTCGAAGAACTGGCTCTATCTCATTTGAGACATCATAAAAATCTTCGAGAAGCAAATAGCCTTCTTTTACAAAAAAATCCTTTTGCCGTGCATCTATCAGATTCATGAGCGTTTCTCTGGTGGCGTGACTCGCTGCCTGTGTATCGCAAAGGACAGAGCCGGAGTCCACAATGGGATCAGGCTGCGGGCAAATGAAGTTTCACAACAGCCACATGGGAGCACAGCGCACCCAAACGTCAAGAAACGCACATGTCGTTGCAGCGCCACCCCCATCCTTCATGAAAGCGGGCAATCCGACACCTTAAAATTCCTGATCGCGACGTCAGGCATTGGTTGCAGGCTCGTTTCGACGAACTCGATGACCGCAGCACGAACCCACGAAGCTACTTGACGTCGAGTGGACCGAATGCACCGGAGGTACCGGCCGAGAGGATACCTTCCAACCCTGCGCGCATTGACCTAGGATATACACCCAACCTTTCCATGTTGGACACACCATCCATGAAGCGAATTGCTCGAAAAGGAGGCTTCTCCTCAGCAATGACGGCGCGCCCCCCTGCACCGAATACTTCATACGCCAGATCGGCCAGTCGGTCTGCCGTAAAACTTTCCGGATGCGAGATCGGCAACACACCCGCCTCGGCGCGCAGTGCTCCCGCGACCATGACTGCGGCCGCATCCTCGACGTGAATATAGTTTCGCGGACTCATCGAATTCGGCAAGCGCAGCTCAAGCCCACGTGAAGCATAAGCGATAATTCTTCCGAACCAGGGTTGATGAACACAGCACTTTCCGAATGTGTCGTAAATTTGGGGAAACCTAAAACTACCGAATGAAAAATTGTGTAGTTTGGAAAATTTCGAAAATCTCTCTTCTGCCAAATACTTGGAAAATCCGTATGATCCATATTTTTCTTGAGATTCTTTATCAGAAAAAGCAGATCCTGCGTATATTATAGTTTTCACCCCTAGCCTACTCGCAATTTCACATACAAATTCCGCACTCTCCGCGTTAATTCTTATGTTTAATCGCTCGCCCTCATCATCATCTCCATAAAAACTAGATGCACAATGAAACAATACATCCGCGCGATACTTGAAAGGCGGAATTTCCTGCGAAGCAAGAGACAAATCAACGAAAATGTCATCTTTTTGGCTGCGACCGACCGCAATTGTACTCACCGCCTTCCGCTCGAGTTCCGCAGCGATCGCTGAACCCAACATTGAGCGAACGCCCAAGATTGCGGCTGTTTTAAACTGAACTGGCTTGTTCATCTCGTCATGTACTCCAAATCCGAGATCGCAATCGGTTGAGGTGACAGCTCGGCCGGTTGGCCGTATTGACATAGCCGCACGTCGCTGACCGATCGTTTCTAGAGTATTTCAACTCACCGGCTTTCCTGACACCCACAAAACTGAAAGCGTGAGGAACTATCGTTGTTGGATATAACCGGCTCCCTGATTTAGCCGCATCAACAATTTGGCGCCGTTGGCGATTTGAAATAGTCTCCGCGCTTAAATTCCTAGGCAGCGAACTCCAGGGGCTCCTCCGGGCACCCAAGTCACGGCACTGCCCTTCACAAGCGTTATCTGCGTTTTGTTGCCTGTCGGGCTGTGCCGCCCAACGGGGCTGAAGTCCTGACTTTTCAACATTTTGGAACGGACATCTTCAAGCATCAATGACCTGTAGGCGTTTGGAATTCTTTCTAAACTGGCCATCACAGAATTTAATGAAGGCCTAGTCGATAAGCTTGCCACGCTGGGCGAAGAGGAACTACCCCCGCATTGTCATCCCGCAGCGTGCCGCCTATAAGGGCGGCGCTGCCATGGATGCGAAACCCGAAGCGGATGTAGGACCGGAACAGTCATGAAAGCGGTAATTCTCGCAGGCGGACTGGGCACCCGGATTTCCGAGGAAAGCCATCTGCGCCCCAAGCCGATGATCGAGATCGGCGCGAAGCCGATCCTTTGGCACGTGATGAAGATCTATGCCGCGAACGGCGTGACGGATTTCGTGATCTGCCTCGGCTACCGCGGCTACATGATCAAGGAATATTTCGCCAATTACGTGCTGCATTCCTCCGACGTGACCATCGACGCCAAGAGCGGAGAAATCACCTACCATCAGACCACGGCGGAACCCTGGCGCATCACGCTGGTGGACACCGGTGCCGATACGCTGACGGGAGGACGGGTCAGGGCGGTCCGCTCCTATCTGGATCCCGACGAACCGTTCTGCCTGACCTATGGCGACGGCGTCGCCGACATCGACATCGCCGGCGAGATCGCCTTCCACAAGGCCCACGGCAAACGCGCCACCGTCGCCAGCGTCATTCCGCCGGGACGCTACGGCGCACTCGAGCTCGACGGCAATCGCGTCAACCGCTTCATCGAAAAGCCGCCGGGCGACAATGCCCGGATCAACGGCGGCTTCTTCGTGCTGAACCATGACGTGCTCGAGCTGATCGCGGGTCCGCAGACCTCCTTCGAGGCCGAACCCCTGACCGCGCTTGCCGAACAGGGCGAGCTGATGGCGTGGAAACACGACGGCTTCTGGCACCCGATGGATACGATGCGCGACAAGACCCATCTGGAAACCCTTTGGGAGCGCGGCGCCGCCCCCTGGAAGGTCTGGTAATCCGTGACCGCTCCCGATCCCGACTTCTGGCGCGGCAAGCGCGTTTTCCTCACGGGACATACAGGGTTCAAGGGCGCCTGGGCCTCGCTCCTGTTGTCGGCGCTCGGGGCCCGGGTCACGGGCTTTTCGCTCGCACCCGAAGCGCCTGAAACCCTCTTCGAGCTGGCAAACTGCGGCGACGCGATCGACAGCCACATCGGCGACATACGCGTTGCGGCTGGGCTTGGCGAGGCGCTTCGAAACGCCGCGCCCGACATTGTCGTTCATATGGCGGCGCAGGCGCTGGTGCGCAAATCCTACGCCGACCCGGTGGAGACCTGGCAAACCAATGTCGACGGCACGCTCAACCTTCTGGAAGGGCTGAGGGCGCTGAAAACCCCGCCAATCGTCCTGATCGTGACCTCCGACAAGGTCTATCGCAACGACGAGACGGGGCGCGCCTTCACCGAAGCCGACCCGCTCGGCGGCCACGACCCCTATTCGGCGTCCAAGGCTGCCTGCGAGATCCTGGTGTCCAGCTGGCGCGAGTGTTTCGCCGAAGATCTCGGCATCCGGCTGGCGACGGCCCGCGCGGGCAATGTCATCGGTGGCGGCGACTTTTCCGCCGACCGGATCGTGCCCGACATCTGGCGTGCGGCGCGCGACAACCAGCCGCTGCGCCTGCGCAATCCGGGAGCGACACGCCCCTGGCAGCATGTTCTCGACTGCCTGAACGGCTACCTGCTCTACATCGAGGCTCTCGCGGCCTCGTCGACCGTTCCCGCGGCGCTGAACTTCGGCCCTAGCGACCCGAACGGGCGCACGGTTCGCGAGATCGCCGAGGATATTCTGGAGGCGATCCATCCCGGGTCGAACTGGGTTCAGGACAGTGCGGAGGGTCCGCGCGAAATGTCCAAGCTCACCCTGGACACAACGCAGGCCCGGGCCTTGCTGGGCTGGCGGGATCACCTTGCCGGCGACGCCCTCTCCCTATGGACGGCCGACTGGTACAGCGCCTGCGCCGCCGGCGCCGACATGGCGGACGTGACCCGTCAGCAGGTCGACCTCTTCCTGCAAACCGCAAAGCAATCGCAATGACAGCCGCTCATCATACCTGCCGCTTTTGCGGCTCTCCGCTGGATGCCGTCTTCGCGGATCTCGGCGAAACCCCCTTGTCGAACTCCTATGTGACGCGCGCGGATATCGACGCGGGACGCGACCCGGCCTATCCGCTGGTCGTGCGGGTTTGCGGCACCTGCCTGCTGGTACAGGCCGATGAAGTGGTGCGGCATGCCGATATCTTCGATGCCGACTACACCTATTTCTCCTCCTATTCCGACAGCTGGGTCGAACACGCGCGCAGATACGCGCAGGACATGTGCGCGCGCTTCAGCCTCGACGGCAACTCGCGGGTCATCGAGGTCGCGAGCAACGACGGCTACCTGCTCCAGCATTTCCTCAAGGCCGGTGTACCGGTCCTTGGTGTGGAACCGACCGCCGGAACGGCAGCAGCCGCTCGAGAGAAGGGCATCGAAACGCGGGTCGCCTATTTCGGTCAGGAAATGGCCCGCCAGCTGGCCGATGAAGGCATCAGGGCCGATCTTACGGCTGCCAACAACGTGCTCGCTCACGTGCCGGATATTCTGGATTTCGCGAGAGGTTTCAGCGAGATCCTCAAGCCCGAGGGCGTCGCGACCTTCGAGTTTCCGCATGTCCTGAACCTGATCGGCGAGGTGCAGTTCGACACGATCTATCACGAGCATTTCTCGTACCTCAGCCTGATCACGGTCGAACGCATTTTCGATGAGGCGGGATTGCGGATCTACGACGCAGAGGAGTTGCCGACCCACGGCGGCTCGCTGCGCCTCTATGCCTGCCTGCAAGGCGCCAGCCACCGTGACCGCCCGACGGTTCAGACCATCCGCGACAAGGAACGCGCGGCGCAGCTGGACACGCTCGACGGCTATACCGGCTTTCAGGAGAAGATCAACGCCTGCTGCAGGAGCTTCCGGGCCTTTCTGGATGAAGCGAAAAGGGCCGGCAAGCGCGTCGCCGCCTATGGCGCGGCGGCAAAGGGAAACACCTTCCTCAATGTCTGCGGCGTCACCAGCGACGACATCCTGGTCGTCGCGGATCGCAGCCACGCCAAGCAGGGCAAGTTCCTTCCCGCAAGCCACGTCCCGATCGTCGATCCGGAAGACCTGATTGCGGCGCGTCCGGACTATGTCGTCATCCTGCCATGGAACCTTGCTGCCGAAATCCGCGCGCAGCTGTCCGAGCTGGAGGCCAGCGGCACCCGCTTCGTCGTCGCCATTCCCGAAACGCAGATCCTGTGATGCTGACCTTCCATCCAACCGAGTTGCATGGCGTGATCCTTGTCGAAAGCGGCGAGCACCGGGACGATCGTGGCGGGTTTTCCAGACTGTTCTGCGTTCAGGCGTTCGCGGATGCGGGCATCGATTTCACCCTGTCGCAGATGAACCTCTCCACCAACCACCGCAAGCACACGCTGCGTGGCATGCACTACCAGGCCGCACCGCACGAAGAAGCGAAGATCGTGCGCGTGGTATCGGGAGCGGTGCATGACGTTGTCATGGACTTGCGGCGCGACAGCCCCACTTGCGGCAAGTGGCAGGGGTTTCACCTCGATGCGGCATCCGGCAAGGCGCTCTACATCCCGAAAGGGTGCGCCCATGGTTTCCTGACACTGGAAGACGACACGACCGTCCTCTACCAGATGGATGCCCCGTTCGTGCCGGGCGCGGCACGCGGCCTGCGCTACGACGACCCTGCCTTTGCCGCGGTCTGGCCGGCGGCACCGGAGATCATCTCGCCAAAGGATCTGGACTGGCCGGCCTATTCCGGCTGACGGACCCGTTTCTGGATGTCTGCCGAATGCGGGACGCCGGCGATCCAATCCCGACGAAACGGGGACGGGTGAGCGCCGGACACGCCCGTCGGGACGCCTCCGACTCTCACCCTCGACCGGACCTCCCCCCGGAGTCCGGCCCCGTCAGCCGCGTCGACCGGCACGACGCGGCGCCCTCGTTGTCTCGACTAGAGCGCGAGATACTCGTGACGCAGGTCCTCGTTGTCGAGCACCTCCTGCGCGGTGCCGTCGAAGACGATCTCGCCCATGTCGAGGATCAGCGCACGGTCGGCCAGATGCAGGGCAGCGATGGCGTTCTGCTCGACGATGATCGTGGTCATGCCGAGCGCCTTGATCTCCTCCAGCGTGCGCTCGATCTCCTGCACGATGACCGGCGCAAGCCCCTCGTAGGGTTCGTCGAGAAGCAGCAGTTTCACGTCGCGGGCGAGAATGCGGGCAAGCGCCAGCATCTGCTGCTCGCCGCCCGACAGCGTCGTGCCTTCCTGGGTGCGGCGCTCGGCAAGTCGCGGAAACAGTTCGTAGATCCGTTCCAGCGACCAGCCGTGCGGCGGGGCGATCTGGGCAAGCTTGAGGTTTTCCTCGACCGTCAGCCCCTGGATGATGCGCCGGTCCTCCGGAACGAGGCCGATGCCGTTCTGCGCCGCCTGATACGACTTCATCTCGTGCAGCGGCTTGTGGTCGAGCCAGATCTCGCCGTGCTTCACTTCCGGATTGTCGACACGGGCGATGGCGCGCAGCGTCGATGTCTTGCCGGCGCCGTTGCGCCCCAGGAGCGCGACGATTTCGCCCTCGCGCACGTTGAAGCTGACGCCCTGCACCACATAGCTCTCGCCGTAATAGGCATGCAGGTCCCAGACCGAGAAATAGGCGCGCTGACCGCCCTGCGCCTTTTGCGCGGGAACGCCGGGCGCATGTCCCTTCCAGGGATCGGAGGAGGCCGGTCCTCCCTCGGTGACGGCGGGTTTTTCATCCGGCGGCAATGTCTCGTTCATAGGTGCGCCCCTCCCAGATAGGCTTCCTGAACCTTCGGGTTGCCTTTGATCTTGCCCGGTTCGTCCTCGACGATCACCGTGCCCTGCGCCAGCACCGAGATCCGGTCGGCGAGCGAGAACACCACATGCATGTCGTGCTCGATGACGACCATCGTGATGCCGCGCTTGGCGATCTGCTTCAACAGGTCGATCGTGTTGTTGGTGTCGGCCCGCGCCATGCCTGCCGTCGGCTCGTCGAGCAGCAGAAGCTTGGGCTTTTGCACCAGGCACATCGCCAGCTCCAGCCGCCGCTTGTCGCCGCGCGAAAGCTGTCCGGCGATATGGTCGGCCTTTGACGCCATGCCGAGCTCGTCGAGCATCGTCATCGCCTCCTCGCGGATTTCCGCCTCGTCGCCGACGCTCATCCAGCCGTTGATCTTGAACGCGCCGTCACGCCGGGCGAAGGCCGGAATCATCACGTTTTCCAGAAGATTCAGGTCGGCGAAGATCTCCGGCGTCTGGAACACGCGGCTGACGCCGATCTGGTTGATCTCGAATGGCTGAATGCCGAGCAGCGACCGACCGTCGAACATCACCGTGCCCGTGTCGGGCTCGAGCCGGCCGACGAAACAGTTGAGCAGCGTCGACTTGCCGGCCCCGTTCGGTCCGATGATGGCGTGGACGCTGCCCTCGGCAATGTCCAGGTTGACGTCGCTCAGCGCCTTCAGGCCGCCGAAGCGCTTGTTGACGCCCTTGACTTCAAGAATGCCCATGACGCCTCACTCCGCCGCCGACGGCGCCGAGGCCGCCGCGGTCTTGTTCTTGTCCTCGGGCGGCTTGCGCTTGAAGAGCCCCGCAATGCGCTGCCCGCCCTCCACGATCCCGCCCGGCAGGAAGATCACCACCAGCATGAAGACGATGCCGAGCGTCAGGTGCCAGCCCTTGCCGACGAACGGGTAGACGATGGCAACGACGAAATCCTCCAGCCCGTCGGGAAGGAAGGCAAACCAGTCATGCAGGATATTGTCGTTGATCTTGGAGAAGATGTTCTCGAAATACTTGATCACGCCCGACCCGAGGATCGGCCCGATCAAGGTTCCCGTACCGCCGAGAATGGTCATCAGCACGACTTCGCCGGACGCCGTCCACTGCATGCGCTCCGCGCCTGCAAGCGGATCCATGGCGACCATCAGCCCGCCTGCCAGCCCGGCATACATGCCCGAGATCACGAAGGCGGCCAACGTGTAGGGACGCGGATTGAGACCGGTGTAGAGCATGCGCTGCTGATTGGACTTCACCGCCTTCAGCATCACGCCGAAGGGCGAGCGGAAGATCCGGATCGACACATAGAAGGCGATCAGCAGGATTGCGGCGCACAGGTAGTAGCCGGCGTTGAAGGTGAACAGCCAGCCGCCCATCGACAGCTCGAAGCCGTCTCGCATCGCGATGCCGAAGAAATTCGTCATCGGGATCGACCCGTCCGCCGTCTGGCTGACGCCGAGGATGCGCGGATCGTTCAGCGACAGCTGCAGGCCCGTCTCGCCGTTGGTGATCGGCGTCAGCACGGAATAGGCGAGCGAGAACGACATCTGCGCGAAGGCCAGCGTCAGGATCGAGAAGTAGATGCCCGACCGCCGCAGCGAGATGAAGCCGACCAGCAGAGAGAACAGACCCGCAAAGATCACCGAGACGATGATCGCCGGCACGACGTTCATGGTCAGGAGCTTCATCATCCAGACGCCGGCGTAGGAGCCGACGCCGAGGAAGGCGGCATGTCCGAACGACAGATAGCCGGTGAGGCCGAAGAGGATATTGAAGCCGATGGCAAAGATCCCGAAGATCACGAACCGCTGCATGAGGTCCGGATAGCCGGCGTTGAACTGGGCGAGATCTGACGCCACCGGAAAGGGATTGAGAATGATCGGGGCCAGAAGCGTGATGGCGATGACGATCGCAAACAGCAACGTGTCCCTCTTGTTCAGTCCGAGCATGACGTTATCCCTCCATCACGCCCTTGCGGCCGAGCAGGCCGCGGGGACGGATCAACAAGATGATGATCGCCACCAGGTAAATGATGATCTGATTGATACCGGGCAACAGGTTCACCACCTGCGACATGGACGCAAAGGATTCCAGGATCCCGAGCAGGAAGCCGGCCGCCACCGCTCCGGGCAGCGACCCCATGCCGCCGACCACCACCACGACGAAGGAGAGCACGAGGAAATCCATTCCCATGTGATAGTTGGGCGAATTGATCGGCGCATACATCACGCCGGCAAGACCGGCGACGCAGGCCGCCAGCGCGAACATGATGGTGAAGCGCTTGTCGATGTTGATGCCCAGGAGACCGACAGTCTCGCGGTCCGCCATGCCGGCACGTACGACCATGCCGAAGGTGGTGTATTGCAGGAACAAAAACCCCCCGCCGATGATCAGCGCGGCAAAGGCGAAATAGACCAGCCGCCAGTAGGGATAGATGATCGATCCGGCTTGCATGCCAACCAAGGCTCCGAAATCGAAACTGCCGATGAAGGCATCCGGCGCCGGCGTCGGGATCGGGTTGGCACCGAAGAAATACTTGATGATCTCCTGCAAGACGATGGCCAGGCCGAAGGTGACCAGGATCTGGTCGGCATGCGGGCGCTTGTAGAAAAACTTGATCAGCCCGCGTTCCATGGCGATGCCGACGGCGATCATGACCGGAATCGAGAAGATGATCGCGAGCGGTACGGACCACTCGATCATCGCGCCGCCGATATCGGGACCGAACCAGTTCTCCACGTAAGGCGTCTTCACCTTGAGGGGATTGCCGAGAAAATCGGTCCGCGACGGATCGACGGTTTCGGTGGAGAAGCGAAGCAACTCGTTCAGCGTCACAGCGCAAAACGCACCGAGCATGAACAGCGCACCATGCGCGAAGTTGACGACGCCCAACGTTCCGAAGATCAGCGTGAGCCCAAGAGCGATCAGCGCATAGGCGCTGCCCTTGTCCAGTCCGTTCAGGACCTGCAGGATGATTGCGTCCATTGTCGTATCCGTGTTGGCGAAGCGGCCTGAAAAGACGAGGGAACCGGCTGCACGAGACGCGCAGCCGGAACATCGTTTGCCCTGCTACCGGTGATCAGGCGCCGGGATTGCAGGTGCCGAGATCGCCACCGGCGAACATGGGATGGTCGGGCGGATAGGTAACCTGTGCCGCCGGCGTCACTTCGACGATCTCCAGAAGGTCGAACTCCGACGTCGGGTTTTCCTTACCCTTCACCACGAGCACGTCCTTGAAGCACTGGTGATCCTCGGCCCGGTAGAGCGTCGGGCCGTTGCCCAGCCCGTCGAACTCGAAGCCTTCCAGCGCCTCGACGACCGAGCACGGATTGAACGATCCGCCCCGCTCGACGGCATCCGCATAAAGCAGCGTCTGCACGTAGCAGGTATGCGCCGCCTGCGAGGGCGGGAAGCCGTACTTCTTGCCGAAGGACTGCACGAAGGCGACGGAGCCCTCGTCTTCCAGCGACCAGTGCCAGTTCGTGGATCCGAAGATGCCCTTCACGTTCTCGCCGGCGCCCTTGGCCATCAGGCGCGAGTAGAGCGGCACGATGATCTCGAAGTTCTTGCCATTGACCATGCGGTCGCGCAGGCCGAACTGGACGGCGTTGGTGAGCGAATTCACCATGTTGCCGCCGTAGTGGTTGAGCACCAGCACATCGGCGTCGGACTGCAGGACCGGCGTGATATAGGCCGAGAAGTCCGTGGCCGCGAGCGGCGTGAGGACGTTGTTGACCGTCTCCCAGCCCATTGCCTCGGTCGCCGCGGCGATCGATTCCTGCTGCGTCCAGCCCCAGGTGTAGTCGGCCGTCAGGTGATAGGCCTTGCGATCCGTGCCATAGGCGTTCTTCAGCACCGGCGCGAGCGCCGCAGCCGACATGTAGCCGTTGAAGAAGTGGCGGAAACCGTTGGCCTTCTTGTCCTTGCCGGTCGTGTCGTTGGAGTGGGTCAGGCCGGCCATGAAGATCACGCCCGCCTCCTGGCAAAGGCTCTGCACCGCAACCGCGACACCCGACGACGAGCCGCCGGTGATCATGATCGCGCCGTCCTTCTCGATCATCGACTTGGCCGAGGCGCGTGCCGCATCGGATTTCGTCTGCGTGTCGCCCGTGACGAACTCGACCTTCTTGCCGAGAATACCGTTGCCCTTCAGCGCCTTCGACGAGAAGGTATTGAGCATGCCGCCATCGCCGCCACCGTTGAGATGCTCGACCGCAAGCTCGTAGGCGCGCAGCTCATCCGCGCCCTCATCGGCGTAGGGACCGCTCTGCGGCACGTTGAAACCGAGCGTGACGGTGCCGCCCTTCGGCTCGTTGAAATAGGCGTTTGCACTGCGAATGAACAAATGCGGCGCCGCAAGACCAGCACCGACGACACCGGCTGTCTTGATGAGCCCGCGACGGCTGATTGGTCGCTTTATCATGAAATATCTCCTCCAGCATTTCCCTGCGCCCGCCGTTTCGCGGGCATTTTCTTGGGATGAAAGCGCACGCAAGGTCACTTTCAATCCGAGCCGTCAGGGTTTCGGAAACACCAGAAGATCGCAACTCGCTTTTAGTATAATACGCCACTTGGGCGGCTTCGTTTTTTATCAGAAAATCAAGACACAGAAGACCAGTGTATCTGAATTAAATATCTTATTGTGCAATGCAACATTTTACTTATTATATCTGTATAGTATGCCCAAAAATAGTGCAAATTGCGAATTTTACATCACGAATGGATTGGCTTCTGTATATATTTGTTCTATAGAAATTATTAGTACTACAAATTATCCATCCCGACTGGCGGCATGACTTGAAGAAACGGGAAGCCGGCGCCGCCAGGATCGGATTCTAGGCAGGATTGCCAAGCCAGTGCTGCCCGCCGCCTGGCGCATGCGCCAGGCGGCGGCGCCCGGTTCAAAGCGGCGGCGTTGCCAGGGATGCCGACGAGCGCCCCTGCGCCTTTCGCTCCGCTTCCAGTTCCGCGATCTTCAGGTCGATATGGCTGCGGTCGAGCAGGCCGGAGACATTGTCCGCCGTCGGCAGGGTTTCGGCCACATGCAGAAAGCGCTCGCCGGCAACCGCCAGGAGCCGGCGCAGCTCCGCAAGCGGATCGCCATGATCGTCGGCGCGGATGTCGAGCCAGGGATAGGCCTCGCCATGGGTGATGCGAAGGGCCGCCGACTGCTTGCCGCGCTTGTCGCCGCCGGCGGCCTCGCCCGCCTCCATCGCGCGCAGCAGGCGCTCGGCAAGATCAAGCTCCGCCCCGTCCTGATAGGCGGCAAGCGTCGCCTCCAGCACCTGCGGCCCGGCAAGCATGTTGCCGGCGACCGAGACGTTTTCGGCCACCAGATGCCCGGCCCAGTCGACGCATTTCTCGCCCGTGAAGGCGGCATTGCGTCCGTCAGCATCGATGACATGCATCTGGCGGGAATGGCTACCGGCATCGCGTCCGGTCACCGTCTCCATCACCGTTTGCGCGTCATGGCCGCTCTTCAGCATGTCGAGACCGTCGGTGCCGTAGAGCGGACTGACGAAGGCCTGCGTGGCGATCGCGCCGGCCTGACCATGCATATGCGGCACCAGCGCCCCGACGGCAAAGAACCGGCTGGCAACGGCGACGCCGAAGGCTCCGGTACGCGGATCGCGCGCGACAATCGAATAGGTCATCCTCATCTCCTTTTCGCTGCGGCCCGGCCTTAGCGCCCGATGGCATAGGCCTGCATCAGTCGCGGCGTCGCCGCCGCCTTCAACAGGCCGTCCGGCTCGCGCTTTGCCGCGGTCAGACGCCCGATGGTCCAGGGCGGCGCCACGTCGAGGATATGGCCGCGGGTGCGCAAGGCATTCAAAACGCCCTCGCCGAAGTTCTCCTCCACCATCACATGGCCCGGCGCGCGCTTGCGCGGATGGAAGGAGGCCGGGAAATGAGTGGTGTGGAACAGCGGCATGTCGATGGCCTGCTGCAGGTTCAGATCGTGATGCACCAGCCGCAGGAACAACGACAGCTGCCACTGGTCCTGCTGGTCGCCGCCGGGCGTCCCGAAGGCGAGCACCGGCTTTCCGTCGCGCGAGGCAAGGCTCGGCGTCAGGGTCGTGCGCGGCCGCTTGCCCGGCTCAAGCGAGGTCGGCAGGCCCGGGGTCAACAGGAACATCTGCGCGCGCGAATTCAGGCAGAAGCCGAGACCCGGAATGATCGGGGAGGACTGCAGCCAGCCGCCCGAGGGCGTGGAGGAAACCATATTGCCCCAGCGGTCGATGACGTCGATATGCACCGTATCGCCGCGCCGTTCCGACAGATGCGCCATCGTCGGCTCGTAAACGCCCTTGTCCGAAACCCCGAGCGCATCGATGACGGCGAGAGCGCGGGCGCGCTGGTCTTCGAACCCGGGCACGGTGCCGGGCCTGAGATCATAGGAGGCCTGCAGGCCGAGCATCTTGCGGCGCTCCGCATTGTAGGCGTCCGACAACAGGTGCTCCATCGGCACCTCGGCGAAATCCGGATCGCCGTAATAGACCTCCCGGTCGGCATAGGCGAGCTTCATCGTCTCCGTGACGAGATGGACGAAGTCGGACCCGGCCGGATCGAGCGAACCGACATCTATGCCCTTCAGGATCGCCAGGCTCTGCAGCAGGACCGGCCCCTGGCCCCAGGGCCCGGTCTTGGCGACGCTCCAGCCGTGATAGTCGTAGGTCAGCGGCGCCTCGACGCCGGCCTGCCAGCCGGCCAGATCCTCGCCGGTCATCACCCCCTTGTGGCGCTGGCCGCTGCCGTCCATCGCCTCGGTTTCGCGCAGGAATGTGTCGATCTCCTCGGCGATGAAGCCGCGGTAGAAAGTGGCGCGCGCCGCCTCGATCTGCGCCTCGCGGCCGGACACGGATTCCGCCTCGCGCAGCAGACGCTTCCAGGTTTCCGCCAGCACCGGGTTCTTGAACAGCGCATGCGCCTTGGGCGCGGAGCCGCCCGGCAGCCAGGTGGCATGGGACGTGGGCCAGTGTTCCTTGAAGAAGCCGCCAAGCCCCTCGATGGTCGCGCTCACCCGCGGCAGCACCGGATGGCCGGCCTCGGCGTAGTGGATCGCCGGTTCGAGCACCTCGCGCAGCGGCAGGCTGCCATGGTCGCGCAGCATCACCATCCAGGCGTCGAAGGCGCCCGGGATCACCGTCGCCAGCAGACCATCGCCGGGAATGAGATCGATGCCCTCCGCCTTGTAGCGTTCGATGGTCGCGCCGGCCGGCGCGCCGCCCTGGCCGCAGATCACCTCGATGCGGTCCTGGCCCGCGTCATAGACGATTGCCGGCATGTCGCCGCCCGGTCCGTTGAGATGCGGCTCGACGACCTGCAGCACGAAGCCGGTGGCCGCGGCCGCGTCGAAGGCATTGCCGCCGATCTCGAGAATGCGCATGCCGACCGCCGAGGCGATCCAATGGGTCGAGGTGACAACGCCGAAGGTGCCCTGGATTTCCGGACGGGTTGTGAAGGTGGACATCGAAGCTCCCGAATTTTCTTGTTTGGTTTCTTGATCAGCTCTCGCGCGGGTCGAGCGCGTCGCGCAGGCCGTCGCCGAG
>PARB01000099.1 GCA_002709505.1 Paracoccaceae bacterium | reverse complement strand
GCTCAACCAGATCGTCAGGACCGCCTCGATCGAGCTGGGGCGCCGGGCGCCGGAGCTTGTCGTTCTGGCGCTTCATCCCGGTACGGTCGACACCGGCCTGTCGAAACCCTTCGCCAAGGCAGGTCTGGAGGTCCAGCCTCCCGAGGCCGCCGCCGGGCGGCTCTGTTCGGTGATCGATACGGCGGATGCATCGCAGACCGGAGGCTTTTTCAGCTACACGGGCGAGCGGCTGCCCTGGTGAAGGGCAAAAGCCGGCGGTCGTTGCGCGGTGCGCGTCGACGGGTGTAAAAGGCGCGGATCGCCCGCCGCACCCGAGAGCCGCATGTCCGATTTCCGCATTTCCGCCTTCTATCATTTCGCAGCGCTCGACGACTTTGCGGCGCTGAAGGCCCCGCTTGCGGCACTGGCCTGCAGGAAGGGCGTACGCGGGTCGATCCTGCTTGCGGCGGAAGGCGTCAACGGCACGATTGCCGGCACGGACGAGGGCGTCGACGTGGTGCTCGCGCATATGCGCGCCGATCCGCGCCTGGCCGGGCTCAAGGACAAGAGCTCCCGCGCCGGGCGCATGCCGTTCAAGCGGCTGAAGGTGCGGTTGAAGCGCGAGATCGTCTCGCTCGGCGTGGAAGGGATCGACCCTGTCGAAAAGGTCGGGACCTATGTGGCGCCGGAAGACTGGAACGACCTGCTTCGGGACCCGGATGTCGTGCTGGTCGACACGCGCAACGACTACGAGATTGCCTTCGGCACCTTCGAGGGCGCCATGTCGCCGGAAACGCGCAGTTTCCGCTCCTTTCCGGAGTGGGTGAGAACCGCCCCGGCGATGGCCAACAAACCCAAGGTCGCGATGTTCTGCACCGGCGGGATCCGCTGCGAGAAGGCGACGTCGCTGCTGCTTGAGGAAGGCTTCGGCGAGGTCTACCACCTCGACGGCGGTATCCTGAACTATCTCGAACGCGTCCCGCGCGAAGAGAGCCTGTGGCGCGGAGACTGTTTCGTATTCGACGAGCGCATCGCGGTCGATCACGACCTGGCGCCGACCTGGGGCGAGGGCGCGCCGGAAGAGGCCCATGCGGTGCTGCCGCGCGCCGTTGTCGAGGGCGCGGACGGCTGAAAGCGCGATGCCGCTCACCTCGCGTCGGACCCTGCCAGGCCACGCGCTCCGGTGAGCCTCTTGTCAGCCGTCTTGTGAGCCCTCTTTCATTCCCAGCCACTTTCGTGCCTCGGCTTCCCTGTCGCTGGAAAAGAACTGCATTTCAGACTTTGTGAAGGGGGCCGACAGCTTCGTTGCCCATTCTTCGAGCTTTCCCTCGCCGACAATGGCGATCCGCCCGAAGTCGTTGAGGTGCTTGAAATCGAATTTGAGTTCCTGCCACAGCGCTCCGATCTCCCACCCCTTGAAGGCCTCAAGGCGAACCATTATCCGCAGCGAATGTTTTGCCAGTCCCAAGGCATGCTCCAGCTCGGGCACGGCGCTTTCGTAGTCCTGCGTTGTCAACGTGCCGGACGCACGTATCAGGATGATATCTTCGCCCGTAAGATGTTCGATCGTGATCATCGATTTTCCTCTCCGTGTTGCACAACGCCGTGTCTGCTTTCGCCTAGCCTGTCCTTGTGCCCGAACGCTCCATGCGCATTCGCGACCGTCGTGAATGCGCAGGAAAGCAATCACGTCCAATCATCTCACCTGTCTGTGGCGAAGATCTGGCGCGACCATGCAAGTAATATTCCAAGATAATTATCGCAAAACTGACACTTCAAATCGAGGGTGTTACTTCCTACGTCATTTATAACGAAGGAGGGTTACATGGTCGCGCAAATCTCAAGGCTTCCATCACTCGATCCGTCGCGGGTCGGAATCATCGAAGAATTTGGCGGCGAAATCATTCCCCTGGAGCCGATCGGGGCTCGGGTGAGCGGGGTCGACCTGTCGTCCGATATCCCGCCGCCTGCGGATGTCGTCGATGCGCTGGAGCACGAAATGGCGGTTCGCGGCTTCCTCGTCTTCAAGAACGAAAAGCAGCTGGACGCAGAAGACTTTCTCCGGGCCAGTTGTTGGTGGGGTGGCAAGGAACTGCACAGCACGCATGGCGTCCACCCGGCGACACCGGGGGGCAACCGTCACATTTTCCGCCTCTCCAACGACCGTCATCACGGCATTCCGGGCGTGGGGCCCCAATGGCACAATGACGGGAGTTTCAACAGCGACACCTTTTCTCATTCGGGTTACCACATCATCCGCCCGGCCGAGCGAGGGGGCGGAACGTATTTCGCGCATCAGGGGGCTGCCCATGATGCGCTCACCGAAGAGCAGAAAGAGCGCTGGGCGCGTCTTTCCTCGGTCAATTCAGCCTCGGGCGTCGTTCATCCCCTGGTCCATGAGCACCCGATATCCAAAAGGAAATGCATTTGTCTGCATCTGGGAATGACCGGGGCGGTGATCGAGAAATTACGCGACGAAGACGGGTTCCGGCTGTTTCAGGCGGATGAGTTGGCGGACCTCTGTCACGCCTATAACGACATTCTGAACGCAGGTCTGGAGAACGGATACGCCGTCGCCTACGAGTACCGCGAAAACGACTGCGTCTTTATCGACAATCTTGCGGTGGCGCACCGCGCTGCTCCGGAAGCGCATATGCCGGTCGAACAGCAGGGCTTGCGGATCATGCACCGCAGCACCGTGCGCGGCGTGGAGGATCTGGCGCCGGGCTTCGGTTTGCCGCAGCATGTCGATATCCAGCGGCCCAATCCGTTCTCGACCGGGGTGTGGCAGAGCGGAGGCACCGGTTTCCGCTGGGATGAGAGCGCCCGCCTGCAGAACTAGCGGCATCAGGTGCCGGCAGTGGCCCGACTGGCTCCTGCCTAGAGTTTGAAGAGATGGCCCGGCAGGCCGCGCACACCGGGCGTCAGCGCGAACAGTCCGCCGGAGTCCGGATAGGCCGACAGCATGTCCGCGTCTCCGGGCGGGCGCAGGCTGGTGATGACGAGCGTGTCGAGGCCCGGACCGCAGAAACATGGCATGGTCGGGCGCGGCACCGGCATCTTCAGCGTCTCGACAAGGGTCCCGTCGGGCGAAAACCGGTTGATGACGCCCGCGGAAACGCCGGCGGACCAATAGTCGCCCTGCGCATCCACCGTGCCGCCGTCCGGCCGGCCGCTGTCGTTGGTCATTTGCGCGAAGAGGCGGCGGTTGGCGATGGCGCCGGTCGCGGGATCGAAATCCCAGGCCTCGATCCGGCCGGGCCGGCTGTCTGCGTGATAGAGCGTGCGCCCGTCGGGCGACCAGGCCAGTCCGTTGGAGACAGTGACCCCCTCCACCATGCGCGTGCAACCGCCCGAGGCGTCGATCCGGTAGAGCGCGCCGATCGGCTTGCGGTCCGGCCGATCGTCCATGGTCCCGACCCAGAAGGCACCATCGGGACCGACCTTGCCGTCGTTCAGCCGGGTGCGCTCGTCGGTCTCCTCGATGGCGACGAGCGGCTCGAAGGGCTTTTTGTCGAGGCGATAGAGGCCGACCCGGTCGCGCAGGGCGACGATCAGCACGTCGGGGTCGGTGGTCAGGCCGAAGGAGCCGATCACATCCGGCAGGCTGCGGATGGTCTCTGTGCCCGTTGCCCAGTCGCGGGCGATCAGCCGTTTGCCGAGAATGTCGCACCAGTAGAGTGTGCGGCTGCGGTGATCCCAGGTCGGCCCTTCCGCCAGATCGCTGATCGTGTCGCTCAACCGGCGGATGGGCGCGGGTGTCTGTCGGGGCTCGGTCATGGAGAGAACCTTCGCAGTCGGGAGGAACCGATCGGGCGGCAGGTCTCATGTGTCGGACGAAACGCCGGCGGGATCAAGGTCGGGATCGGCAATCGGGCAACCCGGCAAAGGCGTCAGCCGGAGGCCTGCCGTCGGGCGCGGGCGGTGCCGGACACCGGCAGGCGCAGCCATGTGTCGCGAACGTCGCGGATCAGGTCTTCCAGCTTTTCCATCGTGTCCGGTTTGGTCAGCACTGCGTTGGCACCCGCCCGGCGGGCCTGCTCGGCCAGATCCTTGTCGTTGCTGGTCGTCAGCATCAGGATCGGTGTTGCAAGAAGCACCGGACGTGCCCGCAAGACGGCGAGAAGCTCCAGACCGGACAGCCCGGGCATGTTGATGTCGAGGACAATGAGGTCGGGGAGCGGGCCGCCTGCGTCCTGGGCCTCGCCGATCCATTGAAGCGCGGCCGTGCCGCCGATTTTTGCAACCACGTTCAGCCGCTGTCCGCCAGGCACGGATTTGCGAAACAGGCGTTCGACAAGCCAGAGGTCGTCCTTGTCGTCATCGACGAGAAGGACGGTCAAGGATGCCGCGCGGGCTGCCTCTTTTGTCTCGAGCATGGGCATTCTGTCGAATCTTCACGGTGCACTTCGTCTGTTTTACCTATCCTATCAGCAATACTCCTGATTTCCCACCAGCTTGAAAGGGTTGGTGTCACCGTGACTTTTGGCAGGATGCCTCACGCTCGCGGTCCGGGCGCGGCGTCGCGCTGCTGTTCGCGCGACGGCGCCGGCAGCGGAAAGGCCGTGCTCCGCGTGATGGTACGGATCGCGAAGGAGGAGCGCATGCGCGACACGCCGGGGAGCCGGGCAAGATGGTCGCGGTGGATATGCTCGAAATGCGTGGGGTCGGCGGCCGCGATCCGCAGCATGTAATCCGCGTCGCCGGCCATGAGGTAGCACTCCATGATTTCCGGGGATTGCGCCACGGCCTGTTCGAAGGCGGTGAGAACCTCGTTTGATTGCGAGTTCAGCGAGATCTCCACAAAAATGTCCATTCGCCGGCCGATCCGGTCCTGGTTGAGGAGCGCGACGTAGCGATCGATCACACCGGCGTCTTCGAGCGCGCGCACGCGACGAAGGCAGGCGGAGGGGGAGAGGCCGACGGCATCGGCAAGTTCGCTGTTGGAAATGCGTCCGTCGCTCTGCAGGAGCGTGAGAATGTGCCGGTCGATCCGGTCAAAGGGCATGCACAGGTCTCCACCGCATAAAATTTCAATGACCAAGCGTAATATGCTTCAAAATTGCGCTGAAGCGGCGAATTCTGTCAAGTTCGCAAGCACATTCGATGAAACACGGTCTATCCTTTAGGGCAGGGAGTTGTTTTCGACGTAACGTATGGGAGGAGAAACAAACATGCGCATCGGTGTGCCCAAGGAAATCAAGAATCACGAGTATCGGGTCGGGCTGACGCCCGAGAGCGTGCGCGAGCTCGTTGCGAACGGACATGAGGTCGTCATCGAGACCCAGGCAGGCGCGGGCATCGGCGCGGGAGACGACGTCTATCAGGCCGCCGGCGCGCGGATCCTGCAAACGGCCGCGGAGGTGTTCGACGCCGCGCAGATGATCGTCAAGGTCAAGGAACCGCAGGCCGTTGAACGCGCGATGCTGCGGCCCGACCACATTCTCTTCACCTATCTGCATCTTGCGCCGGACGCCGCCCAGACGGCGGATCTGGTCAAGTCGGGCGCGACCTGCATTGCCTATGAGACCGTGACGGATGCGCGCGGCGGCCTGCCGCTGCTGGCGCCGATGTCGCAGGTCGCGGGGCGACTATCGGTGCAGGCCGGAGCGACGGCGCTGGAGCGTGCCAACGGCGGCTCTGGCATGCTGCTCGGCGGCGTTCCGGGCGTTGCGCCGGCCAAGGTCGTCGTCATCGGCGGCGGTGTTGTCGGCGCCCATGCCATCACCATGGCGCTGGGCCTTGGCGCGGATGTGACGGTGCTCGACCGTTCCATCGACGTGCTGGGCAGCCTGTCCTCGCGCTTCGGCGCGGCCCTGCGCACGGTCTATTCGACCCGCTCGGCCGTCGAGGACTATGTGCTCGAGGCCGATCTGGTGATCGGCGCGGTGCTGGTCGCCGGCGCGGCTGCCCCCAAGCTGGTTACCGCCGATCACGTCCGCCGGATGAAGCCGGGGTCCGTGCTGGTGGATGTCGCCATCGACCAGGGCGGCTGTTTCGAGACGTCCCATGCGACAACCCACGCCGAGCCGACCTATGTCGTCGACGAGGTGGTGCATTACTGCGTGGCCAATATGCCGGGGGCGGTGCCGAAGACCTCCGCCCATGCGCTCAACAATGCGACGCTGCCCTTCACGCTGGCGCTTGCCAACAAGGGCTATCACAAGGCGCTGACCGACAACCCGCATCTGATGAACGGTCTCAACGTTCATGCCGGCCGGGTGACCGTGAAGGCGGTGGCCGAGGCGCTTGGCTACGACTATGTCAGCCCGCAAGTGGCGCTGGCCGGAGTTGCCGCCGCCGCTTGACGGCGGGCCGCGGGCGGCGCCGAGCGGCTCCGCCGGAAACAGAAAGCCCGGCCGGGAGATCCCGGCCGGGCTTTTTATTGTTTATTGTGCCTATTGCGTGTCGCGGGTCGCAACCGGACCGCGTGCAGGCTGAGCTTACGGGCAGACCACGCGGTAGCGACGGCCGTAGCGGTCGGTCGCGACGCAGTTCTTCGGCGTGGTGGCCGCGCCGACGACACCGCCGCCGACAGCACCGATGGCCGCGCCGGCAAGGGCTGCACCGGCGCCACCGCCGGTTGCCGCACCGATTGCCGCGCCGGTTGCCGCACCGAGGCCGCCGCCGATCAGCGTCCGGTCCCGCTGGCTGTCCGACTGACAAGCCGCCAGCAGCAGGGCAGCAGCAGAAACGAGAACGACTTTCTTCATCCAATTACACTCCAAGAGAATGCCGCCCACGCGGTCACTTCAGTCAAATATAGCATTGCGCCGGAAAGGGCTCCGGCGCAATGCCGTCAAGCCTGTTACGGGCAGGCAACCCGGTAGCGGCGACCATAGCGATCGGTCGCGACGCAATTCTTCGGCGTGGTTGCCGAACCGACCATGGCGCCGCCGACACCGCCGATCACGCCACCGACGAGGGCACCACCGACATCGCCGGTTGCCGCGGCGCCAACCGCCGCGCCGGTCGCAGCACCAAGGCCACCGCCGACGAGTGTCCGGTCGCGTTGGCTGTCAGATTGACAGGCGACCAACAGAAGCGCCGATGCGCTTACCAGAACAACTTTCAGCATTTGTTCGCTCCTCATACTAAGCCTACCGAATTCATGGCCGAGGCGCCTTGCGACGGTTGGTAGACGATCTTGCCTCCGTCTGCGCATCACACCATCAAAACCGAGAACAGTCTAGGCCGGCGAAGTGGCGACGCTGTGACCTAAATCATACAAGTTCATTCATTGTTAAGATTTTCGCGGAAATGCCGTCTTTCGCAGGAGGCCCTCGGTGGAGGGGTCACGCCCGCCCACCGGCGTACGGCCCTCGACCATCGGCAGCAACTCTCCGGCGAGCGTTTTCCCCAGTTCAACGCCCCATTGATCGAAGGAATTGATTCCCCAGATCGCCCCCTCGACGAAGACGCGGTGTTCGTAGAGCGCGATAAGACGCCCAAGCGCAAAGGGGGTCAGCTTGTCATGCAGGATGGTGATCGACGGGCGGTTGCCGGGAAACACCTTGTGCGGGGCGAGCCGGGCGGCCTGTGCCTCGCTCGCGCCCTGCGCGCGCAAGGCGGCCTCCGCCTCCGCGAGGGTCTGGCCCTTCATCAGCGCTTCCGACTGCGCCAGGCAATTGGCAATGAGCAGCGCGTGATGCTCGGCAAGGTCCGGCTCGTGTCCGCGGGCGGCGAGGATGAACTCGCACGGGATCACGTCGGTGCCCTGGTGCAGCAACTGGTAGAAGGCATGCTGTCCGTTGGTTCCAGGCTCTCCCCAGACGAGCGGGCCGGTCGCCTCGCCAACCGCTTCGCCCGACAGGGTGACGCGCTTGCCGTTCGATTCCATGTCGAGCTGCTGGAGATAGGCCGGCAGGCGGGCGAGCCGCTGGTCGTAGGGCAGAACCGCCCGGGCGGGAAAGCCGCACAGGTTGCGGTGCCAGATGCCGGCAAGGCCCATCAGAACCGGCAGGTTTTCTTCAAGCGGCGCGGTCTGGAAGTGCCGGTCCATGGCATGGGCGCCGTCGAGAAACTGTCCGAAGTTCTGCGCGCCGATCGCCAGCATCACCGGCAGGCCGATGGCCGACCAGACCGAATAGCGCCCGCCGACCCAGTCCCAGAAGCCGAAGACGCGGGCTTCGCCGATGCCGAAGGCCGCGACCTTGTCGAGGGCGGTGGAGACGGCGGCGAAATGCGAGGCCACAGCTTCTTCGCCCAGGCTTTCGACGATCCAGCGTCGCGCCGTGCGGGCGTTGGTCATGGTCTCGGTGGTGGTGAAGGTCTTGGACGCGACGACGATCAGCGTGCGCGCGGGATTAAGCCCGGCGAGCGTGTCGGCGATATGGGCGCCATCAACATTGGAGACGAAATGCAGGCGCGGGCCGTCGGCATAGGGGGAGAGCGCCTGGGTGACCATCGCCGGACCGAGATCCGATCCGCCGATGCCGATGTTCACCACGTCCTGGAACGGCTTGCCGGAATGACCGGCGATCACGCCGGAGCGGATGCCGTCGCAAAACGCCTCGACCCGGGCAAGCGTCTCGCGCACGCCGGGCATGACGTCATGCCCCTCGACCAGAACCGGCGAATCGCCGCGGTTGCGCAGGGCGACATGCAGCACGGCCCTGCCTTCCGTCTCGTTGATTGCCT
Organism: Paracoccaceae bacterium; assembly: GCA_002709505.1. Taxonomy (GTDB): domain Bacteria; phylum Pseudomonadota; class Alphaproteobacteria; order Rhizobiales; family Stappiaceae; genus Stappia. Next base: position 13,893 of record PARB01000099.1, on the reverse strand, counting down.
CGCCGGCAAACATCGCGTCGCGGCGGGTCTCGACACCGCGCGCGCGGGCGAGATCCGCAAGCGCGGCGATGGCGTCGCGGTCCCAGTGCATCTTGGAAAAATCGACGAGCAGGTCGTCGAGCGAGACAGAGAGCGCATCGAAGCGGCCCGGGTCGTCGGCAAGGAGCCTGCGCAACCCCCTTGCCTGCAGTTCTGCTGCCCGGTGCTTGAGGTGCTGCGGCATGTCACGCGGCATCATCGGTTCTCTCCTCCCCAGGCAATAAAGGCCCTGCCGGCAAGCGACCTTAGGCCAGCAACACGGCGCAGTACCAGCCATAAGCGACGAGGAGTGCCAGACCGGCAACACGCGGCAACCTTCGCAAGGACAGCAAGAGCACGGCAATCCCCAGCGACACGACCAGCATGACCGGAATATCGAATGCGGCGATCTCGGCGGCGATCGGAATCGGCGAAAGCATCGCGGTGATGCCGAGGATGCCCAGGATGTTGAAGATGTTGGAGCCAACCATATTGCCGATGGCGATTTCCGGCTGCCGGCGCAACGCCGAGGCGACCGAGGTGGCAAGTTCGGGAAGGCTGGTGCCGACGGCCACCACGGTCAGCCCGATCACTGCATCCGACAGGCCGATTACCCGGGCGATCCGGGATGCGCCGTCGACGAGGAAGTCGGCGCCGAAGATGAGCGCGGCAAGACCGGCACCGGCAATGGCAAGTGTCTTCCAGACCGGCGACGCGACTGCGTCGGGCGCAAGATCGGGAGCGGTGCTTCGCCCCGTGACGGCGCTATAGGCCAGATAGGCAACGAGCGCGGCGAAGAAGGCCAGGCCGATCGGTGCGGACATTATCCCCGCCCAGGCGACCGCGGCCAGGGCGAAGGCGCTTGCCAGCATCACCGAGAGATCGCGGCCGAGACCGGCGATGCGCGTCGGCATGGGCGCGATCAGCATGGCAAGGCCGAGGATCAAAAGGATGTTGGCGGTGTTCGATCCGACGACATTGCCGACCGCGATGTCGGGGACGCCGGCGAAGGCCGCCTGCACGGAGACCAGCAGTTCCGGCATGGACGTGCCGAAGCCGACGATGGTCAGTCCGATGAGAAGCGGCGGCATCCGCAGCCGCACGGCCAGGGCGACGGCGCCGCGCACCAGCGCGTCGCCGCCGACGAACAGCAAGATGAGCCCGAGGAGGACGAGCCCGATATCAATCAGCATGGGAATGGCTCCGGACATGCGGTGCCGGCCCGTGCGGCCGGCACGGGATGTGCGACCGCAGGGGCGCAGGCGGCCGCTGCCACTGAGGGAAAGGCAGATTTTCGGGTCGCGACCGTGCCGGCCGGATCACGCGTCTTCGCGTGGGGCTGCGAGGAGGTCGCGCTCGCTTTCGAAGGCCATGGCCGCCAGCTTCCAGGTGGCGAAAGCCGCGGCCGGAAGGATCGGAACAGCGATGATCATGGTGCCGGTCGGGCCGAGCGACAGGAAGCCGTCGAGCGCCCAGAGCACCCCGAGCACGGAAATCCAGATTTCGGCGGTGAAAAGCACGATGGCGGAGATGAGCACGATGTAGAAAGCTGCTCCCGGACGCAGTTGCGTGCCGATGGCGGGACCGTCTGATGTCCCGCCGGTAAACGAGCCTGGCATGGCCTTGACCCTTGATGAGCGCGGGCATGAGCGCCCGCGGCTCAGGGCAGATGGGAGGGGGCCGGCGTTTGCGCAAGATGGGAAATGCGGCCCGTGACGATCTTTTTTTCAAGCCTCCAGCCAGCATCGATCAGCCGAGGCCGGCGGCCTGGCGCGCGCGGCTTTCGATCCCGTCCCAGTCCTCCTCCGCGATTGCCTTGGCGCCTGCGATCCAGGAGCCGCCGACACAGGCGACATTGGGCAACGCGAGATAGTCGGGCGCGCTTTGCAGCGTGATCCCGCCGGTCGGGCAGAACCTTGCCGCCGGCAGCGGCGCGCCGAGGGATTTCAGCAGGGCAATGCCGCCGACGGCTTCCGCCGGGAAGAGCTTCAGCCGCGTGTAGCCGGCTTCCAGCAGGCGCATCACTTCGGACGCCGTGGATGCGCCGGGCAGCAGGGGCACATCGTGGCCGGCTGCGGCGGCGAGCAGCCGGTCGGTCGCACCGGGGGAAACGATGAAGCGCGATCCGGCGGCGACGGCCGCTTCATATTGCGCGGCGTCGAGCACGGTGCCGGCGCCGACGATGGCGCCCTCGACCTCGGCCGCGACAGCGCGGATCGCCTCCAGCGCACCGGGCGTGCGCAGGGTGATCTCGATCGCCGGCAATCCGCCGCGCACCAGCGCCCGTGCCATCGGCACGGCCTTGGCGGGATCCTCCACGACCAGCACCGGAATCACGGGGGCGGCCTGCATCACCGTGTCGAGCTTGGCGGTGTCTTGCGTCATGAAAAACTCCAGTTCGAAGGGCGCGCGTCAGGCGCCGAAAACATGCGCGCCCTCGTCGGCGGGGCCGGCGGCGGCACGGAAGGCGGCGAAGAGGTCGCGACCGACCCCTTGCTGGTGGGCAGACAAGTCGGCGGTCGTCGGCTGCCGGGCCTCGAACTCGGCCGCATCGACGAGCACCTCGAGCCGACCGGTTTCGGCATCGATGCGCAGCAGGTCGCCGTCGCGCACCTTCGCGATCGGTCCGCCGGTGGCAGCCTCCGGTGTCACATGGATCGCCGCCGGCACCTTGCCGGAGGCCCCCGACATGCGCCCGTCGGTGACGAGCGCCACCTTCAGCCCGCGATCCTGCAGGACGCCGAGCGTCGGGGTAAGCTGGTGCAGTTCCGGCATGCCGCAGGCGCGCGGCCCCTGGAACGGCAGCACGGCGACGAAATCCTCGGTCAGGTCTCCGGCCTTGAAAGCGTCGATCACGGCGGCTTGCGAGGTGAAGACCCGCGCGCGCGCCTCGATCACGCGGCGTTCCGGCTTGACCGCCGACACCTTGATGACCGCGCGGCCGAGATTGCCGTCAAGCATCTTCAGTCCGCCGTTCGGCTGGAAGGGGTCCTTGACGGTGGAGAGAACCTTGGGGTCGGCGCTGGCCTTGTCCGCCGGTTCCCAGACGACAGTGCCGTCCGTGCCGAGCTTGGCTTCGACCGCATATCCCGACAGTCCGGTGCCGTTCACCGTCTTGACGTCCTCATGCAAGAGCCCTTCCGAGAGCAGTTCGCCGATGAGGTAGCCCATGCCGCCGGCGGCCTGGAAGTGGTTCACGTCGGCGAGCCCGTTGGGATAGATGCGTGCGATCAGCGGCACGATGTCGGAGAGATCGGAGATGTCGCCCCAGGTAAGCTTGATCCCGGCCGCATTCGCCATGGCGACGAGATGCATCGTGTGGTTCGTCGAACCGCCGGTGGCATGCAGGCCGACGACGCCGTTGACGATGGCGCGGGCGTCGATCATCTCGCCGATGGGCGTGTAATTGTTGCCGAGGGCGGAGAGGGCAAGCGCGCGTTTCGCGCCCTCGCGGGTCAATGCGTCGCGCAACGGGGTGTTGGGATTGACGAAGCTGGCGCCGGGCAGGTGCAGCCCCATGATCTCCATCAGCATCTGATTGGAGTTCGCGGTGCCGTAGAAGGTGCAGGTGCCCGGTGAGTGATAGGATTTGCTTTCCGATTCCAGCAGTTCGGCGCGGCCGATCTTGCCTTCGGCGTAAAGCTGGCGGGTCTTGGCCTTCTCGTCGTTGGGAAGACCCGAGGGCATCGGTCCGGCCGGCAGGAAGACCGCCGGCAGATGGCCGAAGGAAAGCGCCGCGATCATCAGGCCTGGAACGATCTTGTCGCAGATGCCGAGATAGACGGCGGCGTCGAACATCTGGTGCGACAGGCCGACGGCGGTGGCCATGGCGATGACGTCACGCGAAAACAGCGACAGCTCCATGCCGGTCTGGCCCTGGGTGACGCCGTCGCACATCGCCGGAACGCCGCCGGCGACCTGCGCCACGGCGCCGGCCTCGCGCGCCGCCTCGCGGATCAGCTCGGGAAAGCGCTCGAACGGCTGATGCGCGGACAGCATGTCGTTGTAGGCGGTGATGATGCCGAGATTGGGCACCACGTCGCCGGCAAGCCGCTCCTTGTCCGTGATCCCGCAGGCGGCAAATCCATGCGCAAGGTTCCCGCAGGACAGGGTGCCGCGCTTCGGTCCTGCCTCGCCGGCGGCGCGGATGCGCTCCAGATAGCGCGCGCGGCTGTCGCGGCTGCGCTCCTCGATGCGGGCGGTGACGTCGGCAACGGTGGAATGCACGGTCATGGCTCGGTTTATCCTTTCAGCATGCGCCGCAGGCACGGGGGGAGCGGGCTGCGGCGTCGGTGAAACCGGTGGTGCGCCAAGGCGCGCCAGCCTCACGTTTAAATCGATTTAATTCCGGGTTCAACGGTTAAGCCCGTCGCTCATTGTTGTATCCGGTGGCCGGCCTAGATCAGGTCCTCGAACCAGGTGCGGCCGTCGCGTTCGATCAGGGCAATCGCCGCCGACGGCCCCCAGGTGCCGGACGTGTAGCCTTTCGGTAGGTCCTTCAGCGACGCCCAGTCCTCAAGGATCGGATCGACCCAGGCCCAGGCGGCCTCGACCTCGTCGCGGCGCATGAACAGCGTCTGGTTGCCGCGGATGACATCCATGATCAGGCGCTCGTAGGCGTCCGGGTTGCGCACCTTGAAGGCGGTGGCGAAGGACATGTCGAGCGGCACCTGCCTGAGCCGCATGCCGCCCGGGCCGGGGTCCTTGATCATGATCTGCATGCGCACGCCCTCGTCGGGCTGCAGCCGGATCACCAGGCGGTTGGAGGAAATCTCGCCTGCTTCCGCCTCGAAGATGGAATGCGGGATGGGGCGGAACTGCACCACGATTTCCGAGACGCGCGCGGCCAGTCTCTTTCCGGTGCGCAGATAGAACGGCACGTTGGCCCAACGCCAGTTGGCGATCTCCGCCTTGATCGCGACGAAGGTCTCCGTCTGCGAGGTCGGGTCGTCGAGTTCCTCGAGGTAGCCGCGCACCGCGCCGCCGGCCGACGCGCCGGCGCGATACTGGCCGCGCACGGTCGCCTTGCTCGCCGTCTCGGCGTCCATTTGCTTCAAAGCCTTGAGGACCTTGAGCTTTTCGTCGCGCACGGAATCCGCGTTCATCGATTCCGGCGGCTCCATCGCCACCAGGCACAGAAGCTGGAGAATGTGGTTCTGCACCATGTCGCGCATGGCGCCAGCGGTGTCGTAATAGCCCGCGCGGCCCTCGACGCCGAGCGATTCCGCCACCGTGATCTGCACATGGTCGATATGGGCGGCGTTCCACAGCGGCTCGAACAGCGCGTTGGCGAAGCGCAGCGCCATCAGGTTCTGGACAGTCTCCTTGCCGAGATAATGGTCGATGCGGAAGATCTGGTCCTCGCGGAAGACCTCGCCGATCGCCGCATTCAGCGCGCGCGCCGAGGCGCCGTCCTTGCCGATCGGCTTTTCGATGACGACGCGGGCGAGGTCCGTCGTCAGGCCATGCGTCCCGATCCGCTCGCAGATGGTGCCGAAGAAATCCGGCGACACGGCGAGATAGAAGGCGCGCACCACATCTTCGCGGCCGCGCAGGGTGTTGGCGAGCTCGCTCCAGCCGCGCTCGCCCGCCGCATCGACGGCGATGTAGCTCAGCCTTGCGAGAAACCGCGAGAGGGCGGGCGCCTCGATGTCGTCGACGTGTTCGCGCACCGCCTCTTCGGCGAAGCTGCGGTAGTCGTCGTCGCTCATGTCGCGGCGCGAGCAGGCGATCACCCGGGCGTCGGCCGGGATCTGTCCGTCGAGGTCGCGGTGGTAGAGCGCGGGCAGGAGCTTGCGGTGGGCAAGGTCCCCCGTTGCTCCGAACACGATGAGATCGAACGGATCGACTTCGATGACGCGGGCGACCATGAACGTCCTTTCAGCTGACGGCGGGATTGGGAAGACCGAGTTCGGCGCGGCGGGGAAGGTCCGCGCCGCGTCGGGAGCAGGTGATGGCGGCGGCACGCGCGGCGAAGCGCAGCAGGTCCAGCATATCCGTGTCGCCAAGGCGCTCAAGGGCTGAACGACTGCGGCCGCAGGTTTCTCCGAGACGGGCAAGGACGGCGGCCTGGAAGGTGTCCCCGGCGCCGACCGTATCGGCGAGCGCGACAGGATCTCCGGCGATCTCGACACGATGGCGCGCGGTCAAGGCTGTGGCGCCGTCTGCGCCGCGCGTCACGATCACCAGCGCCGGCCCCTGGCCAAGCCACGTCTCGGCGAGCGTCTGCGGGTTTAGGCCCGGATACATCAGCTCCAGATCCTCCAGGCTGATCTTGAGCAGGTCGACATGCGGCAGACAGTCGGCGAAACGCGTCCGCCAGGCGCCCGGATCCGGGACCACGGTCGGGCGCACGTTCGGGTCGTAGGCGATCATCCGCCGGCCGTGTTCGCGCGCGGCGAGCGCCAGCAGGCTGTCGCCGATGGGAGGCACCAGCGCCGTGTAGGAGCCGATCTGGATGGTGTCGATGCTGTCGGGCAGTTGCGGCAGGTCGTTGATGCGCACCTGCCGGTCGGCCGCATCCTTGCCGTAGAACCCGTAGGCCGGGCTGCCGGCCGCGTCGAGACCGACAACGCTCAGCGTGGTGAGCGCGTCGCTCTCAAGCGCGAAGGAAAGATCGACCCCTTCCGCGCCGAGCGCCCTGCGCAGCCGCTCGCCGAACAGGTCGGTCGACAGCGCGCCGAAAAAGGCGGCCGGCGTCCCCAGACGGGCGAGGCCGACCGCGACGTTGAACGGTGAGCCGCCGATCCTTGCATCGAGCGTCAGCTGTCCGTTGGTCTCGTCGGCGAAGAGGTCGAACAGGGCTTCGCCGCAAACCAGGATCATGGGCCGGTCGCCTTCGCTCACGCCGCCTCCGGGGCGTCGGGCGGCTCCATCGCGCCGGTCATGATCGCGACCGCGTCCGACATGGAATAGTCGGACGGGCGGATCACCGCGATCCGTCGTCCGAGCCGGTGGATGTGGATTCGGTCCGCGACCTCGAAGACATGCGGCATGTTGTGGGAAATTAGTACGATGGGAAGGCCGCGCGCCTTCACGTCGCGGATCAGCTCCAGCACCCGCCGGCTTTCCTTCACGCCGAGGGCTGCCGTCGGTTCGTCCATGATCACCACCTTGGAGCCGAAGGCGGCGGCACGGGCCACTGCCACCCCCTGGCGCTGGCCGCCCGACAGCGTCTCGACGGCCTGGTTGATGTTCTGGATGGTCATCAGGCCAAGCTCGGAAAGCTTGTCGCGGGCGATGCGCTCCATTTCCTTGCGGTCGAGCTTGCGGAATATCTTTCCCATGAGACCCGGCGCGCGCAACTCGCGGCCCATGAACAGATTGTCGGCGATGGAAAGCGCCGGCGACAGGGCAAGGTTCTGGTAGACGGTCTCGATGCCGGCATCGCGCGCGCGCATCGGCGAGGTGAAATGCACCGGCTTGCCCTCCAGGCGGATTTCGCCGGCGTCCGGCGTGACCGCGCCGGAGATCGCCTTGATGAGGGTCGACTTGCCCGCGCCATTGTCGCCGATCACGGCGAGCACTTCGCCCGGATAGAGATCGAAGTCGGTGCGGTCGAGGGCGACGACGCGTCCGTAGCGCTTGACCAGGCCACGGGCTGTGAGAACGGGTTCGCGGGTCATGCGGCCACCTTTCGGATCCATTGGTCGATGGCAACGGCGACGATGATCAGCACGCCGATCAGCAGATAGGTCCACTGCGGATCGGTGCCGATCAGCCTGAGGCCGAGGGAGAACACGCCGACGATCAGCGCGCCGAACAGCATGCCGAGCACGGAGCCGCGTCCGCCGAAGAGCGAGATGCCGCCGATCACAACGGCGGTGATCGATTCGATGTTGGTGAACTGGCCGGTCGTCGGCGACACCGAGCCGAGGCGGCCGATCATCACCCAGCCGGCCAGCGCGCAGATCAGTCCGGCCAGCGTATAGACCGAGATCCGCATTCGCGCGACGCGCACGCCGGCAAGCTCGGCCGCGTCCGGATCGTCGCCGATCGCCATGACATGGCGGCCCCAGGCGGTGTGGTTGAGTGCGTAGTTCAGCACCAGCACCAGAACAAACAGCGCGATCACGCCATAGGTGAAGATGGCGCCGCCGATGTTGAACTTTTCGCCGAAGAACTGGAGGATCGGCGCCTGGGCCTCGATGTCCTGGCTGCGAATGGTCTCGTTGGCTGAAAAGAGGAAGTTGGTGGCCAGCACGATCTGCCACATGCCGAGCGTGACGATGAAGGGCGGCAGGCGCATGATCGCGACCAGAGCGCCGTTGATGAAGCCGCAAAGCGCGCCGCAGGCGAGGCCGCACAGCACCGCGATTTCCGGCGGAAGCCCGTAGCGGAAGGTGAACTGGCCCATCACCACGGACGACAGCACCATGATCGCGCCCACCGACAGGTCGATGCCGGCGGTGAGGATCACCAGCGACTGGGCGCAACCGACGATGCCGACGATGGCGACCTGTTGCAGGATCAGGGTGAGGGCGAAGGGCGAGAAGAATTTCGACCCCAGCAAAAGGCCGAAGATGGCAACCGAAATGACCAGTACGATCAGTGGCACGAATTCGGGCCGTGCATGCAGCTTGTGCTGGATCGTGTCGAGCAGCGAGCGGCCGTGTCCGTCAAAGGTCGCGACGTCGCCGGACTTGCCTGCGAGCCCGTCCTCGTAACGCTCGGCGTCGCGTGCGTCCCCTTCGCTCATGGTGTCCCCTCCCAAAGACCGCCGGCTTTCCGGCATTTCCTCCCAGGATGCGCGGGGCGACGGTGGTCGCGCCCCGCGTCCTTGCGTTCATGGCCTAGCCGGCGCTGTCGATCAGCCCCAGCACTTGTCCAGGCCTTCCTTGGTGTCGATGGACGGCACGCCCTCGGCCGGCTTGTCGGTCACGAGCGCGACGCCGGTGTCGAAGAAGGCCTTGCCCGGCGTCGGCTCGGGCTTCTTGCCGGTGTCGGCATAGGCCTTGATCGCCTCGATGCCGAGGGAGGCCATCAGCAGCGGATATTGCTGCGACGTGGCGCCGATGACGCCTTCCGCGACATTCTTCACGCCCGGGCAGCCGCCGTCGACCGAGACGATCAGCACGTCGTTCTCGCGGCCCATCGCCTTCAGCGCCTCATAGGCTCCGGCGGCGGCCGGCTCGTTGATGGTGTAGACGACGTTGATGGTCGGATCCTTGGTGAGAAGGTTCTCCATCGCCGTGCGCCCGCCTTCCTCATTGCCGGCGGTGACATCGTGGCCGACGATGCGCGGGTCGTCCTCGTCGCCCCAGCGGTTCGGATCCTTCACGTCGATGCCGAAGCCGGTCATGAAGCCCTGGTCGCGCAACACGCCGACGGAGGGCTGGCTGACGGCAAGGTCGAGCATGGCGATGCGCGCATTGGCGGCCTCGTCGCCGAGCGACGCGGCGGCCCACTGGCCGATGAGTTCGCCGGCCTTGAAGTTGTCGGTCGCAAAGGTCGCGTCGGCCGCGTCGATCGGCTCCAGCGGGGTGTCGAGGGCAATCACCAGAATCCCGGCATCGCGGGCCTGGCGAACGCTGTCGACAATGGCCTTGGTGTCGGAGGCGGTGATCAGGATGCCCTTGGCGCCATCGGCGATGCAGGTCTCGATGGCCGCGACCTGCGCGTCGTGGTCGCCGTCGATCCGCCCCGCGTAGGACTTGAGCGTCATGCCGAGTTCTTCCGCCTTGGCGGTGGCGCCTTCCTTCATCTTCACGAAGAACGGATTGGTGTCCGTCTTGGTGATCAGGCAGGCATTGGTTTCCGAGGCGAGGGCCGGTGTGGCACCCGCGGCTGCGATGATCGTTCCGGCAAGCATCAGTTTGCGTAGCATGTCAGTCTCCTCCCAATGGTCGTTTGACCCGGCTGGTCCTCCCCCGGCGTATCCGGACGGAGGTCGTCAGGTGCCGCCGACTGCCGCATGCGGTTGATCCGCATGTCGTGGCCGGGCTGCACCCTGTTTCGCCCCGCGTCCGGTCAGGATGGCGGTGCGTGGCGAATAGTTGAAAAAGATCGGCAGGTTGGCAGCCCCCGCCGCCCCCGCGTCGGATCCGAAAGAGCCGCGTTGCAGGCGCGGCGGGTAGCGCGCCTCCGGGGCGGCGGTCTCGAGGGCTTCGGCAAGATCGGCAAGCAGGCGATCCGCCAGTCCACCGTCGATATCGAAGTCGATCACCACCAGCGGGACATCGAGGAGCGAGATCGCCGACCAGACGGCCGGTGCCAGGGCCGCGACGCAGTCATCGAGCCATTCGTCGACGGCTGGGTGCCCGGTCTCGACGGCAAGCTCGAGGTCGCCGCGCGTTTCCGCGTCCACGCCGTGATGGGCGAGATGGCGCTTGAGGGCGGAAAGCGATGCGCGGGTCAGCAGGATGTCCATCTCGCCGCGCGGCCGTGGCGCGGAGGCGAGCCGGCTGGGCGGAACGGGGATCATCGCGACATCGCCGGCGTTGCCGTTGACGCCCTTGAGGCAGTCGCCTCCGGTGACGACGCCGCCGCCAATCGCCGGTCCGAGGAACAGATAGAGGAAATCGTCTGCAAGCCGGCCGGCCCCGGAAAAGAGCTCGGCGATGGCGGCGGCCGTCCCGTCGTTTTCGGAAAAGACGGGATAGGAGATGGCCTCCTCGAGCAAGGCCTTGAAGTCGACCTCGTCCCAGCGGCGGAAGGCTTCGACCGGAAGCCCGAGTTCGCGCAGCCAGGCGCCGAGGTTGAAGGGCATTGCCAGCCCGACACCGGCGATGCGGTCGTGTTCTTCCGGCTCGATCAGCTTGAGCAGGGTGTCGATGTCGCCGGCCACAAGTTCGACGGCGCGCTCGGGGGTCGGCAGGAACCGGTCGTGCGACTGGCGGCCAATGATGCGGCCCGAGAAATCTGCCAGCACCGTTTCGATCGAGGTCCGGTCGAGACGCACGCCGAAGCCATAGGCGCCGGAGGGAGCGATCCGCAGCATGGTCGCCGGCTGGCCGCGCCCGCCATCGTGGCGCTTGCCGAGGGTGTCGATCAGTCCGGCCGCCGAGAGCTCCTGGATGATGCCGCCGATCGCCGCGTTGGTGAGTTGGGCAAGTCGCGCGAGATCCGCCTTGGAGGCCTCGCCGACGCGCCGCAAGGCCTGAAGCACGATACGTTCATTGTAACGGCGCAGTTGTGCCGAATTGGATCCTTGACCGACGAGCGGGCGAACTGGCACGATTTTGGTCCCTCTCTCGCGGCTGTAACCGCGGCCGGGTGTTCGTTCTATCACCCGATCTCCAATTTAATTTATCTGATTTAATTAATCATCGATGAAACGCGTCTGTCAAACGCTTTCGTTGCTGCGCTGCACTGTGATCCGGCGGAAATCGGACGTTGCGGAAGGTGGCCCTGAAGGCGGCTCATCTGTGGGCGACGCGTCGCGGCGGTGGCGCGACGCCGCGCTTGCGTGTCATGGTTGGTGTCGCGCCGGCGGTTCCGCGGCCGTGCCCGGCGCCCGTTTTCCTTTCGCGCAACGGAGACCTCCATGCCGGATACCGCCGATACGCAAGCGTTTCTCACCCGTGCCATTGCCGCCGGGCGCGGCGAGGTCCCGGCCGATCTGGTGATCCGCAATGCGCGGCTTTTTTCGGTGATGGACGGATCGGTCACGGACACCGACATCGCCATCGTGGGCAACCGGATTGTCGGCACGCATGCGCGCTATCGCGGCGAGCGGGAGATCGATGCCGGTGGCCGCATGGTCGTTCCGGGCTTCATCGATACCCACCTGCATGTGGAATCCTCGCTGGTCACGCCGCTGGAGTTCGACCGTTGCGTGCTGCCGCATGGCGTGACGACGGCGATCTGCGATCCGCATGAGATCGCCAATGTGCTCGGCGTCGAGGGCATTCGCTATTTTCTCGACGCGTCGGAACGCATGGTAATGGACCTCAGGGTCAATCTGTCGTCCTGCGTTCCGGCAACGGCCTTCGAGACCGCCGGCGCACGGCTCGAGATCGGCAATCTGGAGCCGTTGCGGTCGCATCCCCAGGTGATCGGCCTGGCGGAATTCATGAATTTCCCCGGTGTGCTCAACCGCGACCCGGCGGTGATCGCGAAGCTTGCCGCCTTCCAGGAGGCGCATATCGACGGCCATGCACCGCTGGTGACGGGGCTCGACCTCAACGGCTATCTCGCCGCCCGGATCCGCACCGACCATGAGGCGACAACGGCTCAAGAGGCGCGCGAAAAGCTCGCCAAGGGCATGAGCGTGCTGATCCGCGAGGGATCGGTGTCGAAGGACCTGGAGGCGCTGGCGGCGATCCTGACCCCGGATACGGCGTCCTTCGTGTGCCTGTGCACCGACGACCGCAATCCCCTCGACATCGCCGAGGAAGGCCATCTCGACAGCATGATCCGCCGGCTGATCGCGCGCGGCGCGCGGCCGCAGGACGCGTATCGCGCGGCGAGCTGGTCGGCGGCCGTGGCCTTCGGCCTGCGAGACCGGGGGCTGGTCGCGCCGGGGTGGCGGGCGGACCTCGTGCTGCTCGACGATCTGGAAGAGTGTCGCGTGCATTCGGTGATCGCCGCCGGTCGTCCGGTGGATGATGCGGCGTTTGCCGGCCGCGCGCCGCTTGCGCCGGTCGGGCTGACGAGCGTGCATCTGCGCAAGATTTCGGCTGAGGATTTTCGCGTTCCGGCCGATGCTGCGAACGAGCGGGCGGTGATCGGTGTCGTGCCGGGGCGGATCATCACGGAGCGGTTGAGCCGCTCGCTGCCGGTCGAGGCGGGGGCGGTCGCAGCCGATCCGGCGCAGGATGTCGCCAAGGTCGCGGTGGTGGAGCGCCACGGACGCACCGGGGGCATCGGCCGCGGCTTCGTCTCCGGCTTCGGCCTGACGCGCGGCGCCATTGCCTCGTCGGTGGGTCATGACAGCCACAATATCTGCGTGGTCGGGGTGGACGATGCGGCGATGGCGATTGCCGTCAACCGCATCGCAGACCTGCAGGGCGGGTTTGTTGTTGCCGATGAAACGGGCGTGACGGCGGAGCTCGCGCTTCCGGTTGCCGGCCTGATGAGCGTGGAACCCTTCGAGACTGTGCGGCATGCGCTGGAGGAACTGCGCGCGGCGGCGCGGGCGCTGGGCTGCACGCTCGACGAGCCGTTCCTGCAGGTCGCCTTCCTGCCGCTTCCGGTGATCCCGCACCTCAAGATCACCGACAAGGGGATGTTCGACGTCGACCGTTTCGCGCTTCTGGATTCCTGACCCGATCCCGCATGCTGTACGCCGCGCAACAGGCGACAGGGATTGGAACCGGGCCGGCGATGCTTATCTGAAGGAGATGCGGATGTCGGCCGACCGCATTTTCCGTTGACGTAAACGGAAGGCTTGGTCATGTTTCTTGCGCGCGGCGCCGGGGGAGACGGCGGTTCGCGCAAGAAAGAGCAGTGAGGGGAGGAGCATCCGTGACCGACGCGCAGGAATGGCTTGCCGATTTTCATCCAAAGCCGCTTCACGCCTATCTCGACGCCACGGTGCGAGAATTCGGCAACCGGCCGGCCATGGATTTTCTGGGCAAGGGCTGGAGCTATGGCGAGATCGGCGAGATGGTCGAGCGCACCGCGGCCGGCCTTCAGGCGATGGGCGTCGGCAAGGGCGACAAGATAGGCCTGTGCCTGCCCAACACCCCCTACTACACGGTGTTCTACTTCGCCGTGCTGAAGATCGGCGGCATCATCGTCAACTTCAATCCGCTCTATGTGGAGCGGGAGCTGTCGTTCCAGGCACGCGACGCCGGCGTGCGCACCATGGTGACGCTCGATCTCAAAGTGATCTACGACAAGGTCGAGGCGGTGCGCCGGGAAGGGTCGCTCGACACGATCATCGTTTGCCCGATGGCGGAGATCCTGCCGCAGCCCAAGAAGCTGCTGTTC